>JBDRQD010000049.1:0-6403 GCA_043826455.1 Candidatus Bathyarchaeota archaeon
GGCCGCCGCCGAGTGGGTCATCGGCCTCTTCACGGGGCTTCTGCTCTGGGGGGCAGGCTTAGCACTTGTAATCATCGGGGGCTTCCTTGACGCCCTGATAGGCGTCGGGGAGGCAGCCAGGCACGGTAAACGCGGCGTGTCTAGGGCCCAGGGAGGCATCCTGGACAGGCTAGGGAGGTGACAGAGTTGAGTAAAAGGACAAGACAGAGGCGGAGCAGGCCAAGGCGCGATACGGGTTCAGGTGTGAGCTCACCCAGCAGGGGCAGGACAGAGACCAAGTGGGATGCTGTGGGTAAGAGGATCGATGTCAGCTACGATGTGATCGGCCACCCTCAGCAGAGGGATAAGCCCGTGGAGGAGGGCAAGCACTACAAGACGCTGGCCTACACGGATTGGGCCGACACCTTCGTACCCACCGTGATCCAGTGGAACCACGGGGCCGTAGACAGCTTCACGGACCCGGCTAAGAGCCGGGAGAACCAGCGCAAAGCCCTCCAGCACGCAAAGCCCAGCAGCATGAGCCAGAGCATCAGGCTACCCGAGTCCAAGATACCCGAACTCAAGGAAGCGGTCCAGCAGATGAAGAAGGCCGCCAAGGAGGAGAAGGAGAAGTACGGCAAACCCGGCCCCATGACCCTCAAGGACCTCCGATACTACCAGGCCGAGCTCAGGAAGGAGCGGGAGAAGAGGCGTAAGCTCAAGCCGGATGCCCGTGGCACAGCCAGGGAGGGAGACAGGGTTTCCTGCACCTGGTTTGACGACCCCAAATACATCACGGGGACTGTGAAACGGGACAGCGAAGGACTCTACATCGAGACGCCGAACGGCCCAGGATACATCAAAGACGCACACCACGTAACCAAGTCCAGCGGCATGAGCCAGAGCATCCGGCTACCTAAAGCCCAGAAGAAGTTCGGCGGTTTATGGTACGTTGAGCACACCGGCGCCTACAACAAGGCAGAGGCGCAGAAAAAAGCGGAGGAGATCAAGAGCCGGGGATACAAGGTCCGAGTAGAGCCGACGGGTGAGGGCTACACGGTCTACGCCCATAAACTAGACAAGCCCAGCAGCATGAGCCAGAGCATCAGGCTGCCCGTCGGCGGCGGCACGCTCAAGGTAGGCGGCAAGGAGTACGTCTGGCGTGGGGGCGACGTCAACTACAGGGCGGCGCAGGAGAAGGCCGAGGACCTGAGGAAACAGGGCCACAGGGCTGTCATCAGGAAGGAGAGGGTGGCCGGTAAACCGGCCTACGTGGTCTACGCCCGCAAGGAGGGCGAGCCCAGCGACGTGAGCCGCAGCGTCAAGCCTGGGAGGCGGCTGAAGGCCGGCGACCGCGTTAAGGTCACCGTCGGCTCCGGGCTCGACAGCGGAAAAACCGTCACCATAGTTAACAGGGGCAGGGTCAAGGTCGACGGCGGAGCCGTACCCACGAACATTGAGGGAGCTTACCAGCCCATTGACTGGAGCAAGGAAGCCGTGGTTAGGCTAGACGACGGGCGCCTCATCTCAATGTATAAAAACCGGTTGAAGGCTGAGGAGGGCTCCAGATGAACAGGCAGACTCAGACGACCCTGGCCTGGGGCCTCATCATCATGGCCTTCATCCTCGGCGGAGCCTACTTCTGGGGCAGCAGCACCATAATAGCCGACACTACGCCGCCTGTGATAGACGAGGCGGCCAGCACCAGCGGAGGCATCGCCTACGGCACCGGAAAACCCACAGTATTCCTATTCGTCACCGAGAACCTGGGTATGCAGCAAGCCACCGCCGAGATATTTAACGTGGGCCTCCTCGGTATCCGGGGTAGCCTCGTCCAGAAATGCACCATGGGGGAGGCCAGCAAGTCGGGCACAACCTACAAGTATGTGGGGGCCTTCACCGTCTCCCTCGACCCCAACAAGGAGTACATCATCCTCTACACGGCCACCGACACCGCAGGCCACAAGGACACCTACGAGGCCAAGATCAAGCTCGTCAACCTCGCGGGAGAGGTGCTTGTCAACGGCGTCAAGGTCAAGGGGCCAGGCGACACCATCTACGTCACCAGCCTCAGCCTGGAGTTCAAGGTGGTGGTCACCCAGGGAGCCGGCAACGTGGATAAGATATACTGCGTGGTGGGGGCAGACACCATCAACTTCGCTAAGAGCTACGACGGGTACGGCATAGAGCAGTGGACAGGCACCTACACGCTACCCAAGGACGGGACCTACGAGTTCGTGGTCATCGTCCGGGACACCGGCGGCAGCAACACCCAGCTAGCCAGCTTCGGAATCGTGCTGGGCACCGAGATGCGGTGGCCCCTCATCGTAGGCACCCTGGGGGTCCTGGGCGTCGCGGCCATCTACTTCAGCATGGAGCCCAAGCCCCGGAAGACCAAGAAGACGGGGGCGTAGCCGGTGAACCTCTCCCCTTTCTCCCTCAGCCCCAAGGGCGGAGACGGTAACCCGCTTAGCGCGGCCCAGGACCGCATCTTCATAGCCCTGTTCGTGACTGCCCTCGTGGTCGGCGCAGCCTTCCAGCTGGGGTCCGTGGGCTACCTGCTGGGCTTCAACGCCTCTACACTGACCTACATAGCCCTGGGCTTCGGCATGATGAGCGGCAACTACTGGTACGACAGCGGCAAGGACGAGGGGAGGAAGCTCCGGATCAAGCCGGTGGACGAGCAGCTGCAGATGACCGCCTGGGCCGTGGTGCCCATCGGCCTCCGGTGGGCTATGCAGATGCCCTTTTTCGACCAGCTGGCCGCCTCGACGGTGGACCCGGTCCAGCAGCTACAGTACATGGCTCAGGTGCTGGGCCTCTGGATACTGGTGGCGGTCAGTGAGGAGGCTTTCAGGGCGGGGATGCTGAACGCGGCTGACCTAGTGGCCCAGTTCCGGGGCAGGGAGCTCCAGGACTGGTTTCGCATCCTGTTCGCTAACTCTGTGTGGATGGGCTTCCACTTCTTTCAGCGGCCCCTGGACCTGAGCGTCTACGGGGCGTACATGGTGTGGCTGTTCGTCGCCGGCCTGGTGATGACCTACGCGACGATTAAGGGTGGGATGGGGGCCGCGACCCTGATCCACTTGATAGTGAACCTGACGGCGTGATGAATATGAAGAGACGAAACTTAGCCTTTTTATCAATTCTGGCCGGGGGAGCCGTCCTGGCCCACCAGCTCCTGGTCTGGGGCCGGGTAGACCTGGTGGACATCATGCACCATGAGTTCTTCTCAGGCGTCCTGCTGGCCTTCGGGGCCGGCGTCTACATGGGAGGTGGTAAGCGGTGAACAAGGATGAGAGGATTAAGGTTCAGGACCGGATTCTGATACTCACCCTGTTCGTCCAGACGCTGGTTCTGGTCAGCCAAATCTTCACCATCAGCATCTACGCCCAGCAGAGCTATCATGCGTCCATGGTACCCACGGCTGGAGGCGAGACCCTACAGGTACACATCGGCACCGACACGGGGCGGCCACGAGGCATAGTTGACCGCATCTTCAGGTACCTTCGAGGCCAACCTGAGCTCACGTCATCCTGGATAGGGGCCTGGATGGTGGAGGGCGTGGAGCGCACCGACGCCACGGTGGGCATCAGCATCTCGGTGACGGGCAGCAACGTCCTGAGCACGGCCACCGTTGACTACTGGATCGAGGGCCGGCCGCAGGGCGGCGGGGAACCCTTCAGGTTCCTGGAGGCCACCGGGCAGAGCGCCACCGTGGGCGGAGCAGCCCTCCAGGCAAGCGACCCCAGGGGCATCGCAGGCCACCTGGAGGCCATGAGCCTATCCACGGATCAGACCTGGACCGTGGACTACTACGTGTACGTCAAGGCCCAGGCCACCGGCGCGGTTAGCGGCGAGACCCTGACATCAGAGATAGTTGAGACCAAGTTCGACACCAAGACCTACGAGCTCTACGACCCAGGCACCTGGACAAAGATACCCGTCAAGAAGAGCACCGGATACGTGGGCCACGCACGGTACGACACAAGCAGCGTCACCCTCCTGGACTCAGCCGACCTAAGTCCCTCCAACGTCTTCGGGCAGAGCTCAGCCAGGCAGTACACCAACTGGCTGGACTTCGAGAACGAAGACGCAGAGGACTCCGACTACGGAAGCACCATGCTCCCCTACGTGACGCCGGGGACCCTCGTCATTCACGAGGCTTACATACAGATGCAGGCAAAAATCGCGTGCCCCGCCCAGAGGGTCACCGTGAACCTCAACGACGCCACCAGCTGGACAAGCACGGGGGTGGACACCTGGGCCGAGTGGCTGACCCGGTGGGGGGACCGGCTGCCCGTCTCCGTCACCTGGAACTCGCCCACCTTCTACGTAGACCAGTACTACAACACCTCGGACATAGGCCCCCTGGTGCAGGCTCTAGTGGATGGGCGCAGCGTATCCGGATCGGGGCGGATGACGTTCTACATCGCCTACGACGGGGACGTTCAGAGCACCTGGAAGACGATCTACGCCTGGTACGGCGGGTACAGCACCTGGTACAGGTGGCCGACGCTGTACATCAGGTGGAGCGGGTACACGGCGTCATGGTACCCGCTGCCGCCGCTGAGCCTCGCGTCGCTGCCCATCACGCTGGACGTGGTGGCCTACGCGGCCCTCATCGGGGCTACAGCCCTCCTATGGAGGATGAACAGGAGGAAAATGAAGTGAAGCAAGTAAGTTTAAACCGGACCCAGATGGCGGGCCTGATACTCATCGGGCTCAGCCTCCTAAGCTACATCGGAGGAGGCTTCGTAAGCAGCTGGCTGCTAGCCGTGGACCCCAGAGGCGTAAACATCTACGTCAAGGACGCGGAGACGAACAAGTACCTGGTCAAGGACCTTGTGACGGTGACCCTCACCGGGTTCACCTACTTCGGCTACGACTACCCCCTGGACGTGGTCCTCAGAGCCAGCAAGACCACGCCCGCCTACTGGAGCTTCAGCAGCAGCCTCAGCACCGCCTACTACGTCAGCGTCACCGCCACCGGCTACGTCACCCAGACAGGCAAGGTCAGTATGCCCGTGAACTTCATCCAGGAGTACACCTACAAGCTGAGCCCGGCCCCGCCGCCCAGCGAGCCTGAGCCGGAGCCCACCCCGCCGGAGGAGCCTGAGCCCGCTGAGCTTGAGGCAGAGGTCTACATCAACGGCGCCAGGGTCGGCGTCGGCGACACCGTGCAGGTCTCCACCCTTGACCTGACCTTCAAGGTTGTGGTCACCAGCGGAGGCTTCCAGCAGATATGGGGCTTCGTTGACGAGGACAGGATCGTCTTCGAGGTCGCCGACAACCTGACCCAGGCCACGGCAGCCTACACGTTGCCCGGGGACGGCAGCTACGACGTCACCATAAGGGTGCTGGACCAGGCCGGCGGCGAGAGTCCGCTGGCCAGCTTCGCAGCCGTACACGGTACTGTGGAGGCCCCTAACACCGACTCAGTGGACGATGCCGTGGAGGAGGCCCTGGGCAGCACCAGCACTCTGCTCTCGGCTGCCCTGGCTTGTATGGGCGTCGGCGTGTACATGCTGGGGAGCCTGAAGGAGGAGAAGAGGCGTTGACGGTTGAGGTCTTCTACACCGAGGAGGCGGAGCGCCTGTACCTAGCCTTCCAGAGGGCTATGGCGGGGGCCAGGATAGCGGCGGTGAGCCGGGGCGTCCTCAACGGGCGCTCAACCGTCACCGTGGAGTGGGAGGAGGAGCAGGGTTGACGTGGACTACTATAGGCCCAGGCGGGGCCATCCAGCCGGTGACCCTGGCCCTCTTCGCGGTCACGGCCCTGACCCTAGCCTACGCCCTTGGACTCCTGTACCGGGTGCTTCAGATGCGCCGCCCAGGCCGGGTACCGGCAGAGGGCCTAGAGGAGGACCTGGAGGCTGAGGAGCCTTGAAGCGGCTACTCCTATCACTTGTAATTTTCTTCATGTTATGCTCCACGTGGAGCAGCCTAACCCCCGTGGCCATGGCTGAGGAGCCTAAGGTAAAGGTGGAGACCTACCCCCAATGGACACAAGGCGACCTAGCCCTCTACCTCTTCGAGTTCCCCGGCGACGGAGCCACCTACAGCAGCGACACCATCAAGATCAGGGTAGCCGTCTGGGGGGCCACACCCGAGAACCCGGTGAAGATACTGCTCAGCGGCGAGGAGGCCGCCAGAATAGAAGGCCCAGGGCTGTTCACCTACGAGTGGAGCCTACGCGGAAGCTACCACCTCCTCATCCGGTGCGAGACCAGGATATTCCAGCAGGCTGCCTTCAACATCAAGGCCCCGCCGCCCCCAGCGCCCGTGATCCTCCTGGACGAGTTCTACGCAAAGCTCGAACAGCAGCGCAGTACCATGATGCTGGCCATGGTGGGCGCCACCGTGGTGGGGGTCCCCGTGGGGGTCTGGTTCAAGAAGAAGACTAAGATCACCACCGCCTGGGC
>JBDRQD010000050.1:0-27978 GCA_043826455.1 Candidatus Bathyarchaeota archaeon
CACTTCACGCAGGCCTTCTCGTAGCCCGGCCAACTGTTGGGGTTGAAGCCCTGGAAATCCACTTGGAGCTTCTCATCCGCCGGGAGGACGTTGTCTGGGACGAGGCTGGCAATCCCACCCATGATGGAACCTGTGAAGAGGCCGGGTATGACTGTGACGCTTACGCTGGTCAGGATGGCTCCTACAAAGGGTATTGAGGCCATCTGGCTGCCGTTGAACAGGTTTCGCTCCAGGAAACCGTGGCCTATTAGGTAGGTGGATAACCCGATGAACCATGTGGCCACCATTGTGTAGATCACTAGCCTATTTCGGCCCTTGAGGAGCTCTATTATGAAGCCGGCGGATGTTGAGCTAACGAAGGCCGAGGCCGCGGACATGAGGTACAGGTTTAGGGAGATGGGTACAAAGTGGAGGAGCAGGTTGAGGGCTAAAATGAATGTGACGAGAACCAGGCCCAACCCGGGTATGATCCATAGTACGGGCTGGTCGCCTCCCCATCTCCACTCCAAACTATCTCCCCCAGCAATGAGGTAATGTCTGAGTGTGTGTATGTTTTGCTTGAACTATTGACTGATATAATTTAAAACGCACGCATATTTCGATTATAATTGATTTATTCATGCATATATAAGAGACCCGATTATATACAAAATAGTACAATACTCGCGCAAAGGCGGACCACTATATTATATTAAAAATGTAAAAGGACGAAGGCTTGGTTATTATTTATAAAAGGGTCTACCCCTCATCCTTCTCCTCGTCTTCCTCCAAGTCGAGCTCGTCGTCGAGTTCGCTGTCAAGGTCCAGGGGAGTATCGAGAGGCACAGGGGGCGGTGTGGTGGCCATGGTGTAGCCTATCCAGAGAATGATGAACAGTATCATGTACACGGCCGCGATGACGGGGAGCTTGAACGCCCACTCACTAAGGGGTCCGAGCCAGGCGAACATTGTGCCGAATAGCCCGGGGAAGGCCCAGATGAAGTAGCCGAGCATCACGGCGATGGTGATGATCATGATGGTGTAGCCTAAACTTTTATCATCCATGTTTAATCCTCAGTGATGTATAGCGGCTTGTTTACTTTTTATTCTTTTCTACAGATGCTCGTTTTTAGAGTGATTTAAAGGTATTATGCTATGATCTTTTTTCTTTATTCTTTTCTATCTGGTAAATATTTTGCGCACTGGTTTCAAGGCGTGCTTGTCTGGTGCTGGGTGTTTCTTTTCGCGAGGATGCCGGTTTTTTTTGATTTCGGGGTGTTATATCAGCGGCTCCACGGGGCCTGTTTTGATAGGTATAGTAATCTGATATATGTTTGAACACGGAAAAAATTCCTTTACTACTAATAAAATGTTGTTTATTCATTTTATTTTGTATAAGGGTTTATGTCTTTTTCTCTATCCATCGATGAAAATGTACGAATTGCTTTAAATCTGGCATGCACAATTCTCCCCAGTAATAATCGTCAGACGCGGTGAAACCGTTGAACAACGTATTTGTTAATCTTTTGGGGAGGGCGGCCATCGAGGACCAGGCCCTGGAGATAGTCGAGAGGAAGGGCCTGGGGCACCCGGATACCATGTGCGACTCGGTGATGAACCGGATCTCTGTGGAGCTCTCTAAGGAGTATATGAAGAGGTTCGGCGTGGTTCTGCACCATAATGTGGATAAGAGTCTCCTTGCTGCAGGGGTCACTCAGCCCAGCTTTAAATGTGGAAAGGTGCTACAGCCCATGAAGTTCGTGTTCGGTGACAGGGCCACCTTCACGGTGGGGGACGAGGAGATACCGGTCAACGAGATCGCTGAGCGCAGCGCCAAGCAGTGGCTGAGGGAGAACCTGAGGTTCGTGGACCCGGATAAGCATGTAACGTATCAGAGCGAGATCAAGCCCGGGTCCATGGCCCTGAGCGACATCTTCGCCAGGAAGGGGAAGTACCTTGGGGCCAATGACACCTCCGCTGCTGTGGGCTACGCGCCCTTCACCCGGACTGAGAGGATCATCCTGGATCTGGAGAAGCACCTCAACTCGAAAGGTTTCAAGAAGCAGTATCCCTGGTCGGGTGAGGACATCAAGCTCATGGGGCTGCGTAAGAAGGGGTCCCTGAACATCACCGTGGCCATGGCCATGGTTGACAGGTTCATCGACGGCGAGGCCGACTACTTCAGGAAGCGTGGGGAGGTCTACGACGCCATCATGGAGTACGTGGACGGAAAGTACGGTTTCGATGAGGTCACGGCGAGCATCAACGCCCTGGACGTGAAGGGCAGAGGCATAGACGGCCTGTATCTGACGGTGACGGGCACCTCGGCCGAGGCTGGGGACAGCGGCCAGGTGGGCCGGGGCAACAACGTGGTGGGAGTCATCCCCCTGAACAGGCCCATGAGCAGCGAGGCCGCGGCTGGCAAGAACCCTGTGAGTCACGTCGGCAAGATATACAATGCTCTCTGCTATAGGATAGCGAACAGGATAGTGGCCGACGTCTCTGGGGTGAAGGAGACGTATGTGTGGCTTCTAAGCCAGATCGGTAGACCCATAAACGAGCCACACGTGGTCTCGGCCCAGATTGTCCCCGTGAACCAGGTGGACATGGCTTCGGTGACACGACAGATCGATGAGATCATCAGCTACGAGTTCGAGCACCTGGCCGAGTTCTGCGACGACCTGGCTAAGGGACTGATAACTCTCTGCTAGCCTTGTAGCCGCAGTGGGGAGCCAGGGGGCATGGGCCGCACCTGGGCCCCGTCTTTCTACAGTGCTCTTTTCCTATCCTCAGGGTGGCTCTGTCGTAGAGCAGCTTGTCGTCGTCGGGGACGATCCCTTCGAGCACCCTTTTCACTTCCTCGTGGTCAGCGTCCATGGGGGCCAGGCCCAGTCTCCGGGTGACTCTCCAGACGTGGACATCCACGGGCACTGTACGCACGTTGAAGCTGTGGGACAGGACGATGTCGGCTGTCTTGGGTCCGACTCCGGGTAGCCGGAGTAGTGACTCCCTGTGCCCGGGCACTGCGCCGCCGTGGGTCTCCACGAGGCCTCGGCAGGTCTCGGCTATGTGCTGCGCCTTCTGCCTGTAGAAGCCTGAGGACTTTATGAGTTCCTCGAGCTCGTCTCGGCTTAGCCTCAGTATCTCCTCCGGTGTGGATGCCGCGTTGAAGAGGCTGTCTGTGGCCTTCTCGGAGTTGCTGTCCCGGGTCCTCTGGGACAGTATGCAGCTTATGAGGGTCTTAAAGGGGTCATCAGTGGAGGGCTCTGGGTCGGTGTACGGGTAGGCTTCCTTCAGGGTCTGGAGTATTCTACGTATGTCGGGCATGGGTTAGCTCCTTCCGGGTTTCGTCGTAGATTTCTTGCAGGTAGCCTCGTAGGCTCATGCCGCGTCTCTTCGCTAGCCTCTCCATGGCTTTGTGGACCCCCGTGGAGTACTGGGCGGCCTTCTTGGGCCGTGCCCACACTTCCTCCGGTAACACGTGTTTCTGTGCCAGCCGTCTGAGTATGATTTTCCTGGGCTGGTCCACGCTCTTCGGTAGCTTGAGTTCCACGGGTATGCGGAGTCCGTAGCCGATGACCCGGGGGTGGGCGAAGGGTAGGAGCAGGTTTAGGCCCAGGTCGGTGCATGTCTTGGTGTCTCTGTCGTAGTTGGTGGCCCAGGACTCGGCTGTGTCGCGGAGCATCATCTCCTCGGCCTCTGCCAGGTTCTCCATGTAAGCTGCGTGGTACTTCTTGTAGCCTCCGAAGACCTCGTCGCTTCCGTTCCCCGTGAAGATGGCCGTGTGACCTTGCTCTGAGGCTGTCTTGGTCGCGAAGTGGAGGGGGGCGGCGACGCCCACGGCGAGTGGACTGCTGTCCTCCACGCTTCTGACTATGTCCGGGATGGCTTCCTCAAGCTCTTTCACTGTGACCGGGTTGACCTGGAGGTCCAGGCCGAGGCTGTCCGCGGCTGCCTGGGCGTGCCTGTACTCGTCCCGTGCATCGACCCCTACGCATATGAGGTTCAGGTCTGCGCCTGTGTCCCTGAGGTAGAGGGCGGCCAGTGTGCTGTCTATCCCGCCGGAGAAGGCTAGGGCCCCCTTCGGGGCTTTTCTGGATACGTCTTTGGCTGCCTCTCTGAGGATAGCGTTCAGGGTCTCCAGGATGGTCTCCGGGGTGTCTGTGAGCGGCTCAGGTCTCCGCAGGGTAGTTATCTCGGTGTCTTGGACGCCTGCCCGTGTCAGGCACGCTATGTGTCCCGGTTTCAGGGGAGTGGGTTCCATGCCTAGGCTCCAGATCATCTTTCTGTTGGAGGCCGCCGCGTATAGTTCGTTGTTCCACGCTATGTATAGGGGCTGGGTTCCTACGGGGTCTCGGCTGCAGAGTATCCTGCCTGGGCTTATCTGGACCGCGGTGTGGTGGCCCGGGGAGTCCATTAGCTTCTTCAGGCCAAGGAGGGGGTCGGCCTCCATGAGGTTGGCTGCTGTGAGGGTGTCCGGCTCGTCGCTGCCGTATAGTGCGGCGTTTACGCATAGTGACCCTGAGCGCTGGGTGAGGGGCTGGGGCGGGTAGTCTTTGGATGTGGTGGACTTGTAGCCGATGACGGTGTCGCTGGTGACGGAGGTGAACTCTGGGGGGCGTGTGTGGTGCTCGGCTTGGCTCGGTGAGGCTAGCCCGTACGCTACACCGTTTACTCCACCCGCTGCCTGGAGCATCTTGGCTACCGCTTCCGAGGCGTCTTCTCCGTTTCGGTTTAGGGCGGCGGCTATGTACCCCATCTGCTGGTTCTGTGGGCCGGCCGCATATCTTGTTTTCCTTAGAGTTCCTCGGCTTGTTCGAGGATGCTGTCCACGGTCTCCTCGGGTATGAGGGCGCCGTGGAGGAAGCTGCCTTTTCGTTTGTCGCCGGCTAGGACCGTGTCCTTGATGGGTAGGGGCTTGTTGAACTTCACGAGGGGCTGGAAGGTGAGGGCGCATCTCCACTTGTTTTCTCTGCAGTAGTCTTCCTCTTCGGGGGTCATCTCCCAGAGCATCTCGACTTTCTGGGTGATGCCGTAGCCTAGGATGCTGTCGCCTTGCTGGGTCTTCTTGGCTAGGAGGATGGGGGTTCCTCTTTTCCAGTTGCGGTTGACGCCTGTGTAGTATTTTTTGAGTTGGTATATCTGGTCTAGCCACTCGTCGGTGCTTATGCGTAGGATGTAGCCGGGGTTGTCTTGTGGCTGCATGGGTTGTGTTTAATGTTCAAGGTAATATAAATCTTGGTTTGTTGTGTGTGCGCGTGGGGGGAGGGGGGGGTCCCATCACCGCCACCGCGGTTCCCGGTTTTCAGGCTTGTTTACTTGATCGGAGGCTTTTAGGGGGTTTATAGGCGGCGGTGGAGGTAATCAGTAGTCGCCGCGGGTCGTTATTAGTTAGGCAGTGGCATGGCAACTGTGTTATAAAATGTGTGTTTTTTTGGGTTGCATTTAGCTTACTCTGTGCCGGTTTCCGGTGGGTGCTCCACGTTTTACGTTGGGTTCATATTGAAGTCTGGTCGAGACATTGTTGTGGAAGGGGATGATGCCTTACAGGCCCGACGCTAGGAGAGGGGCCCTCGCGGTGGCTCTGCTGCTGGCAGCCGTCACCCTGGTCGGCTCATCGTTCACCATCTACCATTTCCTCATTCACCCACTGGTAACTCCCCGGTTCGAGGGGGTCATCGTCTACCTTGATACCCTGAACGCGGATGTCCAGGGCCATTACACTGTTCGTCTTGATGGTAGTATTATTGAGACGGAGGGGTTCTTTGGGCAAGGCGGTAAGCAGATGGAGTTTAAGCAGCCTGAAGGTAGCGGAACCTGGTCTGTGTACGTGTTCGCGAGGTCGCATGAGCAGCTCAGGGTTCGGGTTGTGGACGGCATGACGCGCCAGCTACTTGATGAAGAAAGCCGGAGAAAGGAAGGGGGCGGGGACATCGGAATTCCGGGTGAACTTGTTTTAGTTGCCTTGACCTATACTCGCGTTGTGCCTTAGCCTCTTTAGTCTCGTGTAAGCAAATTATCCCGTTCACTCGACTTGCATATTATCCTTAGAACGTCTGTTGCGCTGCGCCCTGGAGTACTTGTTCCCATCGTTCTGGTTCCAGCCGCGCGCGAGCAAGAGGGTGCTTGCCCATATCTTGGTGGCAACATCTCTCCCCGTCAGCCTCCCCAGGGAGTCCCGGTATGTTTACTCGGTCCAGCCCTCCGTGGCCCTTTTCATGGAAGTGTACACCTCTCTGCCCCCGTGGGTTATCCTGTAGTGCTCGTTCATCTTCTCGGCGAGGTTGGCGTCGCACAGGACGCCCATGTGGTAGGCGAACTTGCTGGAGTCCGCGGCTACATCGAGGCCTGGCTGCTTCATGATCTCTGTGTACCTGAGGGGCTTGCCTGGGAGCAGGGCCTCCAGTATCCTGATCCTCTGCTCATCGGATAGGGCGCTGGATATGTCCAGGACCTTGGAGGCGTCCATCTCCTGAAACTTGAGGAGCCGAGGTGAAAAGCGTTTTTATAAAAAAATTTTGAGTAAATCCGTATACTTCAACAGGGCCCCGAAGAAAAGTATGTCTTCAAGTAAACGCATGCCCGTTGAGTGCTGAATCCCTACGAGTTCAACATATCCGTGGTACGCGTGCGACATCTACCGCCTTCGGATTATAATGTATGTACAATCATGACTGTACATCAGGGTTAACCCGTTTAGATAACAATGATGAAGCCCTGTAAACTATGGCCATGGATAGAGCCCACAGTCCGGCTAAAATGTAGGGGTTAATGAGAGAAGCCTCCATCAGTTGGCCGGACTCCTCATATCTGGTCATGGTTACGGGGTTGAGCAGGGCTTCGACTGGAGCGTAGTTGTCCACGAGGACCATCCTCCTACCGAAGGGCTCCCCAGTGTAGAGCATCCCGTAGTAGCTTAGAGCCCTGCGAGGGTCCTGATGCGCCGATGACATGCTGCTGTTGAAGGTCTGATCCGTGATGGGCTTCGGGTCGCTCGACGCCACCATAACGATGTTCCTGACCATTGCCTCGGGGACGTCGAGTGTGGAGAACATGTGCACGTGGGGGTAAACCTGGGCCACGGTCTCCGCCTCACACCATAGCAGCTCAGAGGTGTCCCCCACGAAGCTGCCTATCAGGTTTGACACCAGCACTCCTCCCTCGTTAAGGTGCCGCCTAAGAAGCTGATGGAACTCCAGAGTCATGAGGTGGAACGGCACATAGGTGTGGCTGTAGGCGTCCAGCACAACAAGGTCGTAGGAACCTGCTTGGTCTAGGAAGGCCCTGCCGTCCATGGTGTAGACGCGTAGACGCGGCTCATCCCTGGGCACATAGAAGTACGTGTAGGCAGCCTCTACGACAAAGGGGTCGATCTCGACGACGTCAACATTTACCCAGGGGTACTGCTCCAGGAATTGCTTCGGCCCCGAGAAGCCTCCCCCGCCTATGAATAGCACATCGGTGATGCTTGGGTTGAACCCAAAAGCCAGGTTAAAGTAGTCAGTGTAGCGGGAAGCAGCTTTAGTTGAGCCGTTGAGGTACATGAGGCTGTGGGCCATGTCGTTTAGAAACATGTACCGGACCCCTTCCGCGGTGTTATCCACGACGGTCAGCGTGCTGTATGGGGTCTCCTTCCTGTAGACAGCCGTGCCCCCCAGTACCCTCAGCCTGCCGCCGACCAGAGCCTCGGGTAAGAGGAGGAGCCCCACCATGAGTATCAGGAACAACTTATCTTTCAGGTCCCTACCGATGAGGGACACAAACACGAGTAGCACGCCCAGACTCGTGATGATCTCGCGGGTTCCGAAGACAGGTATAAGGACGAAAACCGTGAAGAATGTCCCGAATATGCTGCCCGCCGTGTTCACGCTGCTGAGGCCCCCCGACACAGATCCTATGCTCACCATGTCGTCTGCGGAGAGCCTCACAGTGTAGGGGCTCACCATCCCGAGGAGAACAGTCGGCCCCGTGAGCAGCAGCATGGAGGCCAGCAGCGGGCCGTATACATCTCCCAGCCCGACGCGCCTTATGAGTTCGATGACGTAGGGGGCCGCCCAGGGTATGGCCAGGACGAGGAACCCCGCCGCTAATATTATGTTGGAGAGCTCATGGATGCTGCTAATCCTGTCGGCCCTCCTGCCGCCCAGCCAGTAACCAGCCGCCAACGCCAACATGATCACACCTATCAAACTGCCCCAGACGAACACGCTGTCGCCGAAGGCCGGGGCGAAAAGCCTGCTCGCCATAAGCTCCACACCCATGACCGCCGCCCCCGAAGCGAAAGCTATGAAGCGGACCCTCCAGATGAACAAGCTTGAGCTCATAACAAATGGATGAGCAGGATTCGTAATAAAGTTATAAGAGAAATAGTGGCAACCAAGTCCGTCCGCGCACATTAGTGGTTAATCTAGACCCCATTTAAAGAGGTGCGCGAGCCGGGGTCCTCGTAAACGAGGATGATGCCCGCGGTGAGAGCGGCCACACCGACTATGAGCTGGGGGAAAACATATGACGGCACCTGTATCAGGTCGTACTGAACTGGGACCCAGAACTGTCCCTCGGCTGGCGTACTACAGACACGAACCATTTCGTCTCCCTGAGCGCCCTGAACTATTATGTACGAGTTTACACACAGCAGGCAACCGAGCAGAAATAACGCCAAGCCTGCCATCCGTTTATCCATGCTTATGTTTCAGTTGCAGCTGGATATATCCTTGCGGGTTTTACTCTTGTACGCTAAAGCAGCCACCAGGAAGGCCGCGGGGAACAGCGAACGGTACTCGCCCACCCAGACACCGAGAACGGTCGTGCTCAGAGTGATTAACAGTATCTCCAGGGCGCCGACGAAAACCCCAAGAGGTAACGCGACCCACAGGGACAAGCCCTCAGCGAGTACGGCAGAGGCTAGTACAGGGGCGAAGAACAGTTCACAGTCTCTACCCATCTCCCCCTTGAACATGTATGGCAGCAGGACCCCGCCGAGCCCTGCCACTCCCCCGGCGAGGAACCATGAGACGAGCCTAACCATCCCGGTGTCAATGCCTGAGATCTGAGCCAGGCTGGGGTTCTCCGACACAGCCGACATTATGCATGCCGCCCGGCTCCTCTTCATGGTAACATAGACGCCGACTGTGAGCAGTATGACGGCCAGGCTTGAGGCGATTAGGCTCCACCTGAGCCCCGCCACCGACCCATCCACGTAGTGGAAGTGAGTTCCCACTGTGAACTTGGACGCTGTGGGTCCGCACCACAGAGGCGAGTCCACCCTTCGGCTGAGGAAGTACTCGGCGACCGTCAACACCGATACGCTGGTGAAGAGGAAGGTCAGCCCAGTGAGTGATATGAGGGCCTCACTAGTCCCCTTTGCCTCCAGCCTCCTGTAGACTAGGTGGTAGGTTAGGGCGTTAAAGGCCCCCGTTAAGATAGATACCACGGGGAGGGTAACCATGGGGTCGACGCCCAGGAGCTGGGAGACGAGGAAGCCCGCCCCCATGCTCACCCCAAGGTTGACGGTGAAGCCCAGGTTCATGTACCCCGTTGCCTCATGGATCAATCTGAACCCGAGGGCGGTGAGCCCCGTGACTGTACCGTATACCACTGCTACATGAATCAGCGCGGGCACAGGCACGAGTAAACCTATGTTGATTGACAATTTAAATGGTTTCTATGAAAATAAGGTAAAGGAACAAAGTTAGACATCGTCTAATCCATGAAAATAGAAGCTAACGGTTCTCTTCCACATCTTCAGGGGGCTCGTCGTTGGGCTCCCTGTACTCCTCCTCTGTGAACTCCGTCAGGGCGCTCTGCGCAATCTCGGCGGTCTTAAGCCTCTCCCACTCCTCCTTCTCCACGACGCCCCCCACCTGCTCCTTGATGGACATGGCGATCCGGGGCCCTATGAGAGGCAAGGCTGTCAACTGCCTTATGTCGGCCCTCTTGAGGCGGGCCAGGGTCGTGTACCCCGAGTTATACAGAATCTGGGCCCTGACGCGGCCTATGCCCTTGAGCCCAACGAGGGGCAGCAGCTTGTCGGTGACCCCGTGCTGCACCCTAACCCTCAGCTTCCTCAGGTGAAGCCTGGGCTCAGGCATCCCCAGCACCCCGGCCAACTCATGAGCCGAGTACAGGAGCCACTCGGCGCTGCTGACGGCGCTGTACCTGTCCCCGGGCTGGACGTTGAACCTCTCCAGTAGGTCGCTCTCGCTCACCTCCTCTATCCAGGCCTCCAACACCATGGCGGTCTTCACCTCCCCCAGGAACTCCTCGTAGTCTATGTAGTCGCCGCCCTCCGAGACGTGGACGGCTATCTCGTCCCTGTGCTCCTCGAAGTAGGTCTCCACAAGCTCCATGTCCTTGCGGCCGGGCCTCAGGGTGGGCCTCATGTCCGGGGTGTGGCATATGAGGTGTAGCCATGTGAAGTCTGTGACGTCCAGCGAGTCCCTCTTCAGGCCGTCTCTCATGACGACGGCCGTCAGCGGGTCTATGTAGAGTTCGCTCACCCTCCGGCCGAAGTCAGTGGCCTGGTACCTGTCCCCCTGGTACGCTATCATTCCCTCCCTCTCCAGGTACCGGAGGGTGTTGCCCAGGATGAGCCTGATGCCCGTTGTAGGATAATTGTATCCGTAGAAGGTGGAGCCGAAGAAGTCCAGGAGGCCCCCCTCCGTGTGGGCGTAGTCCGAGGCTACCGCGGCTAGGGTGTGGCCCCTGAGGGCTGACTCCTGGGCCAGGCGGCTGTCGATCCTCTCAGGCTCCGCCAGGATGTAGTCTTTCATGAGGTACTCGGCCTCGTCGTCTGAGCCCGCTATGAGCAGGGCCTCCCCCACGTCGTCGTACTGGGGTCTGCCGGCTCTGCCGCTCATCTGCTTGTACTCCAGCACCGGTATGGGGTACATGCCGTAGCCGGGCACGAACCTCCGGTAGCTGCCTATGACCACTGTCCTGGCGGGCAGGTTGACGCCGGCGGCCAGGGTCGGGGTGGCAGCCAGTATCTTGATGGCTCCCCTCTTGAAGCCGTCCTCTATGATCCTCCTGTGGTCCCTGTTGAGGCCGGCGTGGTGGAAAGCAGCTCCGCCCTCCACGCAGGCGGCCAGATCGTCGGTGAGCCTGGTCTTCTCCCCGTGGACCGAGATGTTGGCTGACGCCTCATGGAGCTGGGTGAGCTCCCGCCTGGACAGCCGCTGCTTCAAGGCGTTGGACGCCATCCGGGCTGTGCTCTCCGCCCGTCGTCTACTCTCTACGAAGATGAGGCTTTGGCCCTTGTTCTGGATGGCGTTCATGGCCAGGTTTATAGGGTCCTTTTCATGGAGGCCCTCGATGCTTCGGACCGTACCGTCCTTGAATGTGATGTGGCTGCCCAGGGCTACGCCCTCCCTGAGCTCCACGGGCCTCCAATCCGTTGTGACGCTCTCAGCCTTCAGCCAGTCCGCTATCTCCGCGGCGTTCCGTATAGTTGCACTGAGGGCCAGTATCTGGACATCGGAGCTCATCTGCCTGAGGCGGGCCAGGCTCACCTCCAGGGTCGGCCCCCTGTCGCTCCCTATTAGGTGAATCTCATCAGCTATAACCAGGCTTATGCCGCTCATCCAGGGGCTCCTGTGGCGGAGGAGACTGTCACACTTCTCGTTGGTGCAGATGACAATATCGTAGGCCTTTAGCCAGGGGCTGCTGTTATCCATGTCTCCGGTGCTGACGCCCACCCTGATCTTCCTGCCGTCGGGCTTCTCCAGCCGGGTGTAGGCCTGGAACTCCTCGTACTTCTCCCACGTCAGCGCCCTCAGGGGCGTCAGGTACAGCACCTTGCCGCCCCTCTCCAGCACATGCTTCATGGCGCAGAGCTCTGCGATGAGGGTTTTGCCGCTGGCTGTGGGGCTGGCCAACACCAGGTTGCGGCCGTTCAGGACCCCTGTGGCTATGGCGTCCGCCTGGGGCGGGTAGAGCTCACCTATGCCTCTCTCCTGCAGCAGGCGCTTCACCTGGATGGGTACGTCGAGGTCAGCCACATTCACGGGGTCCAGCTCCCAGAACACTTGTGGGGTTCCGCCATATATCTGGTTGGGTCACCCGTTGGGCAGCCTCTCCCGGGTGAGCTCAACGAGGCGATCCACGGCTCGCGCCACCTTCTCCTCCACCTCTTCCTGGTCCTCGCCAAGGAAGCTGACCCAGAGCCTGATGCCTTCCTCCCCGTAGGGCTTCACCATGGACTTGACGTAGACGCCGGGCACCTCCGCCATAACCTGGTCGATGATGGGCGCAAGGGTGGACTCATCCCGGAGGGGAAGCGCCACTATCCTCTCGGCGTAGACCCCTCTCACCATCCTCTTCAGGATGGGCGCCACCTGGTCGTCGAATATCCACTTCAGCTCCAGGGGGACCCCGGGCAGGCAGATGATGGTGGAGTCCCCTGATTTTAGGAGGACCCCGGGGGCGCCCCCCACCCTGTTATCAAGGGGCCTGGAGCCCTGGGGCAGTACCGCCATCTTCCTTCGGCTGTCAGTCATCTCCCCGCTCTCTATGATTCCCCTCTCGTGGAGCACCCTGTACTGGCGCGCCACTATATCCAGGGACGCCTGGTCCAGCTCCAGGAGCAGCCCCAGCCCATGCGCCACCCCCTGAAGGGTCATGTCGTCGTGGGTGGGCCCCAGGCCCCCCGTGGTGAACACCAGGCCGCAGCCGTTCCCTAGGAGCATGTTGAGGGCGGCCCCTATCTCCTCTACGTTGTCTCTGACGGTGATGGACTCGTGAACCTGGAATCCCATGGGCTTGAGGCGGTTGATTATCCACTGGCTGTTGGTGTCCAGTACGACGCCGTCCAGTATCTCGTTGCCCACCACCAGGATGCCTACTGTGTTCAAGATGGATGAGATATGGGCTGTGGGGTGATAATTCTTACTCTACGTGGACCTTGATGGTGGTGGTTATGGGGATGGCTGGTTCGATGCTTCTTGTGAGGTGGCAGTATTCTTTGGCTCGTTCAGCGCATTTCTGGTTCAGCTGCTCGTTCTCTTGGTCGCTCCATACCTGTATGTCTATGTTGATGCCTGTTACCCTGTACCCGTCTGTCTTGGTGAGTTCGATGTCGGAGGATACGTTTACTGTGAGGTCTCGTGTTTCGGTGTCCAGCATTCGGCGGTAGTAGTTGAAGGTGTTTACTATGCATCCTGCGAGGCTCGCCATGAATAGCTGGTCTGGGCAGGGGGCTGCCTCGTTTCCATCGTACTCGCGTGGGGCGTCGAAGTCCTGTGTGAATCCGTCGAGGTGGGCGGTCCCCCCTGTCATGTGGTTCCACTTTACCTCTGCGCTGTACTTGAGGTGTTTCTTGAGCTTCATGCCATGTTCCTCTACTTGGCGATTCTTAGGGGTTACCATGCCTTTGCTTCAAGTAGTTTGATAGCTCGATGAAAAAATCTTGGATGACCATTTTCTCAAGAACGGAAATATCTTGGCTTGTTTGAGGCTCTTCCATTAACTCCGACGTGTTAATTTGCTGTTTTCAGATTCACGGCTTATGCGTTAAACTTAAATCGCCACTTGGGGTGGGTTCTTTGGTTCTGGTGATCTCGTGACCTGCACGGTAGTTGTTGACGGCTTCTATGGAGACGGTGGAAAAGGAAAGATAGTATCATACCTAGCGGTGGCGGACGACGCCAATGTCTGCGCCCGGGGAGGGGTGGGACCTAACGCCGGCCACACGGTGGTGATGGACGGCAAAGAGTACAAGCTCAGAATGGTGCCCTGCGGCTTCGTGAACCCCAAAACCCTTGAGCTGATAGGCCCCGGAGTCGTGGTGAACCCCGAGGTGTTCCTCCGGGAGGTAGAGATGACGGGAATCGAGGGCAGGGTGGGCCTGGACCCCCAGTGCGCCATCATAGAGCAGAAGCACATAGAGCAGGACAGGCGGGGCTACTTGAAGGAGAAGATAGGCACCACGGGCACAGGCACGGGCCCCTGCAACGCGGACAGGGCCCTGAGGGTCGTCAAGATGGCCCGGGAGGTCCCCGAGCTTAAACCCTACATCAGGGACGTTCCGCTTCTAGTCAACTCCGCGCTGGACAGAGAGGAGACAGTGATCCTGGAGGGCACCCAGGGCACCTACATTAGCCTGTTCCACGGAGGCTACCCCTACGTCACCAGCAAGGACGTCTGCGCCGCAGGCATCTGCAGCGACGTGGGCGTCGGCCCCACCAGGGTGGACGAGGTGGTCATGGTGTGCAAGGCCTACGTGACCCGAGTCGGCGAGGGCCCCCTGGACGGGGAGATCAGCTTCGAGGAGGCAAAGAGGCGCGGCTGGGACGAGTACGGCACCGTCACGGGCCGCCAGAGGCGGGCCGCTCCCTTCAACCACGGCCTGGCGAAGAGGGCAGCCATGCTCAACGGGGCCACCCAGTTGGCCATAACCAAGTTCGACATACTGTACCCGGAGCTTAAAGGCTCCAGCAACATCGGCGACCTGTCCTCCGAGGCAAAGAAGTTCATACAGGTCATAGAGGACAAGGTGGGCCTACCGGTCACCTTCATAGGCACTGGGCCGGACGTCAAAGAGGTCGTCGACAGGCGCTAGCCGAACAGGCCCCTCTTCTTTCCCAGCTCCCGCTCCAGCTCCTCTATGAGCTCCCGCTGCCTGCGGCTCAGCTTCTTGGGTACAACCACCGTGACGTGCACAAGCTGGTCGCCTGTGCCGAACCTGCTGGGCATCCCCTTGCCCCGCATCCTTAGGATGTCACCGTTCTGTACGCCTGCGGGCACCGTGAGCTTGGCGGTTCCGCCGATGACGGGGACATCGATCTCGGTGCCCAGGGCGGCCTGGGGGAAGCTGATCTCGGCCTCGTATATGAGGTCGGAGCCGCGCCTGATGAGGCTCTCGTGGGGCTTCACCCGCACCATGACGTAGAGGTCCCCCGGTGATCCTCCGTAGGGGCCCGCCTCCCCCTGGCCCCTGAGGGTGAGGTAGACGCCGTCCTCGATGCCCGGGGGGATGTTCACCCTGATGGTGCGGCGCCGGTCCTCCAGCCCTGAGCCCCTGCACTTGGTGCAAGGCGTCTCGGGGACCTGGCCGCGGCCCTCGCACCGGGGGCACGTGGTGACTGTTATCATCTGGCCGAAGAAGCTCTGGGTCCTCTGCTGTATCTGGCCTGTGCCGTTGCACCGGGGGCAGCTGGTGACCCTGGTTCCGGGCTCGGCGCCGTTGCCGCCGCACCTGCTGCAGGGCTCCATCCTGTTGAGGCTCAGCTCTATCTCGGTGCCCAGGGCCGACTGCTCCAGGGTGACCTCCACCCTGGCCTCCAGGTCCCTGCCCCTCCGGGGCCCGGCCCTCTGGGCTCTGAAGCCGCCGCCGAACATGCCGCCGAAGATGCGGCTGAGGAGGTCATCCCCGAACCCGAACTCCCTGAATATGCTGCCGAAGTCTACGCCTCTGAAGATGTCCTCCTGGGTGTAGGCGCCGCTGATACCGGCGTGGCCGAAGGCGTCGTACTGCTGCTTCTTCTGGGGGTCGCTGAGGACCGCGTAGGCCTCGCTCACCTCCTTGAACCGCTCCTCGGCGTCGGGCTCCTTGTTGCGGTCGGGGTGGAGCTGGAAGGCCAGCTTCCTGAAGGCGCGTTTTATATCGTCCTGGCCGGCGTCCCTGCCTACTCCCAGAACCTCGTAGTAATCCCTTTTCCCCGACAACCCGCCCCCTCGCTCAGCCCTTTTCGGTGTTTCTTCCCAAGACGTCTACTTAAAAACGTTGCCCGGTGATAAAAAGAGGGTGGCTACCTGGGGGACTCGGGGTGCCACTTCTTCTCGATCTCAAGGGTCTTCCGCATCCCCGTCTTCTCCAGGTGGGCCACTATACTGTCCAGGGGTGTCCTTTCGGCTATCTTCTCGTCCTGGGTTGCTAGGCGCAGCAGCAGCCTGGCCAGGAGGACGGCGCCCTCCACCAGGTTCCTGGGGTCCACCTTGTCCATGGTGTCCGCGGTTGTGTGGCCCCAGCCCCTTCCCTCCACCAGCTGCCTCATGCTGGGCTCCTCGTGGAGGTATATGGCGGGGACGCCCTGCATGTAGAAGGGCCAGTGGTCCGACGCCGCCGAGGTGCCCTCCTGGACCGTGGTCGGGTAGCCCACCTCATCCAGGAACCTCTCTAGGTAGCCTTTCATCTCCTTGGGCTGGTACACTGTGAGGGCCGCGTGCTTCTCCCCCTCCCTGTAGCTGAGGCCGCCCAGCTCCAGGTTCACCATGATGGCCGTCTTCTCCACCTCGTCCAGGTGGTCGGCCACGTAGCATGTGCTGCCTGTGACACCGATCTCCTCGCAGCCGAAGCACATGAACCGGATGCCTCGCCTCAGCTTACCCTCCAGGGGCTTGAATGCCCTGGCCATCTCCATGGTTACGGCCGTGCCGCTGAGGTTGTCCATGGCGCCCTGGCTTATGTCGTGGCCGTCGTAGTGGCCCCCCACCACGATCCACTCGTCCGTTGCCCCGGGGAGCTCGGCCACGATGTTGGCTGACTCTGAGCCGGGGATCACCCGGCTAGCGTCTGTTATCCTCGCCTTGAGGGGCTTGCCCCCGGCCAGCCTCAGCATGTGTGAGCCCGTCTCCAGGCTGACGCCTACGCCGGGCATCTCGCCCCCCATCCTGTAGCTGGGTCTGAGGCTGCCCGTGGGGGGCAGCTGGCCCGGGTTGTGGTTCATGAATATGAAGCCCACGGCGCCGTACTCCACCGCCCACCCGTACTTGGTCCTCCTGTGGACCCGCTTGCCGGTGGGGCTGGTGGCGCTGGAGCAGAGCACTATCTTGCCTTTCACGTCTTTTGGGTCCACGGCCTGGAACTCCTCGGGGCTCCCCGTCCCCAGGTCCACCACCTCGGCCTCCACGGTTCCCCCGGGGCTCATGGCCAGGCTGATGGCCGGGAACTCCCTGCGCATGGGCTCCAGGGCCTCCAGCCTGGCGGGGCCCCTCTTCCATCCGTTGTAGGTGAAGGGCTCGGCCCTGGCGTTCCTGTAGCCGTACTCCCGCAGCCTCTTCACCATGTACCTCTGGGCCTTCCTCTCGCTGGGGGTGCCCGCGAACCTGCTGCCAATCTCGTCGGCCATGACCAGCATGTTGCCGTGTATCTGGTTATTCTGAACGATCTCGCCTATGAGCTCCTTCTCCTCCCTCAGGAGCGTCTTCTTCAGCGTCATAACGAGAAATAGTTGACATACGCGGATATAGGGTTGTCACCCGTCGGGGAAGGTGTAGTAGGTGATTATCCCGCCCTTCTTGGTGGTGCTCCTCAGCTGGATGGTGCTGAACCAGATGGCGAAGGTCTCGTCACAGTAGTGGACGCCGTCGTAGATGCTGCCGTCGTACTCGACCTTGCTCTTGGCCGTCTTCAGGTAAGAGTAGAAGGTGTCCCAGTCGGTGACCTCCTTCCTCTCCATGTTGATCCTGTACCTGTACTTCTCCTTGACCTGCTCCTCCCAGGCGTCCAGGCCGCTCCAGGGTAGGGTGCCGTTCATCTCGAAGCCCCTGCTCCTGAGGGCCTCCATCTTCTCGAAGTACACTCTGCCCTCTACGAAGAACTGGGAGCCCGCCACGGCGGCTACAAGGATCACTAGGGTACCTCCTATCAGTACCTTCTTGTTGTGGTCCAACTTTTTTCCGCGGAGACTCAAACGCAGCGCCCAGAGATGGCTGAGCCCGACGACTAAAAGGGGTTAGGGATGCGAGATAAGTAAAAAAGGTCTGCAATAGGGAACGGTGTTACCGTTTCTTCTCCTCGTCGTCCACTACCTTGTAGTCAGCGTCCACGGTCTTCTTGCCCTGCTCCTGGTCGCCGGCCGGTGGCTGGGTGCCGGGCTGCTGCTGTGCCTGCTGGGCCTGCTGAGCCGCGGCCTGCTGGTAGACCGAGGCTCCGGCCTCCTGCACCACCTTCTGGAGGTCCTCTATCTTGGCCTTGATCTCTGAGATGCTTCCATCCTTGACCGCCGCCTTGAGGGCCTCTAGTCCGCTTTGGACCTTCGCTTTGAGGCCGGCCTCAATCTTGTCTCCAAGCTCCGCGAGCAGCTTCTCGGTGCTGTAGATTAGGGTGTCGGCTTGGTTTCTGGTCTCGGCCTCCTCCTGGGCCTGCTTATCGGCCTCGGCGTACTGCTCGGCCTCCCTGACCATGCGGTCCTTATCCGCGTCGCTGAGCTTGGTGGATGCCGTGATGGTGATGCCCATCTGCTTGCCTGTGCCCAGGTCCTTGGCCGAGACGTTGAGGACGCCGTCCGCGTTGATGTCGAAGGTGACCTCGATCTGGGGTACGCCCCTGGGCGCCGGGGGTATGCCCTCCAGGTTGAAGCTGCCCAGGCTTATGTTGTCCTTGGCCATGGCCCTCTCGCCCTGGAGCACGTGGATGGTGACGGCCGTCTGCATGTCCGCCG
Organism: Candidatus Bathyarchaeota archaeon; assembly: GCA_043826455.1. Taxonomy (GTDB): domain Archaea; phylum Thermoproteota; class Bathyarchaeia; order TCS64; family TCS64; genus RBG-16-57-9. Next base: position 18,360 of record JBDRQD010000050.1, read on the forward strand.
CCGTGCTGAACACCTTGGTCTGCTTGGTGGGAATCGTCGAGTTGCGGTCTATGATCTTGGTCATGACGGCCCCCAGGGTCTCCACGCCTAGGCTGAGGGGCGTCACGTCCAGGAGCACTATGTCATCGATCTCCCCTGCCAGCACGGCGCCCTGGATGCTTGCTCCTATGGCTACGCACTCCATGGGGTCTATGCCCCGCTCGGCCTTCTTCCCCAGGAGCTCCTCCACTGTGCGCTGGACCAGGGGCATCTTGGTCATGCCTCCGAAGAGGATGAGCTTGTCGATCTTGTCTGGGGTGAGGCCCGCGTCCCTGATGGTTCTGGTGATGGGCTCCTTCACCTTGTTGACGATGGGCTGGGATATCTGCTCCAGCTTGGCTCTCGTCAGCGAGATGTGGAGGTTCTGGGACCCCTGGGCGTTCATTGCTATGTAGGGCAGGTCGATGTCCGTGGTGATGAGGTTGCTCAGCTCTATCTTAGCGCGCTCGCCCGCCTCCTTGAGGCGGGCCATGGCCTTTATGTCGCCGCTCAGGTCGATGCCCGTCTCCCGCTTAAAATCCGCTACAATGTAGTCCATTATGACCTTGTCCACGTCGGCTCCGCCGGTCTGGGTGTCGCCGCTGGTGGCCAGGACCTCGAAGACGCCTCCGCCGAAGTCCATGATGGTGGTGTCGTTGGTGCCTCCGCCGAAGCTGAAGACCAGTATCTTCATCTCCTGGCCCACCTTGTCCAGGCCGTATGCCAGGGCCGCGGCCGTGGGCTCGTTCACTATCCTGGTCACCTTCAGGCCGGCGATCTCCCCGGCGTCTATGGTGGCCTGCCTCTGGTTGTCGTTGAAGTGGGCCGGCACCGTGATGACCGCCTTGGTCATCTTCTCCCCCAGGTACGTCTCGGCATCCCGGAGAATCTTCTGGAGTATGAAGGCGCTGATCTGCTGGGGCGTGTAGTCCTTGCCCAGGAGCGTTATCTTCCGGCTGGTGCCCATTTGGCGCTTGGCCTCCCTGATGGTTCCCTCCGGGTTGGTGACGGCCTGCCTCCTGGCGGGCTCACCCACCAGGAGCTGCCCGTCCTTGGTGAATGCTACCACGCTGGGGAACATCTTCCCTGCCACTGTGGGGCCCTCGGCGCTTGGTATGACTGTGGGTTTGCCGCCCATCATGACGGCGGCTGCGCTGTTGGTTGTTCCCAGGTCTATGCCTAGGATCTTCTCTCTCTTGTTCTCACTCATCTTGATCTTCCTCTGGTTCCGCGGGGCTCCGGGCCACCTTCACTACTGTAGCCCTTAGGACCCGCTCCTTAAACATGTAGCCCTTCCTGATCTCCTCAAGGACGTAGCCGTCGGGCTCCTCCTCGGTCTCCACTTCCACGATGGCCTCGTGTCTGAAGGGGTCGAAGGGCTGGCCCAGGGCTTCTATGGGTTGGACGCCAGAGGACTCCAGCAGCTTCGCCATCTTTCTGTGGATCATCTGGATGCCCTCCACCAGTTTCTCTTTCTCGGCGTCCCTTGTGGAGAGCATCTCCAGCTCGTCGTGGAGGGGCAGCAGTTGCTGCAGTAGCTCACCGTTGGCCTTCTCCAGGGTCTCGCTGAGCCTGCGGTGGCTCTGTTTCTGGATGTTGTCCAGGTCGGCCTTGGCGTACTTGAGCTGGTCTAGGTACCTCTGGGCCTTCTCTTCGGCCTCCTTGAGGCTCTTCTCCAGCTCCTCGATCCTCTTCTTATCCGCCTTGGTCTGTTCGTCCTTCTTCGCGTCTTTCTTGGGTGACATTTGGCTGCCCTGTGCCTTTTGGTTCTCTACCGCTTCTGGGTATATTTTCCTTACGGTATGTCATAAATATGACTTTTTTATAAATTTTATGGCACCCAGGGGGCTTCATCGGGTGGTGGTGATCCCCACAAGTATCACCAGGTACAGCAGGAGGAGCCCCAGGCCTACCCTGACGTACCGCGGAGCCACGGCTGAGGCCTCCAGCAGCAGACGGAAGACGCTCTTCCCTTTACCCACAGCTAATTGTTCACTCGGAATCACCTAAAAGTCTGCTAGAAGGATGAGCCGGCCCAGGCGGTGACACTACTCTGCCAGGTCCAGCACGGTGTAGCTCAGAGCCTTCGCCAGGTCCTCTGTCCTCAGCTCGATCCCGTACAGGTGGTTCCCTGAACCGAAGTTAACCTTCTCCAGCTTCAGGACCCTCTCGTCCAGGTACACGGGAATACCCAGGGTTAGGGGGCACACGGCCCCGGGCTCCACCCCCGTGGCCTCCTGCACTTCATCCCGGCTGGCTACGCTCACCTTGCCGAGGATGGGCTTCAGCTTGTTGAAGTCGATCCTGTCGCTGCCCCTCAGAAAAACGGCGTACCGTGCTCCTCTCCTGCCCTTCACTATTATGGTCTTGCATATCTCGGCGGGGTCAAGGTCCCCCTCGGCGTGGTCTATGACGTCCTGGACGGTCACGGCCCGGTCCCTGAGCCTGATGAGCCTGTACTCCACGCCCATATCATCCAGCTTCCTAGCCGAGGCCGGCTTCATAGCCCCAATGTATCGACGCGCGTCTAAATATTGTTCGACGGGGCCCACTCTTTTTTATAGAGGTTGCATGGTTTGATAGTCAATTAATGGTTGGTTCCATATGAGTGAAGGCTTGAACATCGTCGTCTGCATCAAGCAGGTCCCCGAGACCACGGAGGTGGATTTCGACGAGGAGACTGGAAGGCTTAAGCGTGAGGGCGTCGCGGCGGTCATCAACCCCTTCGACGAGTACGCCATAGAGGAGGCTCTCAGACTCAAGGAGAAGCATGGTGGAGCTGTGAAGGTCATAACCATGGGGCCGCCCTGGGCCGCTGACGCCCTCAGGGACGCCATAGCCATGGGGGCCGACGAGGGGTGGCTGGCCACCGACAGGGCTTTCGCCGGGGCAGACACCTGGGCGACGAGCCTCACCCTTGCCAAGTGCCTGGACAAGATGGGGCCATACGACATGATCATATGCGGCCTCAAGACCACCGACGGGGACACCGGGCAGACTGGCCCCGAGATGGCCGAGCACCTGGACATCCCCCACGTCTGCTACGTGAGCCAGGTCACGGAGGTCAAGGACAGGAAGGTTACCCTGAGGAGAAACCTGGACGACGGCATAGAGATCCTGGAGGCGCCCCTTCCCCTCCTCATCACAGTGAGCAAGGACATCAACCAGCCCAGGCTGGCCACACTACGTGGCCGCCTCAAGGCCAAGAAGACCGAGATCAGGGAGATAGCCAACAAGGATCTGGGCCTGGACCCCAAGGAGATAGGGCTGGACGGCAGCTTCACCCGGGTGGTCAAGATATTCGAGCCCACGGTCCACGAGGCCGGTGAGGTGGTGGAGGGCACAGTGGACGAGCTGGTGGACGCCATCTACCTGAAGCTCATGGAGTGTAAGGTGATCTAGATGAGCGAGCAGCCAGTCTGGGTCACCGAAGAGTGCAACAGGTGCGGCGCGTGCCTGGAGGTCTGCCCCTTCGGGGCCATAGAGACCCAGGACGGCAAGGCCTTCATCACGGAGGCGTGCAGGGCCTGCGGCCAGTGCCTGGACGTCTGCCCCGTGGGCGCAATCGTCATGAGGTCCGCGGAGGCCGTGACCCTCACCGACTACAAGGGCGTCATGGTGTTCGCCGAGCAGAGGGACGGCAGGGTCCACCCGGTGAGCTACGAGCTCCTTGGCAAGGCCCAGGAGCTGGCATCCCAGCTGGGCGAGCCCGTATACGCCGTCATCGTAGGCAGCGGCGTCAAGGAGGGGGCCCAGGAGCTCGTCAGGCGGGGAGCTGACAAGGTGTTCGTCTACGACGACCCAGCACTCAAGGTAACCAGGGACGACCCCTATACCGACCTGCTGGCCAGGTGCTGCAGGGATGAGAGGCCCAGCATATTCCTCATAGGCGCCACCAGCTTGGGCCGCAGCCTGGGCCCCAGGGTGGCCGCCAGACTGAAGACAGGGCTGACGGCGGACTGCACCAGCCTGGACATAGACCCCGAGACGGGGCTCCTCATGCAGACGCGGCCCGCCTACGGCGGCAACATCATGGCCACCATCATCACCCCCAACGGCAGGCCCCAGATGGCCACGGTCCGCTACAAGATGTTCCCGGAGGCCAAGCCAGTGGAGGCTCCTAAAGGCGTAGCGGTCAACAAGGCGGTGAACATGAAGTTCGTCAGGGACCGTGTCAAGGTCCTGGGCTTCGAGGAGGCCAAGGAGGAGCTGTCCATTACCGACGCCGATATTGTGGTCTCAGGCGGCCTGGGCATGGGCGAGTCCAAGGGATTCGAGCTCATAAGGCAGCTTGCCGACGCCCTCGGAGGAGCCGTGGGTGCCTCAAGGCCCACGGTGGACGAGGGATGGATCGACTATAGGCACCAGGTGGGCCTCAGCGGCAGGACCGTCCGGCCCCAGGTGTACGTGGCCTGCGGCATCAGTGGGGCGGTGCAGCACCAGGCTGGGATGAAGACCAGCGACGTCATCATAGCCGTGAACAAGGACCGGGAGGCCCCCATATTCAAGATATCCAGCCTCGGCGTGGTGGGGGATTTATATGAGGTGGTTCCACGCCTCATAGAGAAGATAAAGGAGCATAATGGGAGTGCCTGAGTACGGGAAACTGACCCCCGAGCTGCGCGCCAAACTGGAGGACCTGGTGGGCAAGGAGAACGTGTCATCCAAGCCTGAGGACCTGGAGAAGCACGCGATAGACGAGAGCCCCCTGGAGCCCCACCAGCCCACCTTGGTAGTCAAACCCGGCTCGACCCGGGAGGTCTCTGAGGTTCTAAAGCTGGCCAACAAGCACAGGGTGCCCGTGACCCCCCAGGGGTCCAGGACGGGCCTCAGCGGGGCGTCCCACCCGGTATACACCGGCGTCGCCCTCAGCCTGGAGCGGATGAACAGGATCATAGAGATCGATGAGGACAACCTCATGATAACCGTGGAGCCGGCGGTGCTTGTGAGCGAGGTCCACGAGGCCACCGAGAAGCTGGGCCTCTACTATCCCCCTGACCCGGGCCAGGATTCCGGCAGCATCGGGGGCAACATCAACACCAACGCGGGCGGCATGAGGGCCATGAAGTACGGGGTCACCCGGGACTTCGTCAACGGCCTGGAGGTCGTGCTGGCGAACGGAGACATCATCAACCTGCAGGGCAAGCACATGAAGCACAGCACCGGGTACAGCCTCATCGACCTACTCATAGGCAGCGAGGGCACCCTGGGCGTGGTCACCAGGGCCACCCTGCGGCTCATACCTAAGCCCAAGCTCACGGCCCTCATCCTGGCGCCTTTCACATCCGTCAAGGACGCGGCAAACGCGGTGAGGGAGATCATCAAGCAGAAGATAGTGCCCTTCGGCCTGGAGTACATGCCAAGGCACGCGGTGCTGACGGCCGAGAAGTACCTGGAGCGGAGGATGCCCGACAACGTGCACCCCGCCTACCTCATAGTGGCCGTGGAGGCCAACAGCAAGGATGAGCTTGACAGGCAGCTGGAGACGGCCGGGGAGGTCTGCCTGGAGGCCGGGGCCGTGGACGCGTACATCGCCGACACTGCCCAGCGGCAGCAGCAGATATGGGAGGCACGGAAGTGCCTCTTCGACGCGTACATAAGCATGTACACCCTGGATGAGGCCGACATATGCATCCCCCGCAACAGGATACCCGAGTACATCGAGAGAGCCGACGCCACCGCGGCCAAACACGGGGTGCTGCTGGTGCCTGTAGGCCATGCCGGGGACGGCAACCTCCACTACTTCATAATAAAGCTGGATGAGACCTCCGACGAGGAATGGCCGGACCTAATGGAGGCCGCCCTCAGCGACCTCATAGACGTGAGCCTGGAGATGGGCGGCACCGTCTCCGGTGAGCACGGCGTAGGCTACACGAAGAAACGCTACCTGGAGCGTGAGGTGGGCTCAACCCAGGTGAGGCTCATGAAGGGCGTAAAGGCTGCCTTCGACCCGAACATGATCCTGAACCCGGGTAAGGTGTGGCCCTAGCCCAGCTCCACTTCTTTGCAGCAGCGACGCTCCAGGTGGCTCATATTGCTGACGCCCGCCCGGGCGCGCCGCTCCTCCTCCTCTAGGTGAGCGTCGAGGCCGATTTCCTTGACCCTCTCGTAGCTGTCCAGCACGAAGGGGTACCACTCCCTGTGGTACTCTGTGTTCTTGCAGGCGAGGTACTCGCCGCACTCCAGGCAGCTCCTTAGGCCCTTCTCCTTGGCGCATCCCCTGTTGGCGCAAGGGGCTCCGCCCCCGCTTAGGCAGCCGGGGCACTGGGCCTGGGCGAACCACTCCAGGCCCTTCCTGAACTCGTCGAAGCTGAACCGCTTTTCCACCTCGTTGAGCCACTCGTACCTAGTGGTGTCTATTAGCCGCTTGAGCTCACCCGCCGCGTACCTGACCCTGCCGTTGCCGCTGGGGCACTGGCCGCAGTACACGCCGCAGACCCCGTAGTTGTCGCTGGACAAGTAACTTCGAATAATTCTGGGCTGTGAGGGTTAAAAATTTGACCTAGTACTCCCTGTAGGCCTCGGCCAGAGGGTGGCCCTTGCAGTCCAGGGTGAAGGCCTTGTACCATCCGAAGGGGCTCTTATGTGTCTCCAGGCCCTCCTTCTCCAGGGCCTCCACCAGGTCGGCGAGGAACTGTTTAGCTCTCCGTGGGCTGCCCAGCTGGTGGCTCAGGTGGGCGTAGGGGTACAGCAGAACATTCTTGCAGCCTATGCGGCCCGTGTCTGTCTTGATGTTCTCCACGTAGGCCCCGATGATCTCGGCTTCTCTGCCCTCATCGGGTTTCTCGTAGCACGTGAAGCAGACTAGGACGTTCTCGTAGGTGCCCTCCTTGGGGTGGGGGGGCTGCTCAGCGACCGGGGTCTCCTTGGTGACCCTGTAGGTGAACTCCGTGCAGTGGAGCTGAAGAACCTTCAATGGTATCCCGTGAAGATTGGGGCTGAAGGTTTAAGGGGTTTACTCCTTGCGCTCGCCGGCGGCCTTGATTATGTTCTCGGCCTGCTTCTCAGAGATGCCTGTGGCCTGGGCCAGCTCAGCTGCCTTAGCTCCCCTGATCTTCTCCACCGAGCCGTACCCTCCGTCCTTCAGCTTCTGGGCCATCACGGCGCCGACCCCCTTTATGGTGCTGGGGTCCTCCGCTGTCGCTGTTTCAGCTTTCACTGTTTTACCTTCTCTGTTGAGGGTGATGGATATACAGGAGACGTTCCTGGTCTGCTGCTCTGCGTCAACGATCTTCTCTGTGTCTATCTGGATCACTGGCTTGGATAGGTTTGTCATGTACCTGTTCCTGGTGATCTCGGCCACGTCCACCGCGGTGGTTATTGCCCTGCCTCGGGCCTTAAGCACGACGCTGTCAGCATCTCCTCTGTTGAGGGACGTGAGTACGGCCATCACATAGCTCATCGTTGGCTTTCTTCCGATGTATACGGTGTTAGCTCGACTCATGTTAGACCAATGTGAGTGTAAATACTGAGCTTAAAAGTCCATCCTTTTTAAGAGGCGTTTTTTCGATGCGTTCAACGTATGGAACTCTAAAACTAAGCATTAATCATGACGCTGATGCCAGTTGTTGGAGGATTAATAGTCATAGATGTAGGAGGTGAGAATCTGATCGGCCTCAACGGTGTTCTTGAATGCGCAGTCGCCCACGGTGCGGAGGACACTGCCCGACCTCTCGTCGATGCCTTTGATGATGGTGCTGGTGCCCGCGTATATCTTACTGTTTATCTCGTGCAGAATGATCCTTCCGCCCAGGAGGAGGGACGATGCCAAGAAAATGAGGCCTATGCTGACGTATATGGTGCACGACCATATGATGCCCGTCTTGAAGCTGGTGTTGAAAGCCTTGGATAACATGTAGCCCATGAAGGGGTGGATCAATATTTCATCAGGCGTCGGGACCACAATGTAGATTCCGACGGCCAAGAGGGCGAAGGAGAGGGGCAATCTTCTCATCATGGTTTGTTGTTCGGTGAGTTAGCGTATCGTGTTTGTGGTTTCATGGTTAGTTAGCCGCGTATGGTATTGCAATATTATATTATAGTTCGGTTATCTCTGTCCGTATTATTTGCATGAACGGGTAACTTTTCACCGTCGCTGGGGCAAGGTATGGTTACTCTCTCTATGTGAGAGCAACCTACAGAATGAAAACAAACCCTAAACGAGGCTTATCGCAGCAATAAAACGAGCCGTCCGTGCCAATGTTACGTTTTGAAGACGCGTAACAAACCAAGTTTCGTCACAGAATTAAGCGACATAATGGATCATGATGAGACTTTACTTATCCGTATAAAACAAAGCCATTGGTGCACAGGCGCGAACGAAGCCACCTTAAATACAGTTCACGAAGAACACTGAAGCCGCACACCGTCAACACAGTTAGACCAGGTTTGCGTGGACTCTAAATAGTTGGTCGGCGCGACTATTCTCAGGTGAAAACATGGGATTCTGGCCAAAAGGCTACCAGTGCTGCGTGAACATCAGCTTCGACTACGACAGCAACAGCGCACTGGTGAGACGAGAGCCCCTTGACATAGTGGCCCAGAGCAGGGGCAGGTTCGCCCCCAACGTGGCCATAGGCCGAATACTGGACCTGCTGGACGAGCACGACATCAAGGCGACGTTCTTCACACCCGGGTGGACCATCGACATGTTCACGGAGAGCTGCCACGAGATAGTGAGCAGGGGCCACGAGATGGCGGCCCACGGTTATCTCCACGAGCGCTTGGCCGAGATCAGCTGGGAGAGCGAGCGCGGTGTCTTCGAGAAATGCGCCCAGAGCTTCGAGAAGCTGGGCGTCAAACCCGAGGGCTTCAGGGCTCCCTACTGGCTGATAAGCGACAGGACTCTCAGCCTCATCCAGGAGCTGGGGTTCAGGTACGACAGCAACTTCATGGACAACGATATGCCCTACATGCTCCAGTGGCGGGGCAAGGACACGGGCCTCGTGGAGCTCCCCGTGGAGTGGATGCTGGACGACTGGCCCCACTTCGAGACCAACAGGATGACTCCGCCCCAGGTCTACGACATCTGGAGACCCGAGTTCGAGGGCATCTACGAGTTGGGCCGCTACTTCGGGTTGACGTGCCACCCCCAGTGTATCGGCCGTGTAAGTCGGCTGAAGGTGCTGGATAGGCTTCTAACGGAGATGGAGGAGAAGGGGGACGTCTGGTTTGCCTCATGTAAGGAGGTGGCGGACTGGACCCGGAAGAAGCTGGGCTGAGCTAGCACTATCTGAGGATATGGGGTCCTCTACTTTGGCCTAGTATCGTGGGCATGAGTTCACTTGGGCCTCGTGCTCCTCTGCCAGGGATGTGCCCTAATGATGAAAATATTCGCCATTAATTGATACCCTCCCTACATTTTTTCGCATGTTCTCCATTGCGCTGTGCTTTGTGCTGATTGTGCCGTGTTTTTGTATGGTATGGATAGCGTTTTTGCGTAGAATGGGATCGTATCGGACCGGTTCCGTGGCTCCTTTTGGCGTGGGGCGGCCGTTTCCGGTTTTTCTTGCTCTACCCCCCTCCCCCCTCTCTGGGGCTGTGGTGCTGGCGTGGTGAGTGTAACGTTTTCCGGGAGTGGCTTATCCCATGCCGGACGGGA
>JBDRQD010000051.1:0-9907 GCA_043826455.1 Candidatus Bathyarchaeota archaeon
GGAGACGATGTACGTACTGGTCTCCACGTGGTATAATGCAAGCACGTCGCATCAATATCTGTGCGTGGTCCAACAGGAGGAGAGCACTGTTGTCGCCACATTCAGTGAGCTGATGGCGAGTTTTAGACAATACTAGCAAGACAAGCATGAGTGTTCATTTCTAGTATGCCCTTAACTTCTCAGAGCCATCCGCTCTCCATGAAGTGGGCCAGCAGAGCAAGAAGGAGAGCCAACACGATGGCGGGGTGGAGACTGGCCGCGTGATACCTCACCTCCCCCGCCTCCTTGAGGAACCTCAGCACCATCCCTGAGCCCACTGTAACCAGGAGGAGGCCAAGTGAGGCTCCGCTGCTGAAACTAAGTTCACCTGTCAAAGTCTGCGCGAAGTAGATTATGGCTAGAGCCAGGGCAGCGAAGCCCATCAGACAGTGAGCCTTGACGCGGCTGATCGTCTGCCGCGGGGCCAGCCTGTTAAGCACAAATAGCGAGGCTGAAGCCAGCACGGCTACTACTGTTAGCCACCCTAGGGGAGTCATCGCGCCCCCTCGTCCTCGTCAGGGGCGAAGCACTTGTACCCCCACCGCTCCTCGTCGCCAAGCCCTGTCCTGATCTGCTGCCGCAGTGACGCCAACATGAAGGGCAGTATCACCGCGAAGGCGATGAAGGGGTCCGAAAGGTTCCACATCATGTGGATCACGGCGGCCACCACCACACCGGGCACGATGTCCACCAACTCGATGTCGCCCTTGAGCACCTTGGCCAGGCCCAGGCTCCTGCCCGCAATGGCGCTCCAAGCCAAGTGCATGAAGGCCGTCGTGGAGCGCAGCAGGATAGCCGTCAGAGCCGGGTACTGGAGGTTGACTATCATCTCGTAGAGGTACCAGAAGTTCTCCAGGCCCGCGAACCCGGCCCCCGCCGCGGCCCCATACACCATGCCGTCGATGTGGTCGTTGAACTCATCCTTGACGCGGCTGCTCTTGGCTATCAGGTAGACGCCGAATATCTTCAAGGGCTCCTCTATGAAGCCCGCGCCCCCCACCCCCAGAAAAGGCTCCGTGATGAGGGTGTTAAAGACAGCAGCCGCTATGCCGCTGAAGGCGCCCCAGCCGAAACAGTACGCCACTAGGGCCAGGGGCTCTCTCTCGTACCTGTCGCTCCTCACCATGTAGACCAAGTAGACGAGAGGCGCCGCGTACCCGGCCACCAAGTATCCCAGGTAGGTCATCCACTCGCCGCCGTACGTCACCATAAGCCCCACGGCAAAGAGGGTAAGAGCCCCCAGGATGTAGGGCACCAGCGAATGGGGGGGCCTGTTAAGGTAGATGGACATGTTAGGCGGGACCACAACGGGTGACGGATCGAAGAGGCTCCTGAAGCTCTCCTTGATCATGTCCAGAGTGTTGAGCTGTACGGGTTCACGGCCCAGGTACCCCTGGCCCTCGGCCCACTCGGCCAGGCTCTTGCCGCAGCAGGTACAGAAGGCGTCGCCGTGCTGCACCTCGGCTCCGCAGTGGGGACACTTCTCTATGATCTCAGCCTCACCAACTATCAGCGTCTTTACCGATATAATTTATAGCACCAGGAGCCTGGTCAAAGCGACGGCGGGGTTGACGGCAAGAGTAGCCATGGTGTCCGAGACGCTGGTTATGGTGGGGATGACCACGTTGTCCGGGTTGAGGCCCCTCTCGAAAGCCATGTAGGCCGAAGTGATGGCGAACAGAGATATCACCCCGAAGCTGATGAGGTTGGTGCAGAGGGCCACCGAAAGGAGCCGAGGAAAGCTGACACCCTCCGCACCTGGGCCCACTATCAGGAAGCTTAACGCGGCGAAGACCACGTGGATTACTACTGCTGGAACCTCCACCTGCAGTATGCGTCTACTTGCGTCCCGGAGCTCCTCCAGGAAGCCGCGGGCGTAGCCCAGAGCCATGTCGGTGGTCATCTTGCTGCCGATGATACTGCCTATGTTGCCCAGACTGTTGGTGAGGGCCGGGTACATGACGATGAGGCCGGGTATCTCCTTAATGCTACCCCCCAGCCTGCTCAGCAGGACGCCGTTGACGCTACCGAAGACACTGGACATGACCACTATGAAGGCCCCCTCCCGGAGGGTCTGGCGGAAGAACAGATTACTCATGCTCCTGAGACCCAATACCGCCATGGCGGCGGAGACGAGGACAAACAGTGCGTAGAGGGCCCAGGTGTAGACTCCCCCCAAGAGGATCATGGAGACCGTTAACACGTAGAAGACCGTCACCACAATGTCGTTCACCGATGCGAGGATGGGGTAGACCAGGATGTCCGGGTCCAGGCCTCTCCTGTAGGTCTCGATGGCTATGACGCTGGTGATGGGAACGCTGAAGCAGACAGCAGCCATGCAGGCAACCGTGGGTACGCCCACGAAGACCGGAAAAAGCTCAAAGCCAACGTTTCCGGACACCAAGTTCAGGGTGAAGCTGACCACTCCCAAGACCAGAGTGTCCAGGGTCGTTATGACGAGGACAGACTTGATCAACGCATAATAGTTCTCAGTATTGTCTCTGAGCTGAGGCTTCACCAAGCCCAGGTGGAGCATGGTGGCCAGGTTTCCGCTGAATATGCCGCCGATGCCACCACGGACAGTGAGGACCGGGGGGAAGAGAGCGAGAATCCATGGGCTGGCGCCGAACAGCGGAGTGAAGACGGCGATGAGGCCCCCCGCCAAAATGCTTATGGTGTTGAAGCTTAGGGCTAGGAGAGTCTGACCTGAGACGGTGCTAAAGAATCGGCTTAATAGCCCCCTCACTGCCGCGGTTGCCCCAACGGTACGTACGCTCCATACACATTCACGGGACAGGTTGTCCCAAGCCTAGTTACTCTCACACCTTAAAAATGTATCAAAACCCAGAAATAGGGGGCTCCGTGCTCACGAAATGGTAGAAGGACTTGATCCCTTTTACCTGCAGATTTCAAGGAGCGAGTGATGAAGAGATGGATCCGACGATAGTTGTGATAGGATTTGCTGTCCTGTTAGCAGCCCTACTTTATTTCATGTACAAGGACCACGGCAAGAGGCAGATAGAAGCCAAGCCGAAGGCCAAGAAGGAGCCTAGCGTAGTCAAGGTAAGGGACTACGAGGCCCAGATGGAGGCCGAAAAGAAGGAGACCGAGAAACCTGAGCCTCAACCTGAGCCAAAAGTAGAAACCAAGCATGAGCCAAAACCTGAGCCGGTGATCGCAGAGGCCCCAGCCAAAGAAGCGGCTGAAAAAGGCCTGGAGAACCTGAGCGGCGTCGGCGAAAAGTACAGAGCGCTTCTAAAGGCGGCCGGCGTGGAGACCCTTCCGGCCCTGGCCAAGTGGGACGCCGAGGACCTGTTCGAGAAGCTAATAGAGGTCAACGAGGACCAGCAGATAGTAAAGAGACCTCCGCCTCTAGGCACCGTAGAAGACTGGGTGAAGAGAGCCGGGGAGCAGACTCACTAGCCCACAGGCTTCTCCCCCGCTAGATGACCGACGGCGGAGGGATAGCCCCTTTTCATAAATCTATGCCTTCAATATAGGCTCGACCTTTCTCGGTTAGCTTCAGCTTTGCGCCGTTTTCTTCTACGAACCCTTCCTCCATCAACCCGTCCAGCATGTGGTCGGCCTGGTTCATCCACCTTGGAGTCCCTCCGCCGTGCAGGAGGGCATAGTCAGCCGGTAGCAACCTACCCTCCATGAGCTCACGTGTGTGCTCGAGGACAGCGTCCCTAGGTGCCTCGCCCAGTCCTCTGAGAGAGGCCAGAAGGAATGGCGCGTACTCCGGTTTACTTGTCTGTGGCTCAGGCACAGGAATGGTAAAGCCGTTATAGGCTATAACTGATATCTACCCATGGACGGTTTCAGCGCCGAGGTCCGCCTGGACCTCCTCAGAAGGTACGCCCAGAACAGGTGGGCCAAGCTGCCTGAGGACGTCATCCCCCTCACCGCGGCGGACCCGGACTTTAGGGCCGCCCCAGCCATAAGAGAGGCTGTAATGAGAGTGGCCGAGGACGGTGTGTTCAGCTACGGGGCCGACGGAGGCGGCCCCCGGTTCAAGGAGGCGGCTGCTGCGTTCGTCACCAAACATAAGGGGTACAGCTGCCACCCCGACGAGGCCCACGCAGTATCGGGGGTCGCCCAGGCCATGATGATCACTGCCAGGGCCTTCCTGGAGCCTGGGGACGAGGCCATCCTCTTCGACCCCGTGGACTTCCTCTTCGGTCGAAGCATAGACGTCGCGGGTGGCCGAAGAGTGTACAGCGTCGTGGACAGGGAGACGCGGAGCTTTGACCTGGAGGGCCTCAAGGGGCTGGTGAGCCCCAAGACCAAGATGCTCTGCGTGTGCAACCCCCACAACCCCCTGGGCAGGGTTCTGACCAGTGACGAGTTAGGGGCCATGGTGGACCTGTCGGTGGACCACGATCTCACCATCATGAGCGACGAGATATGGAGCGACATAGTCTATGATGGCCGGAAGCACGTGGCCACAGCCACCATACCCAGCGCCGCTGAGAGGACCGTGAGCCTCTACGGGTTCAGCAAGACCTATGGCTTGGCTGGCCTTCAACTAGGCTACATGGTTGCTCAGAGCCCTGAACTCATGGAGAGAATCAAGGCGGCTGCGCCCGGCTACTTCTACCCTGTGAACACTTTGAGCCTGGCGGCGGGGACCGCCGCCCTGGAGGAGGCCTGGCCCTGGGTGGAGGGGTTCATGAAGCACCTGACTAAGATGAGGGACTACTGCTACTCCAAGCTCAGGGACATGCCTGGGGTAATCGTCCACAAGCCTGAGGGTACCTACGCACTGTTCCCTGACGTCTCATCCTACAGGTTATCCAGCGAGGAGATGGCCAAATACATGCTGGAGGAGGCTAAGGTGGCTGTGGTTCCCGGCCATGGGGAGCCGTTCAGCTACTTCGGACCTGGAGGCGAAGGCCACGTCAGGCTGGTCTTCTGCACAGGGAAAGAGATACTGGCTGAGGCGCTTGACAGGATAGAGACGGCGCTGGGTCGGCTGTAGGACATCGACACCTATTTACAGGTGTACTTGGCTTGCTCAATTAACGCCCTCTCCTTCTCGAGCCTACGCGCATAGATCTCGATCTTACCGCACCCGGGGCAGGCGTACGCTTTCAGCGACACCCGCTCCCCGAGCATGCCTCCCTCTCCGGGGTCTCCAGCGGCACGTAGCCCTTTGGGATAGTGTTCCCGCTCATACAATTTGGGCATGAAAAGTTGGGCGGGCTGGGCGTGAAAGTGGTGCCACATGCCTTGCATCTCCACTCCTTCATGCCTTAGGGGTGAAAGTGTGTTGTTATTAATATTTCCAGAATATTCAATAAGGATTAAACTGTGATCTGCTTCACAGCCTCTGGGGGGAACTGGACCCACACAGAGTCCCCTCGGCCCATGCCCTGCTCCAGGAACCTGCGCCTGCTGAGGTCTATGACCAGTCTCACTCCCATGTCGATGGTCAGGGTGACGCTGGGGCCAATGTTGACGATGTCCTGGACGGCGCCTTTGAAGACGTTGTCCCTGGTTGACACAGGCGTCCTCTTGCTCACGATGACGTCGTCGCCGTGAATGCCTATCCTCGTCTGGCCCTCGGTGGGCGCCTTGGCGGCCCTCAGGACGATGCCGCCGAGCCTCATCTTGGTCACCCTGCGGCCGGTCTCCGATAGCTCCGCGTCGTAGATGTTCTGGAACCCCAGGAACCTGGCCACATACTCGTCCCTAGGGTCCTCGTAGACCTGCTCCACGGACCCGCAGGCAACCATAGTGCCGCGGCGCATCACCCCCAGCTTGTCGGCCATACCCAGGGCCTCCTGCTGGTCGTGGGTGACGTGGATGACGGTGCACCCCAGGTACCTATGGATCATGCCGATCTCTTCCAGCAGGCTGGCCTTGCTGGTGACATCCAGGCTGCTGAGGGGCTCGTCCAGCAGCAGCAGCTGGGGCCTCAGGATGATGGCACGGGCCAGGGCTGCCTTCCGCTTCTCGCCCCCGCTCAGGTTCAGGGTGGGCCTGTCCGCGTAGGAGGTGAGCTTCATCATCTCTATGACTCCCTGTATCTCGCGGCTCCAGTCCCCCGGAAGCTTCCTCAGCTTTATGGTGTACTCCAGATTCTCCCGGAGGCTCAGGCCGGGGTCCAGACTTGGGATCTGGGGCACGTAGCCAACGCTGCGCCTGCTGGGGGGGAGGCCTGTTATGTCCTCGCCGTTGAACAGGATGCCGCCCGAGTCCACCTGGTGAAACCCGTTGATGGTCTCCAGAAGGAGGGTCTTGCCGCTGCCTGTGGGGCCCACAAGGACGAAGTACTCCCCAGGGTCCAGCTCCAGGTTGACGTTGTCGAGTTTGAAACCATTAAAGTCCTTGGATACACCCCTCAGGCTTAGGCTTCCACCCATGACGCATCCTCCCAAACAAATGCACCCAGCCAAGGCTTAAATGTAATGAAGCCCGGCTAAGGTTCTCGGCTCCCCAGGCCACCAAAGTAGTTAAACGCCGTGAAACGGCCTCAGATTCAAGTGTCAGCGTTGCCTGAGATCAGGGTGTTTAGGCCTGGGGACGCGCCGCGGCTCGCTGAGATAGCCGGCGAGGCGTTCGCTGACGAGGCCCAGAGGGGCATGGCCGCGTTCACCGAGGAGTACTTCACGCGGCGGAGTGATAGGTTTGGGGTCAGGCTGGTGGTGGCCGAGGAGGGGGGCGACGCTGTAGGGTTCATGTTGTTGACCGATGCGACTGTGGAGGCGCCCGCCCAGGTGCACCTTGTTGCCGTGGATGCGAGCCATAGGAACAGGGGGATAGGGAAGATGCTTGTGGGGTACGCCGTCGACCTCCTCGAGGCCAGCGGCTGGGGGAAGCTGAAGCTGTCGACGCGGCCGTGGAACACGGTGATGCGCAGGGTGTGTGACGCCTTGGGCTTCACGGAGGAGGCCTACCTACGGAGGGAGTATCTGGGGGAGGACCTGGTCCAGTACGGCTATTTTCCTGAGAAGCCCTGAGTGGCATCTTGGGGGCCACGGGTGAGTACGCCGTCCCGTCAATTGCCAAGTTAAGGCGCCAGGGTCGCCTGTAGTCTGTACAGCCGGACCCCACCCTGCGTTATGGCCACCTCGTAGAGCCCGGTCTGCTCCAGGAGGCGGACCGTCTCCTCGGCGGTGCCCAGGGGGTCCGTGGCCAGGTTCACCAGCACGTACTCGGCCCGCAGGTTCGCAATCTGGCCCCACGCCTTGGCCCAGGTCTGGTTGTCGGGTCTGGTGTCGGGGGGGATGACGTAGGCGTCTCTCCGGCCGCAGACGTGGGGGAAGACGTCGTCCTGGGTGAGTATGGAGGCGCCGGGGGGGACCAGCTTCAAGGCGTCTCTGAGGGCCTGGACTTCAGGGGTGCCCCATGGTTTCCTGTAGGCGGGGCTCAGGTCCAGGCCGTCCGTGGCTGGGCTGAGGGGGCTCAGGGTGAACGCGGACAGGGCCGCCACCGCCAGGGTTGCGGCCGCCAACTGCCTCCTGGCCCTGGGATTCACCTTGCTTAGGGCGAGGGTGGCCGCGGCCTGGGTGAAGGGGATCAGGTAGCAGGCGTACTGGAAGCCGGGAGTGTAGTAGGGGGGGTAGTTGGAGAGGAGGGCTACGGCCACCCAGGGTGCGGCGGAGACGAGTAGTAGGGGCTGGGTGAGGGGAAGGAAGAGGTGAGGGAGCAGAGTGGACGCGAGGTAGGCGGCCTTCTCGTCCATGTCATAGAGCAGGGCCTCCACTGCTCTCCGCGGGTGGGTGAGGGCTTGGCCAGGTATGGCTGAGGGCTCCTGGGCCCCCAGGACGGTGAAGTGTCTCCCCGCCTTGAGGTAGGGGGAGACGCTGGGGTTGTAGTGGTGGATGACCTGGTAGGCTCCGTGCCTCCAAAGCAGAGTGATGACGATCAGGGACAGAGTGAAGGCTGCGAGTGTTCTGGGCCTCACCTTTCCACCTGTGAGGGCTCCCCCGACCAGCCCCGACATGAGGACGCCTAGGGTGAAGGCGAGGACTATGTAGGAGGCCTGCTCCATGACGGAGAGGCTCAGGATCGCGGAGGCCGCGGCCCTCACCCACTGTCCTCTCCTCGTGTATAGCATGAGGTAGTTCAGTGGGAGAGGCAGGAGGGCCTGCACGTGGAAGTCGTAGCAGTTGACGCCGTGCAGGGCTGGGCTAAGCAGGTACGCCGCTGCGAGGGTCGCCCCCAGTCTGTCTCCAAGGCACTCCCGTCCCAGCAGGTAGACGGGGTAGGCTGAGAGCCCCAGGGCCAGGGTCTGGGCCACTAGTAGGGTTGTGACGTCCTGCCTGAGGGTGTATAGGGGGAGAAGCAGGAACAGGGCTGGGCTGAAGTGGACGCCGAAGAAGCTGCCCGACTCCACTAGGTGCCTCTCGCAGTTGTAGGTGAAGACTCCACCGACGTTGACTGTGTTCCAGAAGGCCTGGCCGTATATTCCTAGGTCCCAGGCGTAGGTCTTGAAGCAGGCGTGCTTCATCAACGTGTAGGCTGAGAGGACTATGACGTAAACGAGCATGGACGCGTAGACGAGCTTTCTTGCCTCGTGGCACTGGTCCCGGGCAGCCATCCATGGTGGTCGGGGACCCTATTTTATAATAAGCCTGATGTAACCCGGATGAGGCATGCCTTATATCCCTAGTCAACGTACGTTGTTCCACAAGCTGTCAGGACCTCAGTTTGAGGTTATAGAGTTAAAAAATAAAAAAAGCAATAATTTAGCCTTCTTAGCCGAAAGGTGCGGAAGTATTAAATATTTATCGAAAGGAAAAGAGGAAATAGAAGGGAACGTGATGTCTGAGGAAATTAAGGTAGCGCCCATGCACAAGCTGATTAAGAGAGCCGGGGCCGACAGGGTGAGCGAGGAGAGCGCCGTGGCTCTGGGCTCTGCCCTCGAGGAGATAGGCGTCAAGGTGGCCAGGGAGGCCATAGACTACGCCAAGCACGCCGGACGCAAGACCGTTAAGGCTCGCGACATCGAGATAGCGGCCAAGAAGGTTCTCGAACGATAGGATAATATATACGGGCGCGGGCTTCTGTTTGGCTTAAAATGCAGAAGCTTCAATGCGACGTCGTCGTGGTAGGTGCCGGCCCCGCTGGAAGTATGGCTGCCAGGGCCGCGGCTGAGGGCGGCGTCGACGTGATTATTCTGGAGGAGCACCCTGTGGCGGGGACGCCCGTGTACTGCGCCGAGGGGCTTAGCACCGTGGGCATTAGGGACGGCGGCCTTGAGGCTGTCCCGCCCTACGTTTCTCAGCAGGTCAGGAAGGTCAGGGTGTTCGCGCCGGATGGCGGGTTTGTGGACCTGACAAGCGACGACTGGACCGGGTACAACCTTAATCGAGAGGTCTTTGACAAGGCTCTGGCGGACAACGCCGTCAAGGCAGGGGCCAGGCTGATGGTGGAGACCCGGGCAACAGAGGTCATCAAGGAGGGGGGAAAGGTGGTGGGCGTCAAAGCCGTCAACAGGGGCGAGCCCGTGGTGGTGCGGGCCAAGGTCGTCATCGGGGCCGACGGCCACTGGAGCATCATACGCAGGTCGGCGGGCCTTGAGAGGTATTTCCCTGACTATGCGAGCCTCGCCCAGTATGTCCTTGGCGGCCTCGACCTGGAGGATCCCTCCGTCAACGAGTTTTGGATGGGGGAGCGGTACGCCCCCGGCGGATACGCGTGGGTGTTCCCCAAGAGCCGTGAGGTGGCCAACGTGGGGCTGGGCGTCCGCGTCAAGCACACCAAGCCCGCCGTGGAGTATCTGAAGGACTGGGTGGCGTCTGACCCCAGGCTCAGGGACGCCAAGATACTGAAGACGAACGGGGGCATCTGCCCCGTGTCGGGTCAGTTGGATAAGATTGTGGACGATGGCCTGATGCTGGTGGGGGACGCCGCGGGC
>JBDRQD010000052.1:0-13865 GCA_043826455.1 Candidatus Bathyarchaeota archaeon
GCCGGCGTCCGGGGAGACTTCAAGAGCCTCACCAAGGCCGTGTTCTGGGCCACTTTGGGCAGCCTCGCCACCCTTTACGTGGCGTTCCCCGACTCCACACTGACCACACGGATCATCCCCGTGGAGATCGCCCTACTGGCCGGCATGGCCCTCGGCTACCTCAGCTTCGGTAAGGAGGAGACAGGATGACGCAACACAGGACCCGGAAGGAGGAGTTGACAGCGGCATGAGCGAAGAATACGATCTTAAGCGCTCCAGGGAGAAGGTGGGTCAGCTCTACCCGGTTATAAAGGCTAACTGGGGTGACAACCCCATCATTGACGGCTATCACCGCAAGAACGCTGACCCCGAGTGGCGTGAGGTGGTCCTTGAAGATATTGACAGTAAGGAGAAGTTTCTCAAGGCCCGTATCATCGCCAACCTCCACAGGCGTACAGTCCCAGCCTCTGAAATTAAAGCCTGGGTCAACGAGTTAGCCGAATACGCGCGCAATGAGAAGGGTATTCAGCCTGGTGAGATCAGCGGGTGGATCGCCGAAGAAACAGGGTACGCTGAGAGAACAATACGACGCTACCTTGACGAGAAATTTAAGGAACCCAGAGGATTCGCAATACAAGGACAACCCACGGCCACTGAGACCGTGGAACCTACCGCCGTCGAGCTTGACGCCGCTGACCGGCTGAGCCCGGAGGCAATCGAGAAGCTACGCCCAGAAATAGCCGACGAAACCATCCAACACACCACGGCAACATACGACGCACCCGAGGCCGCGGAGAGCATCCCCCACCAGATGGACGATGAATCTGAGGAGGCCGGGGAAGCCGTCACCCGAGCCGAGCTTGAACAGGTGGGCCGCGAGATCGGTGAACAGATGAGGGAGGCCTTCAGCAGGCTCGATGTCCGCCCCAACCACCGCTGGGAGCGCTTCGCCCTCAAGGGCCGCCTCCTCATGATAATCCACCAGCTGGAAAACCACACCCTCTACCACCCCACAGACCCCCAGGCCACCCTGGTCTGGAGCAACGGCGACACCGTACAGAAAGCCCTGGAACTCCTGGAGGGCCTGCCGTGAGCTACATCAACATGATCCCCAGCAGCAGCCTATACATGCTCACCCAGTGGGACCCAGACCTAAGGCTCCAGGCCTTCAGAGGCTCAGGCAGCGGCGCAGGCGAAGCCACCAGCTGGGAGATCACCATGGGGGACACCACCATAGGCAAAGGGTCCACAGCCCAGACAGTCAAGGCCGACCTGCTGTACGAGTTCGGGGGCGGCGAGGTTCCGTTGAAGCAGGTCTACGAGTCCGTTAAAGAGAAAACAGGTCTACCCGATATAAGCCTGGACAGCTTCGTCACCGTTGACCGGGGCTGCAGGCTGGGAGTCCCAGAGTGGGGCACAACCATAAGAAGCACCTTCCGGCGCAGAAGCCTCCACCCGGGCATATTTAGGCGTATGACGGTGGACGGGCAGTACCCCCTCCAGGGCGTACACGTCATGCTTGACGGGATCAAGAGGAGCTTCGAGGCGCTACCCCAAGAAGTCAAGGTGAGGCTGAAGCCCAGCTGCCTCATCAGCGAGTACCACCCCGACGTGAGCCTGGACGGCCCCGCCGTCTACGCCCTGAGGCGCCCCTACATGGTGTTCATGAGCACCTCCTCCCGGCTCTGGGAGCTGCTTGACATGGACTACAGGCACAGAGGAGGCCCTCCGAGATGACCCAGCATGAGACCCGCGGCCTGGCCGTAGCCGAGGCCCCACGCGGCGAGCTGCTGCCCATCCTGGACCCCAAGGCCGCCAGGGCGGCGTATCATGCGTACCTTGAGCTCTGCCAGGCCATCCTGGTACCCTACGACAGGCGCATCGTCAAGGACGGCGTGGTGATCCAGGAGAGCGACTACGCCAGAATCCCCCAGCGGAAACAGGTAGACGGGAAGTGGATCACCGAGTACGTGGACGCCCCCAAGAAATCGGCGTGGCGCAAGCTAGGCAGGTTCTACGGCGTCAGCACCATGATCGTGGAGAAGAACAAGGAGACCCACCAGGACGGCAGCTACACGTATCACTACACGGTCAAGGCCACAGCCGGCGGCGTCAGCCAGGACGGGGAGGGCAGCTGCACCAGCACCGAGAAGGGCGGCAAATCCGAGCACGATACCAGGGCCACGGCCCACACACGGGCCAAGAGCCGAGCCATCAGCGACCTCATAGGCTTCGGCCAGGTGAGCGCCGAAGAGTACAGCAGCTACGAGGACGACCTACCACCTAAGCCGGTGGAGGCCACAGCCAAAGCCGTGAACCCCACACCCCCAGCCAAGGCCGAGCCCCAGGCTGAGAAGCCCATAGTGGACCCGGCTGAGGAGACCGTGAAGGCCACCCTCAAGGCCAACGACCTGGACACCGGCCACCTCCTCATCGTCCGGTACGGCGACGTGGTTCGAGTCGAGCCGGAGGAGGGATTCGGCGTCTGGGACGACTACGACCGGGTGCTCAGGCTCCTCAAGGCCACGTGGATCAACGAGGAGTTACGCTGGGAGATACCCGCCGAGAACCTAGGGCACCCCACCGACAGCCCCAAGCCGGAGCCCGAGGAGCCCGTGTACGACCTGTGGGCCGTTGACTGGAAGCTGAAGGGCGGCGAACCCGCCCCACGTGACACGAGCTGGGCGTGGGCCTTCGCATACACCAGGGACGGCGACTACGTGCCCGAGGTCAAGCCCCTCGTCCAGTTCATCGAGCAGTACGGGCAGCTGGAGGCAGAGGGATACACCGTCACCCTGGGAGGCCGAGACAAGAACCTCCTCAACCTGAAGAAAAACAAGGAGGCAAAGAAGTGACCACCGACACCGCCCCCATAACCTGGGAGGAGCTGCTGAGCAACTGCTTCTCCCCAAAGACCCTCACACAGGCCCACGTTGGAAGGTTCCGCAAGGACGGCCCCTACATGATCAGGCTGAGCTGGGACAGGGAAGGACTGCCCCTGAACCAGCAGATCATCTGGCTCCTCTACCACCCCAGATCAATGAAGCCCGTAGAGAAGATACTTGACAGCCTCGGGAACACGGCGAGACTAGCCGAAGGACACCACACCCTGATCATAGACGACTACAACCCCGAGACCCACTGGGCTCACACAATCCTGATGCTATCGGACGGCGCCTTTACCTACAACACCTGCACAATGGAAATGAACGACGGCTCCAAGGGACACATAGGGTGGATCGTGGGCCAGGGAAGAGACCTGGCCTGCGACGACGACACCACGGGAGCCCTGCATGTAATCATCGCGAACATAATACCCGCAATGAAGCCCAGGCACAGAAACAGTGACCCCTTCCTTCTCAACGGACAGAAAAAACTGGGTAAAATGAAAGAGGTCATGAACAGGGAAGGGTTCCGGTGGAGCGAAAACACGGTTGTGGAGCTCAGGGGACGGGATAGCTTAGCCGAAGGTAACGTAGACAAGGAGGCCAAGGCCAAGTGACGGAGCACGATCCTTACTTCGAGGAGGGCGACCCCTGGATGGACGACTGCGGGGACGAGGAGGACCTGGGCTGTGGCAGCTGCGGCCCCTGGTGCCCCGAGTGGGGAGGCGACGGCCTCTGCATGCTCGCCATCATGGAGCAGGCCAGGCAGCGGGAAGAGTACCTTCAACTGCATACCCGGATAGCCGCGTGCCCCGTATGCGGGACCAGCCTCAAAGAGTACGACGTCTACTCTGGGGACAGAGAGCCCTGGACGTGGAGCCTCGGCTTCTACGACCCCATGATAGCCGCCATGGACGTCATGGGGCCGCTGTGGCTCAACAAGGGGGTCCTGCACAGCCAGGGCAGCGTGTACCACATCTGGATCGAGTGGGGCACAGGACGCGAGGAGCGGCTTCTACGCTACCTGGAGCACAACCCGCTGGAGGCGGTGCCATGAGGTGCAGCCGCATGGACCTCAGAGACCGGAGCCTATGCCACCGCTGCACCAGGTACCAGAAAGCCTGGGTCAACCACTACGAATCCGCCCTAAGCTGCCAGCCCGTCACCAGCGAACAAGCGCAGCGCCTCCTAGCCCAGAAACGCCAGCACCTCAAAGCCCTACAAGCCATAGACAGAGACCTTGACAACCTCCCAGCAGCCACAACCCTGAGACTCTGAGGCATGATAACATGGATGAAAAACAGGTACACAGCCTCCAAGACATCATACCCTGGGAGAAGATCAGGTCCTTCGTAGACACCCACACCAAAAATAAGATACCCGAAGATGAGGTTAAACAGGCCGCACAGACGCTCAGCGGCCTCAACCAATACCAGATCGCCGCCTTGCTCCGAGACCAGGATGCCCACTGTACCAGGTGCGGCGAGTGCTGCCGAAGATGCACCCCAATAGCCGTAACCAAACAAGAGATGAAGCAGATCGCGAAACACCTGGACACACCATACAAGAAGATGAAAAAACGGCTCCACCTCAAACACGTAGAGACAGGGCTGTACGAACTGAGAGGAAAACCCTGCCCCCTCTTCCGGGAGCCAGATACCTGCACCGTCTACAACGTCAGGCCACAGAGCTGCAGGCTGTACCCACTAGGCAGGTTTGCCATGGAGCAGTGCGCCACCGGAATCATGAGGCTCCCCAGTGACTGCCCGGCCATAGAAGACATGCTTCTTCACCAACTCCTAGCCCAAATCGTGTACGAGAAGGCGGTGCGAGAAGGCGTACTCCCGGAGAACCCGCCAGCAGAGGCTCTGGAAACCCTCCTCAACAATGCAGGGTTCAGCCTCACCAGAGACCCCATCAAACAAGTCCTGGTCTCAAAGATCGTTCAAACCACGAGGAGGCAGAGGTAACTGTTTTCCCATGAAGAAGTCAGGCTGAGCAAGACCGGGAACGGCGAACCAGTCATCGCCCTGGAGCAGGAGGGCCTATACCTAGAGGTATCTAGGATCGGCGAGAAGTGGCGTTTCGCCGTCAAGGACTTCCGGGACCCCTTCAGCCCTCGCGCCACCCACCGGATCGAGATAGACGCGCCTCAGAAACTGGTCACAAGCAGACTAGCTAAACCCATACGTGAAGCGATCCAGACACTGTACAGAGACCACCAGAGGGCCCTCAGTAAGGTGATACAGCTAATCCAGCGAAACGAGGAACTCTTTACACTTGAAGAGAGAGGCCCAGACGGCGCACCTGCGAGCGAGCGCGACGATGAAAAGCCGGCGGAGGCCGTGGTGAGGCTGGCCGGGGAACACGGCATCATCCTCTTCCGGGACCAGTTCACCGAGCCCTGCACCTACCTGAAGACATCCCAGGAAAGGGAAACCATGGACGTGAGACGCTACAAGCTAGATTTAACACACTCGACACCCGGAAACGGGCATGAAAACAGCCCTTCTCCAGAAAACGGGCAAGAAAATCAAGTTGACGCTAATGACGCTAGCTCCTTCCCTAAGTCCCCAGGAAATGAATATAATATCATATATGTATATGGTGGTAGCCTTAACAATAAGAGCCTAGCGTCAGTAGCGGTCGGTAGCGTCATTGATGTTTGGCAGGTTCACCGTCTCCGCAGCCGGTTCATAAGCGACTTCCTCTCCGCGCTCTTTTACAGGAAAACCGGGAAGGCCGCGGGCAAGGACCAGATAAACAGCGCCATCAGTATTCTGGCGGGCCAGGCCCAGGGGAAACCCCAGACCCCGCTCTGGAACCGGGCGGCGCCGGACGGGGAGGGCGGCGTGTGGCTGGATATGAGCAACGACAGGTGGGAGGCTATACACGTCACCCGGGAGGGGTGGGAGGTAGTCTCCAGGCCGCCCATCCTGTTCAGGCGGTACCCCCACCAGAAGCCCATGGTGAGGCCCGCCCCGGGCGGTAACCTGGCAAGCCTCCTCGACTTCTGTAACCTGAGCAGCGTAGACGACCAGCTTCTCTTCCTGGTGATAGCGGTTCATTACCTGATCCCCGGGTTCCCCCACATCGGGGTCTGCCTCTGGGGGACCCACGGCAGCGTCAAGTCTACCCAGCAGCGCCTGGTGAAGGCCCTCATAGACCCCAGCAGCGTGGGCCTCCTGTCCATGCCCGGGCCAAACGACATGGCCGAGCTCATCCAGCAGCTGGACCACCACTACCTACCCTTCTATGATAACGTGACCAGCGTAAGCAACGACCAGAGCGACACCCTGAGCCGGGCCATAACAGGCATAGGCAACCAGAGGAGAGCCCTCTACACCGACGATGACACGTATCTGAGGGAGTTCCAGCGGTGTGTGAGCCTCAACGGGATCAACGTCCCGGCCAGTAACCCGGACTTCTTGAACCGGTTCGTGGTCATGGAGTGCCCCTACCTCCCGGAGGCGTACAGGAGGTCGGAGAAGGAGCTGGAGGCGGAGTTCAACGAGAAGGCTCCTTACATTCTGGGGGCCATGCTCGACTCGGTGGTGAAGGCCCTCAACGTTTACCCCGGCATCGAGGAGAAGGTGGTGGCGTTCCCCAGGATGGCTGACGCCACCCTCTGGTGCTGTGCCATAGCGGAGGCCCTGGGCGTCGGATACCGGTTTTTCTTGAACGCTTACCGGGTGAACATCGGTGAGGTGGAGGAAAGCACCGTCCGGAGCTCTCCCATAGGTGAGCCGCTTCTGGCGTTCCTGGAAGTCGTGCTGAAAGACAGGGAGACGGTGACTGTGACCGCCACGCAGCTTCTGACGACTCTGAAACAGTATGCGGAGGCGGAGGGGCAGAGCCTGAAAACCGGGGACTTCCCGCCGGACTCCACGAGGCTGAGCAAGGAGCTCAACAAGATTAAGGCGAACCTGCCTAAGATGGGGTACCATCTCCGAGATGATAGGGGTGATGGTAAGGCACGTAGGAAGGTGTTCACCCGCATCAAGTCAACCAAGCTGACAGAAAACTACACGCCGGCTCAGCGCAGCGTGAACACGTGGAGCGCCGAGGACCTGAGACACGTCCTGGACCCGGAGACATACCGGCGGGACGGCTCAAGGGCTCGGGGCGGGAAACAGGTTGTGGGCGACGACGTACCGGAGCGGCGTCTGGCTCAAGATGAGGGCACGGGGTTAGCAGCCGAGGCCATTCAGCGCGGTGAGACCCAGAGCCCAGAGGCTTTGGAGGGTGAGCAGGCGAAGGCGGAAAACGAGACCTCCCCTAGATATGAAAGCGGCCACACCGTCAACGTCCAGGACCTCTACATGAAAGCCGTCAAGGTACTGAAGGAGGCGGGCGGACGGATGTGGGCCGGAGAGTTCTGGGACGCCCTGGAGAAGCTGGGGCACCCGCGGAAGCTGGCTGAGTACCCGCTGAAGAACCCGGACAGCCCCGTGGAGTTCGTGGGGCTCCACGTCAAACTCAAGGAGGCTGAGCCATGAGCCTGGCGCTGAGCCTGAAGACGCCTGAGGAGATACGCCCCGGCGAGGTAGTAGCCTTCTGGGAGCAGCTGACCGAGCGCACACCCCACGACTGCTACGCAGTCTACCGGAGCCCGAACCGTGAGCTCCGGGCCTGGGTGGACGAGAAGGGGGCCGTGGCCACCATGTGGAATGTACACACCGGCCATGTATACCAGGAGAACAGAGAAGCCCTGTACCCGCTGATCAGCAGGCTGGGAGGCTGGATATGATGAGGTGTGTAGAGTGCCCGTACAGGGTGGACCCCTTCTTCTACTGTTCAAGGCTCAGGCAGCCCATAGACGACGGCAAGACCGTGATAGTGGGCTGCAACGTAGACGGCAAGATGGACTGGGTGGAGGATGAGAAGCGTGTTTGACACATACCTGGACAAGGAGCACCCCGAGTTCAACCCCCACGAGAACGTGTGCGCCAACTGCGGCGCCCCCATACGCTTCCTCAAGGATGGATACTTCCACGAGGATGCGGTACCATGGGCGTCCAGGAGGCTCTGCTCCAGGTGCTGGGCATTACACAAGGCCAAGATCGGCGATAGCGGCCACAGCGCACCCGGGAAGCGGTGCCCCTTCCCCTGGATGGGTGACAGGTGCAGCCTAAACGAGCGCGGGTTGTGCAGCGGTGCCTGCGCACTCAACTCGACGTACCGTGCCTGGGAGGGTTTGAAGTGGTGGATAACCGACTACGAGAGGTGCATACAGGACCACGAGGCCATAATCAGGCTGATGGAGGCTGACGGCCGTGAGTCGTAGCCTGGAGGCTGCTGCGGGGTGGGTGCCCCACAGGGTCTGCGGCCAGTGTCTATGGATTCGTGACTACTGTAGGCGTTACATCTGTTTCATCCACGGAGAGGCGGGCCGCACCGTGAGGGCCGACATGGACGCCACGTTCTGCGAAGGCTTCGAGGAGGGGAGGATAAACGAGTTTTAGGACTATTTGCTTTGACCTCGACGGCGTGCTTGCCGAGTACGACGGGTGGAGAGGCCCCGACCACATAGGGAAGCCCATCCCCGAGGGAGTTGAGCTCGCCAAACATCTGCGAGAGCTGGGCTATCAAATCATCATCTTCACCTCCCGGCTTAACGGCCAGTGGCCGGGCGTGGACTACGTGGCCTCGCGGAGAGTTGTAGAGGGGTGGCTTGAAAAGTACAGCGTACCCTACGACAGCGTCGCCACCCAGATGGATGGGAAGCCCTTCGCCGACGCCTACGTTGACGACAGGGCGGTTCACTTCAACCGGGGCGACCCGGGCATCCTCACGAAGATACTCCACACAGCTTCATCGGGGTGGAAGGAGGCGGTGAGGAGTGAGAGAATCGAGCTGGTGGGCCTGTGCGGTGAGCCTGTGCAGGTCAAGGTTTGGCGTCAGGGCCACAGCATCAAGTGCCCCAGGAGAGGCGCCACGACGATACGCTACTGGAGGCCGGACCCCGTCGAGGCCGAGGCCGCCGACTTCTGTAAAACATGCTGGCACCTGAAGGAGGCCGAGACATGAGACCAGCCTATCAATGCCCAGGGTGTGGCCGGATTCTACTGTACCTGGGTAAGAGACGCTATACCTGCACAAACCCGGGGTGCAGAGTGAAACTGGTAGCCGTGACGAATCTGGGCAGCGTCAGGATAAAGGAGGCTGAGGCTTGACCGGGTACGTGCCCCTCCGACACTTCCGGCGCAGCGCCGGCAACATGTTCGAGAGCGTGGACTATACCTTCACCTACTATCAGGGCTGCGGCTTCGACGACGTGTACTACCCGTGCCCCGTGTGCTGGGCCAAGCTCATGGGCGTAAGCCACGAGGCCCGCCTGGTCTGGGAGGACCCTGAGGCCCTGATCCCCGCCAGCATACGCGGGACCATATTCCTCAACAGCGCCCACGACTGGCTGGCCCCGCGCATCCCCGACCAGTGGATAAGTGACATGATCAGGTGGATGAGCCGCCAGGACCCCAGCATCAGGTTCTACCTCCAATCCAAGTTCCTCCCACGGGCCAGGGACTTCTTCGACGAGCTCTACACGCTCCGGGACCGGGTGATCCTGGGCACCACCCTCATGACCACCAGCCAGAGCCTCCTGGACGACGCAGGGTTCAAGGTCACCCCAGTCAAGGACCTGTACGACACCCTTTGCTTCTTCAGGGACGCCGGGTTCAGTGTCCGGCTGAGCCTGGAGCCCCTGTACAGCTTCAACTCCCGCGTCATGTCCTACATGGTACGGCGGCTGGAGCCGGAGGTGGTGGAGATAGGGCTGGACAACTACCTGAAGAGGCATCGCCTGCCGATTCCTCAGCCCACCAGGGAGAGCGTCCAGCTGCTCCTCCAGATGCTGACGCCCCTAACCAACACCAGGGTCGTCCTGAAGAAGGGCCTGAGGAGGTGGCTCAACGAGCCGGATAAGCCTCACGCAGCCGAGGAGGAGGCAGAGGCATGCTAACCCTGGAGAGAGAATTGGTGGACATCTACAGGAGCCAGCTTCTCAGGGTGGCCGAGGCCGGGGACCTTAGCGGCCTCAGCGGTGAGGACCAGGCCATACTCCGGGAGGCCGGGGTCCTGGTGGAGTACCTGGACTGGAAGAACGGCGGCACCTACACGGGGCTCAGCCCAGACGCCCGCCGCGTCGCCCTGAGGCTGCCCAGCGCCAGGATCATCAGGTGGAGGGTTACCGGATGGTGATTAGAGCAATGCCTAGTGAGGCGACCCGAGTTTCAGAAGGAGAGAGAAAAGCATGAATGAATTAAGATGCCCTGTATGTGGGTTCAAACTACAGTATAGAGCCAATCGAAAAGGATGGGTCTGTAAAAACTGGAAATGCCCCAACTACGTAAAAATGTCCTATGGTACAACGGTGTGGACCGTAGAAAATCCCCCACCACCAATATCAATTAAAGTAGGTCAAATAGTTCCAGTAACATATCTTTTTGAGTTAATTACAGGAGAGATCGTTAAACTATCAGAGACTAAAGCATGGGTGAAGTACAAATATAAAGGAAAAACAAAGGTTAGAAAAGCCTCGTACCTGGATTTATTGGATTACAAAAAATGGTGTGACGACGAAAAATCTGATCCTAATAGCTACTACAATCAAGAGATAGCGTCCACTGGCTCAGATAGGAGACGGACAGAATGAGCATAATTACTCTTCCTGAAATGCAGAGACATTGTCCTAACTGTCACTCTCTTCACCATTTTATGGAAGACGTAGAAATACCATTCACCTGCCCTAAATGTGGAACCATTTTAGCCATGAAACTGGTTGTCGATGAACCCCAGGAAGAAACCAGCATTAGGGTACACGGTGGCAAATGCGAAGACCTGGACACCGGACTCAGAGAGATACTGAAGCCGCCGACCCTTAATGTGGAGGACCAGAAGGGATGATGCGGGTCTACTCTGATAAGCCATGTCGGCGGTGCGGCTCCACAGAGAAAGTCATTGTACTGGCTGGTGGCCCCTATGTGCGGCTCTGTGAGAAGTGTTACAGTGGGCTCACCCAGAAAACAAACGAGCAGGAGGAGCCATGACCGTCAACGAGCCTTTCACCCTGGAGCCCGTGGCCTCCAAGCACCAGAGCTCACGGTACGCCGTGGTGGTGGTGTTCAACGACGCCCGCATGGCTCCACGGGTGGAGAGCCTCATGGATAAATACGCCAAAGTCACGCAGAGGCACTACATATCCGTCCAGGACCGCTACGGCAACCCCATAGACAGGATAGCAGTGTATATACTGGAAGATGTGGTGAGTGATAGGGATATAAAAAGTACATTAAAAAACATAGAATTATCGGGAAATATAGAAATCATCATAAAAAAGTGTTGAAGTAAAAGATAGCAAGGGGTATATTAACACTTTCACGGCACAGTCTCCCGATTCGGTTGACTGCGGGGAGCCACGTTAAACCTGTTACCACATCCATTAGCAATCTCTCAGCTTCTCATGTTCCCGGCGGCCAGCCTGAACCAAAGGAGGAAAAAGAAGAATGAAACAGAGTCAAGCCTATGCAGCCAAGCGCCTAATCACAGCAGCAGTTACACTAGGCATCCTACTAGCGTCACTGGGGTTCTCAGGCATAATCACGGTGCCCCTCGCCGAAGGCGCGGCGGCCCGCGTCTACTTCCAGGCCGCCAGCCCAGACAAGAGCGGATACGCCATAGACGAGGCGGTGAACATCAACGTCAAGTACAAGTGGGAGGGCCTCACAGCCAACACGACGGTGACCCTCCAGCTGTGGAACGCCACGAACCTCATGGAGGCCCTGGGCACCTACATAGCGATCTACAACGTCGGCACCACCCTCACCCCCAGCGGCACAGAGACAGTCCAGTACGCGCCCACAGTTGAGCTCACAGAGGATACAGGCACCAAATCCTACAGCCTCAAGATGCTCAGCGGCGGAATCGTCGTAGACACAGCGTCAATCGCAATCGTCGTCGCGGCCGGGCAGGTCACCATGAGCATAACCTGGCAGGACCAGAACAACGACAGGGTCGTGGACGTTAACGAGCTGGTTACCTTCACCGCATACGTGAACTGGGCCTTCGTGGAGACCACGGAGGCGCACAGCCTCTACGTGAACTACGGGGACGGCGAGAAGCTGCTCAGCAGCATCAGCGTCACCTCGGGCTCAGGGAGCCAGACGGTCACAGACAGCCACGGATTCGGGTCAACGGGAGCCAAGACGGTGACCTTCACGTTGAAGGACGCCACAGGCACAGTCGTTAAGACCAGCGCAGCCGCAATCAGCGTAGGAGCAGCGGCACCGACGCCTGCGGCCCCGGCGCAGACGAGCATCGTGGGCCTCATCACGGCTAACTGGCAGATACTGGCGATCCTGGTTGCGGTGGGCGTAGTCGGCTACGTGTACCTGGGCGACGGCAAGAAGCGCGGGAAGTAGGAGGTCCAAGTCTTGAACAAGGACCGTAAGCTACTCCTGGTCGTCGCAGTAGCCGCCATGATGGCTGTGGGCTATTTGGCCCTCACACCCATCTTCGTGGCGGGCGCCAACGCGTCAGGCAGCAGCACAGCCGGGGACAGCACACCCTACGGGGAGAACCTGGAGATACACATCGGCAGCGGCGCACAGACCAGCGGCCAGGCCAGCGTCATAAACTTCGTCATACCGGCCTCGTGGCTCGCCAGCCTCAGCGACGAGGACACCCAGAACGTGTACGCGGTGAACGCCACCTACAAGAGCCAGGAGGTGGTCACCATGAGCTACAGCCTCAGCGTCACCTACAGCAACGTCAACACCATCGCGGCCACCGTCAAGGTGAAGGCCATAGACAAGGCCGACGCCAGCATGCACGAGTACACCATCGCCAACGCTAAGAGCATCAGCGGAGCCTCGCCCATAGCTGACAACGGCAACACGCAGCCAACCATCACCCAGCACCTCACAGACATCACGGCCAGCGCCACAAGCGCCTCGGTGAAGTACCAGATATACTGCCTGGTCACGGGCACGGGCACGGTGTCAGGGGACACCCTCACAGCCACCGTGGAGTACACAGACTTCGGTTGCCTGAGCTACGTCAGGAGCACAGAGGCGAGCAACGCCGAGGTGACGCCCACGGTCAGCGTGGCCAGCTGGGTGGACGACGCGCTTGGACTACCGAATGGCTCCGCACTCACCATCGTAGCCATAGTAGCGATAGTCGCGGCCTACAAGGTGGTGAAGCGGTACCGGTGAACCCCCTTTTTTTTCATTTAGTGTCATCAGCTGAGGCGGGCAGCGTCACAGAGGTGTTCGCTGTCCTCGCCGCAGCGGCAGTCGGGCTCTTCGCCTTCTACAAGCTTGGGACGGTGGAGAGCGTCATCAAGACCATCGCGACGGTGGTCATATTCATCGGCGGCCTTTACGCCGCCGGTTTCGTCTTCCCGTCCCTCCAGGAGGCGGGGTGGTACCAGCTCATCGCGTGGATCGTTGAGGTGGGACCCAGACTGATCCTGGAGCAACTTGGAGGAACAAAATCATGATAGCGTGGATACTTTTAGCGGTCCT
Source organism: Candidatus Bathyarchaeota archaeon (assembly GCA_043826455.1). Lineage (GTDB taxonomy): Archaea > Thermoproteota > Bathyarchaeia > TCS64 > TCS64 > RBG-16-57-9. The sequence goes on from JBDRQD010000052.1 coordinate 13,394, forward strand.
GCTCGGGGCCGGCGGCCTCATCTACCTTGTCCAGCTGGGCGGGTCAACGCCAGCCATAGTTGAGACTCTGGTCTCGCCTCTCACCGTCTCGGTTGAGAGGCTGTTCACCATCCTGGGTTACCTGGCTCCGCTGCTCATCGCGGTGGTGCCTCTGTACCTGGTGCTGAACAGTAAGAGCCTGGGGAAGGACAGGCGGCAGATGGTTGTGTTCGGCGCCGTCTTCGGCCTAGCCCTATACGGCATCGCCATCTTCACGGGCCTGGACACGCTTCTAGCCCAGGAGATGCGGAGCAGCTGGATGGTGGGCAGCACCCTCGGCGTGGCCGTCACGACCCTGGGGGCCGCCGCCGAGTGGGTCATCGGCCTCTTCACGGGGCTTCTGCTCTGGGGGGCAGGCTTAGCACTTGTAATCATCGGGGGCTTCCTTGACGCCCTGATAGGCGTCGGGGAGGCAGCCAGGCACGGTAAACGC
>JBDRQD010000053.1:0-5123 GCA_043826455.1 Candidatus Bathyarchaeota archaeon
CCTCCACACACAAGCCAATAACAAACCACGGAGCCCCAGAGACCCCCCCCACAACACAATTCCCAGCCACTAGGAACAAACTCATCAATCCTGAACAAAACAACCCTAAACTTCCTGGAAATACAAGCCACCCGTAACAAACAGCCCTCAACCGGCCAGAAGCCCCATCGCCAGCACCACACCCCGATCAACGGCCCTCAGATTCACATCCCTGAACCTCGGAAACCTGTCCCCCACAGCCCCCTTGAGAGCCTCAAGGCTCACAGCCCCCGTCAAGGCCTGAACCGCCCCCAGCATCACCATGTTAGCCGCCAACGGGTTACCCAGCTCCCGAGCCGCCCCCAAAGCAGGAACAGGGTAATACCTGACACCCGGAGCCCTCTCCCCCTCAGGGATGTCCACCAGCCCCTCCTCATAGATCACGGCACCCCTAGACCGAACAAAATCCCTGAAAGTGATGTAAGCATCCAGAGACAAGGCCACCAGGAAATCCACGCCAGAAACCTTCGGGTAATCGATAGGCTCACCCGACACGATGATGTCCGCCTTACACGCCCCACCCCGCGCCTCAGGCCCATAGCTCTGAGTCATCAACCCATGCAGACCATCGTAGATGGTGGCCGCGTTAGCCAGCACATACCCCGCCGTGATCACGCCCTGGCCCCCGTACCCCGCCACCCTGATCTCCACCCGCGACCCCCTACTCATCGGCCTCACCCTCCAGCGCCGCCAGCGCCTCGTTGTACGTGGGCCTCTCCACCTCCACGAAGTCCCCCAGGATGATCTCACCGAAAGGATCAATTAGTGCCTCCGTGGGGTGAACCCTCCTCACCCTGCTGTTATCCCTCAGCTGCCTCATCATATCCAGGGGGCTCTGCCTGTTGAGCCTCCCGAAGCCCGTGGTGCAGGGGCTTATCACCTCGATGAAGCTGAAGCCCCTCCTGGTGAGCCCCTTCTTTATCGCGTTCCTCAGCTGGTAAACATGGAAAACCGTCCACCGGGACACCATGGTGGCCCCCGCCGACGCCACCAGCGCCACCAAGTTAAACGGGTTCTCCACACTTCCGTAGGGGCTGGTGGGCGTCCTAGTCCTCGGGGGCGTCGTAGGCCCGAACTGGGCCCCCGTCATCCCGTAGTTGAAGTTGTTGCTGCAGATGACCAGCATATCCACGTTCCGCCGCGCAGCATGAATCAAGTGATTACCCCCGATGGCGAACAGGTCACCGTCGCCGCTGATCACCACCGTCTTCAGGTCCGGCCTGGAGACGCTGATACCCGTGGCGAAGGGCAGAGCCCTACCATGCGTCGTGTGGAACGCGTCCGTGTTCACGTACCCGCTAGCCCGCCCCGCGCAGCCGATCCCGGACACCGTCACCACCTTATCCAGGTCCAACCCCGTCTCCTTCAAGGCCTCAACGTAGCTGTGAAGAATAATCCCCAAGCCGCACCCGGCGCACCAGATGTGGGGCAGCCTATCCATCCGCAGGTACTCAGACAACAGGTGATCCATCTCCTGAGTCAAGGCGCCATCCTCCTCACAGCCTCAAGTATCTCAGCCGGGCTGTGCGGGTTCTCCCCCAACTTAGGCAAGAACCGCACGGGTACGGGCCTCACCGCCCTCTCCACCTCTCTGACCAGCTGCCCGTAGTTCATCTCGGCCACCACCACACCCTTGACGCGGCCGGCCAACTCCTCCAAGACTTTTTCCGGAAACGGCCACAAAGAAACAAGCCTAAGGAGCCCCGCCTTCAAGCCCTGCTCCCGGGCCTGCTTCACGGCCGTTGCAGCAGACCTGGCGGTGATGCCGTAGGCCACCACCAGGACATCACAGTCATCAACCATAAGCCTATCCACCCTGGTGATCCTGTCCGCGTTTCGCCTAATCTTGTCCGAGAGCCTCCTCACCAGCCTGTCCTGGGCCTCCACAGACGTGTCCGGGTAACCCATCTCGTTGTGAGTCAACCCCGTGGAGTAGAACCTGTACCCGTCCCCGAAGCTGGCCATGGGCGGAACCATGGACTCGTCGGCCTCGTAGGGCCTGTAATCCTTAGGCGGAACCGCGGGCTTCTTCCGGTCAACTATCCTCAGCTCGTCCTCGGCCGGGATCACCAGCCTCTCATACATGTGGCCTATGTTGGCGTCGCTCAGGAGAAAAACCGGCACCCTATAAGCTTCGCTTAGATTGAAGGCCTCCACCGTGAGATCATACATCTCCTGCACGGAGCTCGGGGCCAAGGCTATGATCTCCACGTCCCCGTGCATACCCCACCTGCACTGCATCACGTCCCCCTGGGCACCCATGGTGGGCTGACCCGTGCTGGGGCCTCCTCTCATCACGTTCACCACCACGCACGGCGCCTCCGTCATCACGGCCAGCCCAAGGTTCTCCAGCATCAAACTGATGCCCGGCCCACTGGTGGCGGTCATGGCCTTCAAACCACTGAAGGACGCCCCCAGGACAGAGGCTATGGCCCCGATCTCGTCCTCGAACTGGATGAACTTGCCCCCCAGCGCCGGGAACCGCTGAGCCAGGCGCTCAGCTATCTCCGTCGCTGGCGTAATGGGGTACGCGGCGTAGAACCTGCACCCCGCCGACACAGCCCCCTCGGCGCACGCCCAGTCGCCGTTGACGAAGTGGCTTCCAGTCAGAACATCTCTAGCCATCCTCTTCCTCCGTCATGGTCAAAGCGAAGTCCGGGCACAGCCTCGTGCAGAGCCCGCAGAGGGTGCACTTGTCAGGGTCCTTAACCCTCGGCAGCGTCACACCCTTCTCGTTCACCTCATCGGACTTCTCGAATACCTTGTTGGGGCAGAACTCTATACAGTAGCCGCACCCCTTGCACAGTGACCCGATTAGGGTTATCCGCTGCTTCTTAGCCAAGGTTCAGCATCCTATAATACTATCTCCATCCAAGCCCCATTTATCGTTTCTCATTTGACCAAAGGGACAGGAAAAGACAGCTAATCCCTGAATGTTTGAGGCCACTGAATTTATTTTTTTAGCCATTTGAATACGTTTAGCGTCAAATCGTCACTGAATCTTTAAAACGGTCAAGCCACCTCAGGGGGCAGCCGCTCCAGCACGCTCTTGTCCTCAAGGGTGATGTTTCCATAGACCACCCCTATGACGCCCGAGTAAAGCAGCTTCTTCTTCAACTGCTTAAACTCCTGCTCCTCCACCCCCAACCCTCCCAGCTTAGCCTTGAGGGTGTCCTGGGTGACGTGACCATGCTGGTAGCTGCACAGGGCTCGCAGGAACAGGATCTCCCGCTCTGACAGGCTCATGTAGGGTCCTCGGGGCACCCTGATCTCCGGAGCCGGGGGAGATAAGATTTAGGGTTCAATGGCTGACAGTAACGCTACCTGGCACCCGGTTACTGAGATCAGTAAAAATATCTCTGTGAAAAAGGTGGAGTCGGACCTATGCACGGGTCTCCAGCTTCACCAGGTCCTCCAAACGGTCATAGTACCTGAGGACGTTCGACCCTGACTGGGTTATACAGTACTGCTTGCCTCTGGTCTGGAGGTCAGACGCCTCCTCGGCGTAGCCCTTGCTCACCAGGAGGTCGAGGGTGCTCCGCAGGGTGTTCCACGAGAGATTGGACGCATACATGATGCGTGTCGGCCTAGACTCTCCCTCATTGATGACCGTTAACACATCTACAGCTATCTGGAAGCTTGATCTTCGTGGACTCAATGCGATCAAGTTTTGCCCCAGTACGATTATAAGCGTTATAGGCCGTAGAACGTGATGATTACTACATATATTGGTTAGAGAAGATGGGTCTAGACCTGCTCCTTGAGCAGGCTGCCCAGTATCTGGACCCCCTCCACGATGTCCTGGATGCTGGGGTGGCTGTAGTTGAGCCGAATGTGGTTGTGGGTGTCCGTCACATAGAAGTTGCTGCCGGGGATGTAGGCGACGCCCCGTTTCACGGCCTCCATTAGGAGCTCTGTGGCGTTCACCTTCTTAGGCAGGGTCACCCAGAGGAAGAGCCCTCCCTTGGGGTGGTTCCACTTGGCCTCCTTGGGGAAGCTGGACGCCATGGCCTCCAGCATCACGTCCCGCTTCTTCCTGTAGACCTTGGTCATCTTCTCTATCTGCTTCTCCACCACGCCCTGCTGGAACAGCTTGGCGGCCGCGTACTGGTCGATGAGGGAGTTGCTGATGCTGGTGCTGCTCTTGGCCTCCACCATCTTGGATATGAACTCCTTGTGGGCCACCAGCCACCCGATCCTCATGCCGGGGCTCACTATCTTACTGAAGGTGCTGGTGTACATGACTCTGCCCTCGTCGTCCAGGCCCTTGATGGGGGTGGGCATGGGGCCCTCGAAGCTGATGTACCCGTAGGGGTTGTCCTCCAGTATCAAGAAGTCGTGCTTCTTGGCCAGGGCCAGGATCTTCTTCCGCCTCTCCACGGGCATCATGGTACTGGTGGGGTTCTGAAAGCTGGGGATCACGTATAGGAGCTTCACGTGCTTGCCCTCCTTCTCCACCTCCTTGATGACCTTCTCCAGGGCCTCCGGTTTCATGCCCTCGTCGTCCAGAGCAGCGGTCCTGAACTCCGGGTCATTTGTCTTGAAGGCGCTGAGGGCGGACAGGTACGTGGGGGCCCCCACCACGACCACGTCCCCCTTATCGATGAACACCCTGGTGACCAGGTCCAGGGCCTCCTGGCTCCCCGTGGTCACCATGATCTCCCTGTAGGGGTCAGCCGCTACGCCGTGGCCCTTCATGAACTTGGCCAGCTCTTCCCGTAGGGGCATGAGGCCTGCGGTGCTGCCGTACTGGAGCATCACTCTCCAGTCCTGCTCCGACGCGTCCATGAAGATCTGCCGCACCTCCCTCCAGGGGAAGCTCTCCTCGTCGTACATGCCCCCCGTGAGGCCTATGATCTTCTTGCCCTGCCGCCTCATCTCCTCGGCGGCCAGGACCACTGTAGTCAGGACACCCGGCTTGAAGGATGCCCCCAGCTTTGAGTAGAACTTGTCAGGGTTCATGAAGTATCAGAGGATAGGAAACTGGTCAAGGGTATAATATTTTGGGTAAATAGGAGGAGCGGAATCTCCCCAACGCCAGGATACTTACTGTAAATATGTAACTGAAAGAACTCCGGTAAACC
>JBDRQD010000054.1:0-25034 GCA_043826455.1 Candidatus Bathyarchaeota archaeon
GGACTACGAGGAGTGGAGCAAGCCCGGGGACGGCCTGGGCAGGTTCCACGCCATGTGGCGCAGGGAGAACCCCACAGACGGCATAAGCGACAGAGGGGTCCCCAACAGGACATGGATGTTCGAAGGCGAGAACCCGGACGGCAAAGGCAACTACCTTCTGCTGGAGGCGGAGGGCAAAGGCCACTCCGTGGGCTGCAACGTCAACGTCGTCAACCTCAGGAAATCGGACAAGTTCAACTGGTACGGTGAGGGCGACGACATGATCTACATAGATGGGGAGAAGCTGCCCAGCCTCGTGGGCACAGGCACCGAGGACTACTACGGGATGAGCTGGTGCCCCACCCAGGAGCACTGCGCCCCCTACCACGGGCTACCGATCCCGGGCGGCAAGAACTGGAGCGGCAAGGTCACGTGGTACAGATACCACATCCCGGACCCCGTGTACTTCGAGAAGAGCATCCGGGTCACCATAGAGCACGGCCACGCCAACCACCGCAGCGACGACTATAGCAGCACCGCCTACTGGTACCAGACGGAGCCCCACAAGCCCTTCAAGCTGGCACCCGTGGACCGACGCATACCCAGGAAGTGACCATTTGAGCTACCTCGTTGGCACCGACATAGGCACCCTGGGCACAAAATCCGTCCTAGTAGACCCTGAGGGAAATGTTCTCGCCAACAGCTTCAAGGAGTATGGGGTCCTCACCCCCCAGCAGGGGTGGGCCGAGCAGTGGCCAGGAGTCTGGGCCGAGGCGGCCCACGCCACCATCAAGGAGGCCGTGGAGCGATCCAAGGTGAACCCACGGGACATAGCCGGAGTCTCCATCAGCAGCCTCTACGGGGGCAGCGGCGTCCCCGTGGACAAGCAGTACAAGCCCATCAGACCGTGCCTCATATGGGCTGACAGACGCGCCACCGGGGAGTGCAAGACGCTCCGGGAGACCATCGGCGTAGACGCCCTCTACAAGGTAACCGGGAACGTCATCGACCCCTACTATGGGTACACGAAGATGCTGTGGATCAGGAACAATGAGCCGAAGAACTGGAGTAAGATACACAGGATAGAGACGCCCAACGCCCATGTCATTAGATCCATCACCGGCGTGGAGAGCATCGACTACAGCAGTGCCGGTAACTACGGAGGCCTCTTCGACATCCACAAGCGGGACTGGAGCAGTGAGATGATGAATGAGCTCGGCGTACCCAGGGGCTTCTTCCCAGAGCACATTCACAGCAGCGAGGAAGTAGTAGGAGAAGTCACCGCGGACGGCAGCAGACTAACCGGGTTGGCAAAGGGCACCCCGGTGTGCGCAGGAGGCATCGACGCCCCCGTGAGCGCCCTGGCCGGGGGAGCCATAGAGGATGGCGACCTGGCATCAATGCTGGGCACAAGCATGTGCAACGGGTTCATAAGCCACAGGCCCAGGCTCAGCCCCAGGATGATCAACTTCCCCTACGTGGTCAAGGGCAGAGAGTACCTGTACAGCTTCACCGGCGTATCCACGGCGGGCTTCACGGTGCGCTGGTTCAGGGACCAGCTGGGGGCTCCGGAGGTGGAGAAGGCGAGGGAGACGGGAGTGGACGCCTACAGGCTGCTGGACGAGGCGGCAGCGGAGGCCCCCATCGGCAGCGGCAGCCTCATCTTCCTGCCCCACATGATGGTGGGGGAGAGGGCCCCCTACTGGGACGAGCACATCCGGGGCGGCTTCCTGGGCCTCACCGTCTACCACACCCGAGCCCACATGTTCCGCGCTGTCCTGGAGGGCGTCGCCTACGCCATGAGGTACAGCCTGGAGGCCACCTGGGAGACGGGGCTAAAGATCAATAGAGCCACTCTGGTGGACGGCGGAGCCAGGTCGCCTCTGTGGAGGCAGATAATAGCCGACGTCACCGGAGTCAGGATGAGCTACATCCCCGGGGCGCAGGGTGCTCCCCTGGGGGACGCCATCTTGGCCGGCCTGGGGACAGGGGTCATCAAGGACCACAGGGTCATAGAGGACTGGCTCGGCGAGAAGGTGCCCGTGGAGCCCGACGAGGCCAACAGAGAGGAGTACAGCCGATACTACGGCATCTACAAGGAGTGCCTGGAGGCCGCGAAACCCGTCTTCAGGGCCATGTCCGGGGATTAGCTTTTAGCTATAACCCCCAATATTGTGACCCATGAGGAAGACGGCCGCCTTCCTGACCTGCCTCTTCACCGTTCTTTGGCTGGGGCTTCTGGTTCTGCATCCTTCACTCAAGCAGTTAGCCCTCTGGCTGTCACCGAGCCTCGGAGCCGAGCTGTACACCACTGTCACCGTCTTCTACCTGCTTGCAGCCGACCCCTTCGCCTACGCAGCCGTGGGCCTGCTGTGGCTGGCCGTCGCCTTCCTAGGTGGACTCATTGTGAGAAGGCGGCTCGGCGCTGTACTCACTATGCTCATGGTCTGGCTGATGCTGGTGCCCGTGCTCGCTTTAAGCCTCTTCGGGCTTGCCATGAACGTCCAGAGCCTGGTTGAAGACAGGCAGGGCGGTAGTCCCCTATCAGCGATCCCGCCAATACCGCCGGGGATGACCATCACAGGTCTCCTGGAGACACCCATAGTTGGGGAGAAGGTGGCCCAGATGATGGGCGGCGGCATCGAGAACCTGAGCCAGGAGCAGGCCATGGACATGCTCAGGGAGACGGCGTACAGTTTGGGGTTCTCTGCGCTCCTGAGGCCACTGCTCATTGTTGTTGGGGCCCTCCTGGGGGTGGAAGCCGGTCGGATACTGGAGACCCGGGGAGCGGAACTGCTTCCGCGGAACCTCTCAAGGGTTAGCCAAGGTATATTCATCGTCTTGGTTTTACTGGTCTCATCGGGGGTCACACCATCCAGGGCGCAGATCATTGACACCAGCGACGGCATCTACGTGGAGAACCTTTTAGGGATAGCTGACAGGCAGGGGCGGGCCATGGTGCTGGATGCCTTCGTCGCCACAGCGGGCACCAGGGTCGGCCACAGCAATCTGGTGGCGCACATGCTGGTGGTGCAGAGGATGAACCTGGACCCACTTGTGGCGACCATGAGCCTGCCCGAGGGCCTGGACGCAGGGTCCCTGGTCAACCTCATCCCGGGCACCCTGCTGGTCTCCGTATATGTGGACACGTCTCCGAGTGAAGCCCGAAGCCTTGCAGCCGAGATGAGCCATGCGACGGCTGAAGCCTACGGGATAGAGGTTCACAGCCTGGGGGCCTTCCCGGTTCCCGAGATGGAGTACAGCAGCATGGCTCTACCATCGCTCACGGTGGTGGTGGAGTACTCAGACAGCGGCCTGGAGGAGCTGGCACCCGTACTCATGGCAGAGTTCACCGGCAGAGGGGGACTGGCTCAAGCCATCTCAGGGGCTCTCACCAGCGGCGCCCTGGTTCCGGGCGCCACAGAGGGCTCCCCTGAGACCACGGTCTTGGCGGTGGGGAGCGTCAACCTGGGGCCCCTGCTGGAGAGGATGAGTATACCCGCGTACCCTGCGGAGCTTGAGGAGCCTCTGAACTTGGTGAAGTCGGAGTCCCTGCATGTGGCCCTAGGGGCTCACATCTGGGACACAGGCGTCAAACCCCGCGGAGGCGGATTCTCACTGGACCTCCTAGAGCTGCTGGGCCAGCCGAGCGTCAGCTTAAGCCAGTCCTCGGACCTCAGCTTCATAACCCTGGTCACCCCCAACAACACCCGGGCCGGGGACCTGACCCCAAACGTCGCCGTGTGCACAGACCAGCCCGAGGACTCCTACGTCCTCAGCCTCTACATCCAATTCCTCACAGGGCTGGGGATCATAGAGGTAACCCACGACCCCAACTTGGGAGCAGAGGATATGCGGGTGTCTACCAGCCTACCCCTGCCCCCCAGGGTCGTTCTGGAGAGGACCCTGGAGGGACCCAGCGCCGTAGGCCAGACCCTCTCAGTCACGGTGACCGCCACCAACCGGGGAACCCAGGCCGTGGAGAACCTCAGGATAACGGACGGCGGCCTGCTCAGCACATACAGCCAAAGCGTCAAGGTGGAGGGCGGGACCGAGAAGATAGAGGCTGCGCTTGGGCCGGGCCAGTCCACGTCCATCTCCTACACAGTGAAGCCTGGGAACCCGGGGGCTTACACTCTGAGGCCCGCCACGGCCGCCTACAGCTTCGGCGGCCAGTCCTACTCCAGCCTGTCGGAGCGCAGCTACCTGAGCACAGGGCCCCCCAACATACTGACTGCGGCTAAGACGCTGAGACGGGACACCGTGATGACCTTGGACCTTCTGACAAATGGCGGCGGTAGGATGGCCACGGACGCGCTGCTGGCTGGGGGGGGCCTCCTGATACTTCTGAACCTTGCTTTAAGCCTCCGCAAGGTGGCTACGCATAGGGCTCAGCCTCCAGGAGCTGAGGAGCCTGAGCCTCAAAGACCTTCGTGAGTTGTTCGAGGGCCATGAGGGCTCTGGCCCCCTCCCGCAACGTGATTGAGCCCAGTATGAAGAAGCTTATGGCCTCACCGTAGTAGATCATCCATGACCCTGTTATTCCCATGGCGAAGGCCTTGGAAACGTACTCTGAGGCCACCACGATGGCTAGGAACCCGAGTAGAGTCTTCAGCGTGCTGTAGAGGACCCTGATCTTAGTGTCCTGGTGGAGCAGCTGCCAGCGGTCTAACAAGTCTCTCGGATGGATGTTTGGCAGCGTTCAGAAAGGCTGTGTGTTACGAAGCCGAGTCGTGTTGGGTAAAAGTAGGAGGGGGCGACGGTCACATGATGACTCTGCCGTCCACGATCCTGGCCCCGTCAGGGTACGCCAGGATGGGGTTCATGTCCAGCTCCTTGATCTCTGGGCACTCCTCCAGCATCCTGCTGGTCTTCACTAGGATATCGGCCAGGGTCTTCCTGTCGCTGGGGGGCATGCCTCTGACTCCGTCCAGTATCTTCTTGGCCTTGATCTCCTCCAGCATCTCCATGGCGTCCACCTGGTCGATGGGCACCACTCTGAAGCTGACGTCCTTGAGTATCTCCACGAAGATTCCGCCCAGCCCGAACATGATGGTGGGCCCGAAGGTGGGGTCCGTGGTGCTTCCCACAATGATCTCTGTGCCCTTGGGGGCCATCTCTTGGACCAGGATGCCCGTTATCTCGGCGTCTGCCTTATAGTTCTTGGCGTTGGCAATGATCTTCTTGAAGCCGTCCCTGATGCCCTGCTCGTCCTTGACGCCCACGATGACGCCGCCGGCGTCACTCTTGTGGAGGATCTGGGGCGAGACTATCTTGAGGACTATGGGGAACCCTATCTTCTTGGCCGCCTTGACAGCCTCTTCCTCTGTCTTGGCTACCTGTATCCTGGTGACCGGCATGTCGTAGAGGCCGAAGAGCTTCTTGGCCTCGTGCTCAAAGAGGAAGTTGCGCTTCTCCTTCTTCGCCGCCTCGAAGATGTCTGATACTGCCTTGTCTCTCATCTAGCATACCTCTATGTCTTTCATGTATGACCCATCTCCGATAATATAAAAAATGCTGTGCGCGCCGGTGCAAAGGTCTATAACTCGTTGAGTGACGGTTTGTATCCACGGTGCCTCCGCTGCTTCACCCCATACAGATAACGCTGATAAACGCGGCCATCTTCTTCGGCCACTACGTCATAATCTCGACGGCCCTAAACTTCCAGTTCGGCAACGCTGGCATCCCCAACATGAGCAGCAACGCAAGCGTGGCCATAGGAGCCTACACTGTGAGCGCCCTCATCGTCAGAGTCTGCATGTGGATAGGTGAGCAGATGGGCCTCCTGTTTAAGCCCAACTGGGTCTACGATAACCCCTACAACACTAGGCTGATCACAAACCTATTCCAGCAGAAGCCTCTGCTGGGTACAAGCATATTCGTGCTGAGCCTGGCCCTAGCCTTCGTGCTCGGCTCCACAACGGGGTGGCTCATAGGGGCTGTCAGCGGCAGGCTTAGGGCTACACGCCTCATGATCCTCCTCCTCATCATAAGCAGCGCCGTGAGCAACATAGCCGCTAATAACGAGGGGATCGCCGGCGGTACTCTGGGGGCTTTCATTCCTAACCCATTCACCTGGTACCAGGGGGAGCAGATGGTGATCCTTGCCACCGTCATCCTATCCGTGGGGCTCGTCTGCTTCTTCATAATGAGGTCCATGATGAACAGCCCCTTCGGCAGGCTCATGAGGGCCGTGAGGGAGAACGAGGTCAGTCTCGAGAGCACAGGCAAGAACGTGGCGATGGTGAGGCGGGAGGTGATGATGTTCGGCAGCGGCATCATGGCACTGAGCGGCGTCCTCCTCAGCTACTACTACAGTTACGTTCAGCACACCATGTACGACAGGGTGAGCTACACCTTCTGGCCCTGGCTCATGATCACCATAGGGGGCCTGGGGAACAACGCGGGCGCCTACATTGGAACCCTGGTCTGCGTCAGCATCATCAAGGCCTTGAACATATCCAAGCAGACGCTTGGTCCCCTCCTCATAGGCACCATGTGGATCAAGCTCATCAGCTACTTCGAGGACATCATCCTCTCCACCCTTCTCCTGGTGTTCCTGATCTTCAAGCCGGGCGGATTAGTGCCTGAGAAGATACTGATGATTAAGGGCGTGAACTACAGGCAGATAATCAGGGGCGAGGAGGAGCCTAGGAGACCCTAAACCCGGTAAGCTGGTCCTTGATCCACTTGGCCGCTTTGATTAACAGAGGGTTCGGGGTGGCCACCACGGGGATGTCCCGTGGGCCCACTTTAAGGCTGGGCCTGAACTCAGGCATTGGGGCGTATATGACGCTGGCCCAGTAGATCCTACCCTGCTGCCGCTCCTTCAGCAGCTCCTTGGTGTTGAAGGGGAGGGGCATGTGGTGGAAGACGACGCCCTCCGCCCAGTTGAGTACCAGGGGGTGGCCGGCGTCCTGGATCAGTGCCCCTGTCTCGGCCAGCTTGTCCAGGGTGTACTCCACCATCTCCAGGATTACCAGCTCCTCCACGGGCTTGTAGGTGATCTTCATATGCACCCAATGGGTTCGGGGTGGCTAAAGAACTTCACTGTTACCCTCCAGGAAGTCCACCATAGTCCCCATGTGGACCAGGGCCGTGACCACCAGGTCGTCCACGGTGATGTGCTCGTCTACGCCCCCCATCCCGTAGACCCTGGGCCCATAGGACACGGCGGGTACCCCTCTCAGCCTCCAGAACCTGCAGTCCGTGCCACCGGAGGTGAAGCTCAGGTGGGGCGCCCTGCCTGTGACGGCCTCAGAGTTACGCTTGAGCAGCTCAACCACCGCCTCGTCGGGGCCCGAGTAGGTGGACCCAGTGATGACGCTGGGGTGTCTACCCCACTCCACACTGATGGATGGCTCCATCATGTGTACCTTCTCCTCCACAAGCCCCTTCACCTGCTCAGGGGTGAAGCCCAGAGGCAACCGTATATCCACCTCGGCCTCGCACAGCGCCGGCACTATGTTCTCCTTGGTGCCACCCCTAACCACACCGATGTTCACCGTCAGGTGCCTCAGGACGTCGGCCATGGCTTCAGACTCGTGGCCGTACTGGTCCCTGTACCCCTTCATCACTTCGTCCACGAGCCTCCCGGTATCTGCGTCAAGGGCCGCCGGAAGCCCTTGGAGCTCTTGAACACTCGGGAGAGCCCTCACCATCTTCATTATGGCGTTCTCCCCGACGTAGCCCGCGAAGCTGCCGTGGGCCGCCTTACCCTCAGCCCTGAGCAGGAGAGGGACCCGGCCCTTCTCACCGATCCTCACGGTTAAGCCTGAGGGCTCCCCGTTGAGGACAGCGTCACCCTCTAGGCCCTTCACGTTATCGAGGAGCCACAGGGCGCCCCAGCGTCCCCCGGTCTCCTCGTCTGAGGTGCCGGTGAAGGTGAGCCGGCCGCCCAGCTCCTCGCCAACGAGAACCCCGTAGCAGAATAGTAGAGAGGCCAGCCCGCCCTTCATGTCGCCGCTCCCCCGGCCGTGGATGAATCCACCCTCCACTGAGCCTGAGTGGGGTGGCCGCGTCCACAGCTCACCCACATCCCCGGGGAACTGGTCCAGGTGGCCGTTGAGGACCAGGTGGGGTCGCCCCTCTCCTACACTGGAGACCAGGCTCACGACGCCATCCACGGGCTCGTAGGCCTGGTCGTCCGCGCCTCTCTCACCTAGATAGCTCTGGATGTACGCGGCTAGCTGGGACGTGTCGCCGGGTGGGTTGTCGCTAGGTATCTTCACGAGCTCTGAGCAGAGTTTAACCAGCTCATCTCTTCCTTCCCGCACCTTGTCTAGGAGCCGGGCCTTGTCGAGTGCCATACAAACTAGTGTGAGTCGTTACCAGTTATAACCTGTCACCGGGAAAAGGGGTTAGGTGTGAAGCTTCTTGGCTAGCTTACCGAGGCGCTCACCCATCTTGCGGCAGACCTCGACACCCTTGTCGTCGGGCGCCCCCACACTGGCGGCGCCGTAGTGGTTGGTCCCCGAGGTCCCCTGGACCACCATCCCATGAACCATGAGGGCCTCCAGGAGGCTTATGATTGTGGTCTCTGCGCCTGTGTGGGTGCCCCCGGCGCTGGCGAAGGCCCCGCCCACCATGCCGTCCAGCTTCCCGTGGTGCTTGACGCTGGCGTCGATGAACTCCTTGATCTTGGCCGTGGGCAGACCATAGTAAACCGGCGACCCCAGTATCAGACCCTTGTACTGGGGTATCTCGTCCACCGTGGCGTCGTCCACCTTCTTCAGCACGGCCTCCACCCCCGCTGCCTTCACCCCCTCCGCGACGACTTGCGCCATCTTCTCCGTGTTCCCGCTCCGGGAATCGTAAACTATCAGCATCTTCATGGTGTTCACCCCAGCTTACCTGCCGCGCCTTCCACCTCGTAGACTCCTTTGACCTCACCGTAGTAGATGACGTGCATGTCCTTGGTCGGGTACACCTCGTCCTCCACGGACTTCATGAGCTCCCCGGGCCTCATCTCGTCCTTGTACAGTATCTGGCACTCGATGTGGACTGGGCACTCTTCAATGTAGGGGGCCTTCACCTTGACGCCCTTGGCGGCGGTCATCCCCAGTTCCTTGAACTTGTCAATGTCCCTGCCGGACTTGGTCCCGCAGACATCCAGCCACTTCTCCATGCCCTTCCCGGGGAGGCACACCGTGAAGCTGTCCGACTCCTCCAGTAGCTTATGGGTGTGCCTGGAGAGCCTGACCGCGACGACGAACACTGGCCTCCTCCAAATGGTGCCCAGGAAGCCCCAGCCAATGGTCATGGCGTTGGGTTTACCCTTCTTCCCCTGGGCCACCAAAAGGAGCCCGCCGCCCTTCATGAGCCGGTTGGCCTCGACGACGTACTTGAACTCGTTAACCTGATTCCTCATAAGATCACGGGAAGAGAGGGGGAGTCAAGGCTTTTAAAACTGTCACCGGCAACGCGTGTGCGCGCAGGATTAGCGGGGTGGGTCACGGAACCGTAATCATTTTCGCGCCCTGAAACCAAGCGGTGGAAATGGTTGAAACAGAGCCCGGGCTGAGCCTGATCCAGCGGATACAGCTTCTCATAGCCGGCTCAGCGTCCACAGAGATGCGGCGTAGGCCCGGCTGGAGAGGCGAGATCCAGTTCTACGCCTTCAGGTGCCCGGTCCACGGGATCGTAGAGAATTACCCCCAGGGCCACAGCCAGACTCTCAAGTGCCCGAGATGCTCAGACGCGCATGCAAATATAGATCATTCATCCAGATTTTAATGTAAAAAGAGTCTTATACTCCCGTTTGGGATAGGCTTCACAGAGCGCAGTCTACGTGAGAGCATGTCCTTCACAGAAAAAATAGATGTCCTGGATCTTCTCATCAACATACTTAGAGAGCATGAGGAGAAGCTGGACGAACTGGTAGCGCGCCTTGAGGTGGTCAGCCAGACCATCCAGAAGGACCCTAACCTTAAGCGCAGCGTCATGGAGTACGAGCTGGGGAAGGAGGCGGTGGAGGAGGAAGCCGGCGTCTCCAACATCCTGGTTGTGGACGACGATAAGAGCCTGGCCAACACCTTCAAGCTGGTGCTTCAGAGCGTGGGCTTCAACGTGGACACCGCTGTCACGGGCCTCCAGGCGCTGTACAAGATCAACAGGAAGCCCTACGACCTGGTCATTCTGGATATCAACCTCCCGGATATGCTGGGGGACGAGGTGGCCGAGAAGATCAGGGAGAACAGCAGCGACATCAACATCATAATGATCACCGGGTACAGCAGCTTCAAGGACGAGGTGAAGGAGCAGGAGCTGGGCATCAAGGAGGTCCTCATGAAGCCCATACCCCCCGAGGATCTGGTGAAGATAACTAAGAAGACACTCCTGGCCAAGGACCAGGCTTGACGCTATCAGTATGGTTTTTTAATTATTTCTCGGCTTGGTGCTGGGCTGATGGCCTCATCTGGGGCGGGTAACATGCCTAATGATAAAAATATTCACCATTAGGGGATACCCCCTACCTTTTTTGCACATCAGGCTCTCCGCTGCAGCGTGTCTGATGTGCTGAATAGACCGTGTTTCTGTGTGGAATGGACGGCGTTTTTGCATAGAATGGGATCGCATCGGACCGGTTCCGTGGCTCCTTTTGGCGTGGGGTACCTGTTTCCGGTTTTTCTTGCTCTACCCCCCCTCCCCCCTCGGGTCTACCGGGTGGATAGCGTGTGTATCGTTTTCAGCCTGGTGGCTTATACCGTGCCAGCTGGGATAAGGCGGAAAAAAAATTCCATCTCCTGCTTCATGCTCTTATTTCTGTGAAGTTCCTTCTCGATCTAAGTTCTAGGGCACCAAAGAACATGGTAAATTGAGAAACTCTATATTATGTAGCCGCTGTCGATCCTCTCAAAGTCTCGCACGAGCTCTAGGTTGAGCTCAGGCTCCATATTCTCGAAGTCCTCCTCGGTGAGGTTGGACCAAGGCCCCGTGAGGGCCGCCTCCGCGGCCGGGTGGTTCCTGCCGAAGCTCTCCTGGCAGACCTTGTAGGTGAGCCTCCGCACCTGGCGCTCATCTGTGAAGCCCAGGGTGTGGAGGTACTCGTGGACCAGGATGGCGAAAACGTGGGACTTTTCCTTGAGGTTCGTAGTGGACCCCAGCAGCCGCCTGTTGATGACTATATCGTTGGTTCCCATGGGGTGGAAGGCCCCCACACGCATGGGGAGGTTCCCCAGGTATAGCATGAGGCCTACCCGGTGGAGACCCAGGGTCCGCTTAACGGCCCCCTTCACCAGAGTGAATATGTCTCCGTAGGTCTTGGCGTGCTCCAGTTCGACGGGCGGCGTCAGAGGATAATCCTCCTATACTGCTTCCACTGACTTGACTGCCGGTATCTTCTTCTTGAGGTAGTTCTCCACGCCCCACTTGAGGGTCATGGTGCTCATGGGGCAGCCAGCGCAGGCGCCTGTGAGCCTGACTTTCACGACTCCGTCTTTGCTTACGTCGACCAGCTCGACGTCTCCGCCGTCTACCTGCAGGTGGGGTCTTACCTCCTCGAGGGCCTGGCGTACTTCATCTATCAAAAGCGTTCACTCCCAGAAGGGAAGATTTGATGGTATTTAAACATATACAGCAACAGCTGTTACCTATTTATAGTCTTTAACTAGGTTGAACCCGGACATTATCGTATCTTTAACTTATCCCATGAATGCTGTGAGGCGGGGCTAATCCATAATTTTATCCTCAAACCCCTGCATATGATTACACGGTTCATATGAGCAGGCTAGTGGACAAGGCGCTCGAGTTCGCCAGCAAGAAACACGAGGGTCAGCTGGACGACAGCGGAAGGCCCTACTTCTTCGCCCACGTGGTCCAGGTTCACAGCATCCTGCGGGACGTGTCCGACGACGAGGAGGTGCTCTGCGCGGGCCTCCTCCATGACACCATCGAGGACACGGACGCCACCTACGAGGAGCTGGTCCACGAGTTCACCAAGGAGATAGCCGACATAGTCCTGGAGGTCACCCACGTGGGGGACAGCGTAGACAACTACTACTTCCCGCTTCTACGATCCCGGAAGGCGATCTTGGTTCAGTTCGCCGACAGACTAAGCAACATGGCCAGGATGGTGGACTGGCCCGGGAACGTGCAGCAGAAGTTCCTTGAGGGGAGCGTGTTCTGGCACTCCAAACCCCCCTAGCTCCACCCATAATTTATAGCCACCTTCACAGCTAATTCATAGCGAGTAGCCATGGGTCGCCTAGAGGATAAAGCCCTAGAGTTCGCCAGCAAGAAACACGAGGGTCAACTGGACGACCAGGGGAGGCCCTACTTCTTCGCCCACATAGTTCAGGTGCACAGCCTGCTGAAGGACATCACCGACGACGAGGAGATGCTCTGCGCGGGCCTCCTCCATGACACCATCGAGGACACGGACACCACCTACGAGGAACTGATACGCGAGTTCAACAAGGAGATAGCGGACCTGGTCATGGAGCTCACGCACCAGGGAGACAAGGAGACGGGCAGGTACTTCCCCATTTTGAACTCGAAGAAAGCCATCGTAGTGAAGTTCGCTGACCGTCTGAGCAACCTTTCCAGGATGGTGGACTGGCCCGGGGACTGGCAGCAGGACTACCTCAGGGAGAGCGTCTTCTGGAAGACCATGCCCTGGAAAACGGCTGAGAAAAGCTAGGTGATGTTCCAATACCAGCAGATGTTCCTCAAAACCTTTGATGCAAGATATTTATCATTCAAGACATGTTCTATACGAAGAAACATGGAGCTTTCACCAAACCCGCGACACCGAACATTTGGCGACAGCGAAAATAGAGTAGAAAAGGTCCCCACTCATGACAGTTAGACTCCCATCATTCAAAGAAGCCCTCAAGAGAGCCGAGAGCAACCTGAGCCGATCTCTAGAGGGGCAAGTTAGGATAACAGTACATTACGAACAAGACAACGAACTGCGGCAGACAATACAGACAATAGACCACGAAAAGTTCAGAGAAGAGCTCCAGTACAGCCAGGAGGAGATAATGGAACGGGCGACCACGAAGGGCTTCTTCTGCCTCATGGCAAACCTGGACGGCAGACCCGTCGCCTTTGACTACGGGTACGATGACGAGGAGGAAGGGACCTTCTTCTCCGACAGCTCCGCGTCCCTCATAGAAGGGAAGGGCTTGGGCACAGCATTGTTCGCCCTTGAGATCATCCACGACTTCGAGCGAGGCTACAGGTTCATCAAACTGGTGACGGAGGAGGTGGACGAGCAGGGAAGAGCCCTTCGTGGCCTGTGGGAGCGGTTCGGATTCAAGGCCATCCGCTTCGACCCGGTGAAGGGCATCGAGATGAGCATGGCGCTGAACCCTGAGGCGGTGGCAGCTATATACGACAGATACATCGGAAGCAGGTAAGAGCCGGTGAGCTAAACAGGATAATTTTGAAGAGTTAGAAGACGTCGCTGGGTGTCAGGTGCCAGCGTTCGACGTCGGACAGCTCCAAGCTGCCCCTGTAGACGGCATCACCCCTCTGAGACATGTTGTTGATGGGCTTCATGATGACCTTCAGCCATGGAGCTGTGGTGAGGCCTAGCCGCTTTGACGCCCTCTCGAGAGCGTCCCCCCTCAAGGCGTCCACCTCCACGTCCGTTACGCCCTGGTGGAGCTCGTTCAGGCACGCCAAGACACTGGGCAGGGCGTCTTCCAGCTGCCCCGGGATGTAGTCGTCTATGGTCAAGTAGAGCCTCCCCTCCTCGGACACCTCATCCACGACGACGTAGCTGTCAGGCTCACCGCGGCGGATGAGCCTGTATGGTTGGACGCGTCTCACCGGGTTTCCTTCAATGCGCCAGCGCAGGCAGGGGAGGCTCCTGTGAAAGTGAAGCAGCTTACTCTCCTCGGCCCAAGCCTCGTAGAGCCCGTGACACTGGTCCGCCGAGATGGGCTCAAGCTCTACGCCTGACCTGTCATTGAGTCCATAGAAAGCGTCTCGCCCCAGCATGCACTTGTCTATGTCGTAAGTGAGGGCTGACCCCGCCTTGTGGGCGGCTCCAGCCGCCTCTACTAGGTTGAATCCGATCAGGAGCTCGGGGCTCCGCCCCCTCATCTCCTCCACCATGAACTTGATGGTCCTCTGGAACAGTCCCTGCCGTCTATGTTCCTCGTCCACGAAGCCGTCACAGCCTTGGAACACTGTGAAGAAGGTGCCCCCGACCCTGACCTCCATGGGGAGGAAGGAGTTGAAGGCCACGGGGATGCCGGTGGGTGCGTGCTCGGCCACGGCGATCGATGTGAAGCTCAGGATGAACGGGTTGTCTCTGAACTTCCACCGGAACACCTTTTCATCGTACTCGCTCCACAGAGCCTTGTTCAGTCCATCTATGTACCACTGGAGATCGTCTTCTCTGAACCAGCGCAATCTGTACTCGTCGGACAAGCTACCCAGTAATAGAGCTTGGCAAGATAAAAGCCCAACAATCGAAAAGGAACGCGGTGACAGGGCTCGACGAAGACGTTGGCCTGAATAGCAAACAGTATCAGCTACATCCGTTCATCAGCTAAAAATAAATGCCTTTAAATTTTAATAGCCTGATTCGAAGGGGATGGAGCGCGGCTTACAGGTTCTCCTACTAACCATCTTCGTGGCCATGTTGGGCCTCGGAATAGTGGGACCGATAATGCCATTGTACGCGCAGACATTCGGCGCCACTTACATTCAGATCGGGCTGCTAAGCTCAGCATGGAGCATAAGCCGGTTCATCTTCTCGGCCCCTGCGGGTAGGCTAAGCGACTCCACAGGGAAAAAGAAGGTTATCGTAGGCGGCCTCCTTGTCTACTCAGTTGTCAGCCTCCTATACACCTTCGCCTGGGACTTCAACTCCTTGCTCTTCTTCAGGTTCATACACGGGCTGGGCTCGGCGATGGCCTCCCCTGTGGCCATGGCGTACGCGGCTGAGCTGGCGCCTAAGGGGCAGGAGGGCAAGTACATGGGCACCATGACTCTGGCCATGTTCGGGGGGATGGGTGTAGGACCCTTCATAGGGGGCACCCTAACAGACGCCTTCAGCCTGAGCGCACCCTTCTACGTCATGTGCGCACTGACCGCTGTAAGCCTCGCCTTCACAATGTTATTCCTCCCCGAGACACAGCCGATGGATCCCACACACAGCAAACCTCGCCCGTCTTTCAGGAAGGTTTTGTCCAACAGGATGCTGCTGGCGAGCTTCATGTACAGGGCTGTGAACAGCCTCGGTAATAGCTCCATAATGGGCTTCCTATCCCTCTTCATGGCCTCAACCGTGTTAGATGGAGGGCTGGGGTTAACAGCGACGGACGCGGGCACCGTACTATCAGTGGGCCAGATCATCGGGGCGATCCTTCAGAGGCCCAGCGGCACTCTTGCAGACAGGTACAACAAGAGGAATCTTATTATGCTCGGCGGCGTCGTCAGCGCCCTGGGCATGGCCAGCTTCGCAATATCACGTACGTTCTGGGAGGTGATGCTGGCTCGGATCATCTTCGCCGCTGGCTCCGCTTTGATCACCCCCGCTATCTCATCAATAGCTGCCATCGAGGGCAGGGAGCTGGGAGTAGGCACCACGATGAGTGTCCTTGAGAGCGCCATGAGCCTGGGGATGATGGTGGGGCCCCTGCTGTCGGGGGTGCTGGCGGACGCCCTCAGCCTGAAGCCTATATTCTACGTTGGTTCAGCCATATCGTTCATGGGTGTGGGGGTTTTCTGGGCTCTGCTAAGAGGGCACAAAGAACTTGAAGCCACATCCTCATGACATGTTCTGAGTATTATCACGTGTCGCCGATGAGCCGCTTCAAGAGACGCATCTGTGTATCATTTTCTGTGTAAAGTACTCAGTTTTAGATAGATAATGTTAATAAGCCTACAAGTGAACGTACACGAGTCAAGGTGTCAAGAGTGACGGGTGACTATAAAACAGGTTCGAGTTTACTCGCCTGGCTCCATAGCTAACCTTGGCCCTGGTTTTGACGTCCTCGGAGTAGCCCTCGACAGCATGGGCGACATCGTTCAGCTTCAGCAGATAGATGAACCAGAGGTCAAGTTATCAGTGAAAGGAGTCGGCGCAGACAGCATTCCGGTGGACCCCGAGAGAAACAGCTCGGGGGCCATCCTTGTGAAGGTGAGGGACGAGTACCATCTTAGCCACGGGTTCAGTGTGGAGATCAGGAAGGGTCTTCCACCTGGCAAGGGTATGGGCTCCTCAGGCGCCTCGGCCGCGGCGACAGCCGTTGCCGTAAACGAGATGGAGGGGCTAAAGCTCAACTCACCTCAGCTAATAAGGCTCGCAGCCGTGGGAGAGGGCGCCGTGGCGGGCCACCCCCACGCAGACAACGTGGCCGCGTCCATACTGGGCGGCTTCGTCCTCGTGGGCGAGGACTACGACGTGGTGAAGCTGGAGGCCCCCAGCGTAGGCATGGTCGTGGTGGCGCCGGAGCTCAACATCGAGAACAAGACGAGGAAGGCGCGGGAGCTCCTACCCGAGAAGGTGTCCCTAAGGGACGCCGTCAAGAACATAGGGCACGCATCCAGGATGACGGCTGCCGTTGCCCTCAGGGACCCGGTCCTCTTCGGCCGCAGCATATGTGACAGCCTGGTGGAGCCCCACCGGGCGGCCATGATCCCCCGGTTCTGGGAGGTCAAGGAGGCCGCCCTCAGGGCCGGCGCATACGGGTGCAGCATCTCTGGAGGGGGCCCTTCCTTGTTCGCAGTAGGGGAGCCTGTCAAGGAGATAGCTAAAGCCATGGTGGAGGCCTTCCAGGACATCCCCTCCAAGGTTTACCATACGCAGCCAAGCAACCGGGGAGCAAGGGTGATATAGATGAGGTACCGTTGCGTTCGCTGCGGAAGGGCAGCCGACACCGTGGATGGCTTCATCTGCTCCTGCGGGGGCATCGTGGAGGTGGAGCACATATTCCCTGAGGCATCTCTGGAGCTCTTCGAGCATCGGTTGAGTAATATAGAGGAGCCCTACAATAGTGGGGTCTGGAGGTACAAGGAACTCGTACACCCAGAGATCAACCCAATATACATCGTCACCCGACCCGAGGGTAACACAAACCTGTACAGACGGGAAAAAATCTCAGACTACACCGGGATAAAGAACGTTTTAATGAAGCACGAGGGCGAAAACCCCACCGGCAGCTTCAAGGACCGTGGGATGACCGTAGCTGTATCGGAGGCCGTGAGGTCCGGAGCTGTGACGGTGGCGTGCGCGTCCACCGGCAACACCAGCGCATCTATAGCCGCCTACGCCGCCCAGGCAGGCCTAAAGGCTGTAGTATTCGTCCCCGAGGGGGAGATATCCCTCAGCAAGCTCTCCCAGGCCCTGGCCTACGGAGCCCAGGTGATCCAGGTGAAGGGCCTCTTCGACGACGCCATGAGGATCGTCAAGGAGGCCTCGAGGCAGCTTGGCCTCTACGTTCTCAACAGCCTAAACCCCTGGAGGATCGAGGGCCAGAAGAGCATAGTGTTTGAGGCCCTGCAGCAGATGCATTGGAGCCCCCCGGACTGGATTGTCCTCCCAGCCGGTAACCTGGGGAACACCTCGGCCTTCGGCAAGGCATTGAGGGAGCTCAAGCAGCTGGGCTTCCTAGAGAAGGTTCCACGAATAGCCTCCGTCCAGGCGGAGGGGGCCAACCCCTTCTACAGGCTCTGGAAGGGCAAGCACAACTGTTTGGAGCCCGTGGAGGCGCACACAGTGGCCTCAGCCATCCAGATAGGGAACCCTGTAAGCTGGATGAAGGCCCTGGAATCCATCAGGTTCACCGACGGCGAAGTGGAGCAGGTGTCCGACGCCGAGATCCTGGACGCAAAGGCTGTGATAGACGCGACGGGTGTTGGCTGCGAGCCTGCCTCAGCCGCGTCTGTGGCGGGGGCCAGGAAGCTGGCTGAGCAGGGAGTGATAGACAGAGATGAGGAGGTGTTGTGCATCCTCACAGGCAACCTGCTGAAGGACCCTGACACAACCGTCCGATACCACATGGGTAAACTGCCGATGGCTGTTTCGCGCGCCAACAAGTTATGGGCCGTGGAGCCTGATATTGGTAGCATAGAGGAGGTTCTCCACACTCCAGTCCTGTGACGCCGGGGAGCGTGAACCGATGGAAGTTGAGGTAATCAAGCTAGGCGGCTCCATACTTCATAGTAGGGAGGCTTTCGAGAGGGCTGTCAAGATAGTTGAAAGGGAGATGAATAAGGGTAGGCTGCCCGTCCTCGTGGTCTCGGCTATGAAGGGAGTCACGGACAAGCTGATTTCAGCACTGGATAGAAGCCTGAATGACTGCGAGTACAAACCCGAGGAGTTCATGGAGCAGCTGCTACATGAGCACATCGAGGCCCAGCCCACGGACCACAGCTCAGTTGAACTCAAAGCAGAGTGCATGAAGCTACTGAACGTCCTCCTATACATCAGATCGTCTCAAGAGTTGGGTGACTCGGTCTACGCGTATGCCGTGAGTAGGGGGGAAAACCTCTCATCGAGGGTCCTTGAGGCTCACCTTAAAAGCCACGGGGTAAAAAGCAGGTGCTTCTACGGCGAAGACCTGATTGTCACTGACGATAACTGCCTGGAGGCAGCCGTTGAAATAGAGGCTACCCGGAAGAGGCTTCAGAGCCTTCTGGTCCCGGTGATGGGGATGAGGGTCGTACCTGTTATCGCTGGCTTCGCTGGAAGGAGCCATCATGGCAAGGTCACCATCCTCGGAAGAGGCGGAACAGATGACACAGCTGTGAACGTCGCGTACGGCCTTGGCGTCAAGAGGGCTGTAAAGTACGTCCAGGAGCCCGGTATAATGACGGTGGACCCCCGGTTCATCAAGGAGCTGCATGAGGCTCACCCGGAGCTCCTGAGCCAGTTCAAAGATCTCCCCGAACCCAGAGTAGTGCCCTACCTCAGCTACGTGGAGGCCTCAGAGCTTCTGCGAGAGGAGAGGACCAAGGTGGTCCACTACAAGGTGCTGGACCCGCTGATGGAGGGCAGGATAGAGTTCCAGATTAGGAACTACTACGACGAGTCTAGCGAGGGCACCATCATCGGCGTGGTCGAGGAGGCTTTCTTCAACGGCAGCGGCCCCAAGCCCAAGGCCATCAGCTACCAGAGGGGCCTCCACGGCGTCCAGGTGCTGCCCAGCCAGTCCGCTACACCCTCAGAGGCCTACGCGAAGGTGTTTGGGCGCCTAGCCGAGGCCGGCGTGGACATCAGGTACGTGTCCATCAGTGGCAGCCAGATATCTTTCCTGCTGCCTGAGGCGGAGCAGGCCCGAGCCCTTGAGACCTTGAGGGGCCTGGACGTGGCTGTGGAGGTGACCCCCATGAAGGGCCGTAAGGGCACCTTCAGTGTGGTGGGCTCTGAGATGAGAGGCATGAAGGGTTTCTTCAGCAGGCTGACGGGAGTGCTGGCCAGGCACGGCGTTAACATCGAGCAGGCGACCCAGCCCAACAGCGAGAACATCATCAGGTTCGGCCTCGATGACGCCGATATTCCTCTAGCGGTGGCGGCGGTCTACAACGAGTTCTTCAGGTGATTTTATGAAAAAGAATGCTGTAATACTTGGAGCTACCGGCGCGGCTGGACAGAACATAGTGGAGTTCGCATGGGATCACCCGTGGTTCGAATTGGGCTGTCTTGGCGCCTCGGAGAGGTCCCACGGTTTAAACTACAAAGAGGCCATTCGGGGCGCCGTGTTCTTCGGCGACGAGCCCGGTGAAGAGGTCCTCAACATGAAGGTCCAAGACATCAACAGGTTAGACCCACGAGACTTCGACATCGCCTTCAGCGCGCTACCCTCCGAGGTGGCCAGGGTAGTGGAAGCACGCTTCGCCGAGCACATCCCCGTGGTAAGCACTGCCTCCGCTTACAGGTACGAGCCGGACGTCCCCATACTTCTACCGGAAGTGAATCCGGAGCACTTGCATCTGGTCGAGGCTCAGAGAGAGAACAGGGGCTGGGACGGGTACGTGGTGCCGGGCCCCAACTGCACAACAGTGGGGCTGGTCATGACCTTGAAGCCTATCCACGACAGGTTCGGCGTCGAGTCGGTCAGCATGGTGTCCCTTCAGGCTCTCTCGGGAGCAGGTGAGAAAGGGCTGCGATTCGACTCACCTTATAGGCGCAGCGTCGAGATGAACGTTCTGCCGTTGATTGAGGGAGAGGAGGAAAAAGTGGCGCATGAGACTAACAAGATTCTCGGTGCCTTAAACGAGGGAGGGGTGGAGCCTGCCTCAATAAATGTCCACGCCACCTGCACCAGGGTCTACGTGGAGACAGTGCACACAGAGGCTGTACACCTCGGCGCATCCAGGCACGTGACCGTCAAAGAGGTAAGAGAGGCCTTAGAGGATTTCCGCTCCGAGCCCCAGACCCTGCGTTTGCCCATGGCCCCAGAGCAGCCCATCCATGTGGTGGATGACGAGTACGGGCCCCAGCCCCGGGTTCACGGCAGTTACCCGGACATGGTGACGCTGGTGGGTAGGCTTAGGGAGAACAGGCTTTTCAGGAACGGCCTCTCCTACGTGTTGACCAGCGACAACCTTGAGAGAGGAGCTGGGGGAGGAGCAATGCTCACAGCGGAGCTCCTACTGAGGAAAGGATACGTCTAGTCCACGGGTACAAGCACATATTTTTTACTCATATCAGTTGCATGGCAACTGAACCTGCCTCTGAAAGGCTCAAACAAACCGAGTTCAGGCCTCACTTCGCACTCTATGACGGCGCTGGACTCTTGTACCCCGTCTCCCACGACACTGCACGACTTTAACAACACGGCTCCATGTTTTATACAGTGAGGGCAGTCAAGGCAACTCGGTTGCGTGCTCATAGATTGAGG
Source organism: Candidatus Bathyarchaeota archaeon (assembly GCA_043826455.1). Lineage (GTDB taxonomy): Archaea > Thermoproteota > Bathyarchaeia > TCS64 > TCS64 > RBG-16-57-9. The sequence goes on from JBDRQD010000054.1 coordinate 20,784, forward strand.
CCCCCTGCGGCGTTCATGGCCCCGACGGCGCCCTCTATGCTGAAGCCCTCAGGTATCTCGACATGGTTTTCACCGCGTAGGAACAGGAACGCGTTATCATCCCTGTGGGTCCCGCTCAGCCTGTCATGTTGAAACAGTCTGTTGCATTGGAGGCTGGTCTTGAAGCTGAACCCTTGCCTAGGTAAGACCACCAGGTCTGGACCCATCTCGGCGTAGGGCCCACTGAAGAGCTCGCTCCGGGTGTAGACTCCTTTCACCACGCTCAGGCCCTTGTAGTAGACGCCCATAAGAAGCTCTGTGAGCTCGCCCAGGGTCTGCTCTCTGTCTTCTTCTGTGACGCGTCCACCGGGGAACCGGTCCACAGAGTTCAGGTATATCTTGTTGGTCTCCGCGGCGAAGGCTCTGCTCTCTGGCTTCACCGAGGTATAGTCCGTGGCCGGTTCACGGGTCTTCAGGTACCCTGCCTTGACGAGGAGCGTGTTGAGGTTCATTGATACCTTGGCTGAGCCCATGCCATGGTCGCTCAGTATCATCAGGGGTGTATCCTCACCGATGAGGCGGCTCAGTTCACCTATCGCCTTGTCCACCCGCTGGTAGTATTCGAGGAAGTCCTGGCGGAGCTGGTGGCCTCTGTCGATGTAGGCGTCCCAAAGGTAGTGGCCTATCCTGTCGGTTCCAGTGATTACGAGGAAGAACAGGTCCCAGCCGTGCTGCTTCATAAGGGCCTCCGCTGTCTCCACCCTCTTCTGGAGGGCTGCAGTAAGATTCTTGACGAAGCCCCTGTAATCGGTAGTCTCCTCAGGCGCCTCCACATCGATCACGTATCCTATGTTTCTGAGCGTCTCCTCCAGACAGCCCGGGTAGACCGCTTTCCTGAGGCTGGGCGAAACGAACCCGGACACGTGGACGCCGTTGAGGGGCTGTGCGGGGTAGGATGCGGGAAGGTTGATGATGAGGCATTTATTGTCCGGGTTTCGCGCCCAGAATGGCTGGGCCCTCAGCTTCGAGGTGTGGTGGTACCACGAGTTGTAGGTGCCGGGGATGAAGTCGGTGAACCCGTAGACGCCGTGGACGCCCGGGTTCTTGCCCGTCACCATGCTGGTCCAAGACACTGCGGAGTTGGGGGGCTGGCTTGACCTCATCCGGTTCAGCTTTCCTTGGCCTATGATCTCTTTGAGGTTGGGCATCACGTCTCGGCTTGTCAGGTCCTCGATGAGCTCGATGGGTACGCCGTCTAGGCCGATTATGGCTGCCTTCTGTCTCGTCTCCACCCACAACCCAATTTAATAATGTTACTACTAAGGAGTAGTAAATAAGTTTAGTGGGTTGTTGGTTCCTTCACACACCATGCCCCTGACTGGTTTTTTATCCTCACGTGTCTAACTTTACCCGGTGTCGGTTTGAAGGAGATAAGTCTGGTGGCTACGGGGGACAGCCTCATCACCATGAGGCAGTCGGTTCACTGTGAGCCCGAGTTCATGAAGCTGGTGGAGCTGGTGCGGGGAGCGGACGTGGCCTTCGCTAACCTGGAGATGCTGCTCCACGACTACGGTGAGGACTGTTACCCGGCGGCGGAGTGCGGAGGGACCTACACCCGGGCGCCTCCTCACATCCTTGACGAGCTCCTGTGGATGGGGTTCGACCTGTTCAGCACGGCCAACAACCACAGCCTGGACTACATGTACGGAGGCCTCTTCAGCACACTGTTCCACCTGGATCAGGCGGGGGTGCCTCACGCTGGTACGGGCCGTGACCTGGCTGAGGCCAGGAGGCCCGCGTACTTGGAGTCTGATAAGGGCAGGGTGGCCATGGTCTCGGCTTGCAGCACCTTCGCCAACTTCGGGAGGGCGGGGGACAGTCGGCGGGACATGAAAGGCAGGCCTGGGCTTAACCCGCTGAGGTATGATAAGTGGTTCGCTGTCAGGCCTGAGACCATCGAGAAGCTGAGGCAGGTGGAGAGGGAGATGGGACTGCCTGAGGTCTACCAGGAGGAGGGTAGCTACCATTTCCTGTCCAACAAGTTCGTGGCGGGGGACGAGGTGGGCTTCTATACGAAGGCCAAGAAGGCGGACGTGGAGGGTAACTTGGAGGCGATCAGGGACGCTGCCAGGCAGGCCGACTGGGTTCTCTTCAGCCTCCACGCACACGAGGGGTGGCCTGGGGACGACGAGAGGCCTGCGGGGTTCGTTGAGGAGTTCGCCCGGGCCGCGGTGGACGCGGGGTGCCACTGCTTCATCGGGCACGGCCACCACGCCATGAGGGGCATCGAGATCAGAGACGGGCGACCCATCTTCTACAGCCTAGGGAACTTCATCTTCCAGAACGAGACGGTGGAGCTGATGCCCTCGGACTTCTACGAGAGGTACAAGATAGACCCCTACTGTGGGACGGTGAGCATGGCCTTCGACGCCCGTCAGAGGGCTCCGCCTACGCCGGGGTACCCTGTCCACAAATGGTTCACTGAGGACGAGAAGTACTGGATCAGCTTCACACCCCGGATGGTGTTCGAGGGGGACAGGCTGAGGGAGCTGACGCTGCACCCCATCGAGCTGGGACAGGGTAAGCCCCGGAGCCAGAGGGGCAGGCCGACGTTGGCTGACGCCAGGACGGGGGAGAAGATCCTCGGCATAATCAGTAAGCTGTCAGAGCCTTACGGCACGGAGATCGTTGTGAAGGACAACGTGGGCGTGGTAAGGCTCTGACTCCACTTTTTCATAGTTGAACGCCGGCTACAAACAACTTGTTTGTCGTCACTCTACTACCATAAACGGTTTTTAGATGAGGGGGCGAGGTATGGCGGGGAGAACGGTGTATCGTTTGGTCCATCCTGCGATTCAGCCCCCACCGTCTCTCTACCAGCCACTCCGGTGGCTGGTTTTATAATCACCGGGCTACTGTGTATCTCTGTGGTGTTATGAAGGGCGGTCTTCAACCTGACATGGTTGTTGTGAACGGTAAGATCATAACGGTGGACGGCAGGGACTCATTGGCTGAAGCGGTGGCCATCAAGGGTGGCCGGTTCGTGGCCGTGGGCTCGTCCAAGGAGATCAGGGCCCTGGCGGGGAAGAGCACGGAGGTCCTGGATCTAGAGGGCGGGACAGCTATGCCTGGGATAATTGACAGTCACACTCACCCCAGCAATATCGCGGCCAGGCTCATGGAGGTGGACTTAAGGGCTCCCCCAGTCAGGGATGTAGCTGATGTCCTGCGGCTGGTGAAGGAAAGGGCTGAGCTGTTAGGGCCAGGTAAGTGGGTTAAGGGGGCTAACTATAATGACTCGAAGCTGGCTGAGCGGCGTCAGGTCACCCGGTGGGAGCTGGACGAGGCGGCTCCGGATAACCCGGTGTTCATCGTCTCTGACACGGGCCACCAGGCCGTGGTGAACAGCAGGGCTCTGGAGGTGGCCGGAGTGACTGATGAGTCTCCTGATCCGCTGGGTGGCGAGATAGAGCGCGACGGCAGGGGGAGGGCCACGGGGCTTCTCTACGAGAACGCGACGAGGTTGGTGAGGGACCACATCCCGGAGTACACGGTGGATGAGCTGAGGGAGAGCTACAGGGAAGTGGTAAGGCAGTTCAGCGAGTGGGGCGTCACCTGCACCCATGATGCCAGCGGTCACAGGAACGGTGTTAGGGCCTTCAAGCAGCTGCTGGACGAGGGGGATAGGAGGTTGAGGATGAGGCTCATGATGAGTGTCAGCAGGGATGAGTCTGGGGATGTGCTGGACGCGCTGAGGCTATGTGGCGTGGAGAGCGGCCTAGGGGACGAGTGGCTGGCCGTGATGTCGGTGAAGATCATGGGGGATGGCTCGGGGGCCGGGGGCACCTGTTGCGTCTACGAGCCCCAGAACAGAGGGCCAAAGGGGCTGGGGCTTTGGATGACGGAGCCAGGGGCTGTGGAGGAGCTGGTGATGAGGGCCCACGAGGCCGGTCTGCGTGTAAGCATCCACAGCATCGGTGACCGGGGCGTGGATATGGCGCTGGACGCCATCGAGAAGGCGCAGAGGGCGAGGCCGGCGCCGGACATGAGGCACAGGATAGAGCACAACAGCCTGTGCACGCCCAAACAGTTGAGGAGGATCAAGGAGCTGGGGGTGACGCCCTCTAGCAGCATCGGTTACATGTACGGGCTGGGAGACCAGTACGCGGAGAACTTTGGGCCCGAGCGCTCCAGGTGGCTTCACCCGCACAGGACTATGAAGGAGATGGGTATCGTGGCGGGGGGTAACAGCGACTGCCCTGTGACCTTCTA
>JBDRQD010000055.1:0-83379 GCA_043826455.1 Candidatus Bathyarchaeota archaeon
GCTGGCCTCAGTCATGCCTGCGCTGATCACCGACTGCGCTTTCTCCGCTGTCAGGAAACCCATGTTCAGCACGACGAAGGCGAAGGCAGCCGCCGTAATGACGAAAGCCACAAGGATAATGGCTGTCTCCAGCCCAGTCATGCCACGTCTATTTTTCATTAGGATGTATCACCCTTGCCCACAACTGCAGGAAATCACCATATATCCGCATGTGAAACCGTATAGACTACACACAATTGTCTCAGAATCCATGTTTACCTCAAAATGAGTGTTTTAGTATAGCGCGATTGTTGAAACCGTATGACATAGTACATTTTCCTGATCTATTACTCCAATCTGGAACTCTTTTAATCCAAGCTACACCGAAGATACACGGTGGACGGGTGTTTTGAATAGGCTCCAGAAGGCCGCTGTAGCAGTAGCCTGCATCCTCTGCTCGGTGCTCTTCCTAGCCCTGTCCATCGACGCTGTGGGAGAGGTACCGACCCTCAAGGAACTGCAGATCCCAAACAAACCCAGTCTACCTGAGCCTAAACCAGACCCAGACACGACTCATCTTGATGATAGGCAGGAACAAGGCGAGGAAAAGCCGCTGCTGCGCATCCACGGACCGACAGAGACCAGCTACCTTAGGCTCGTGCCCTACGACAGGTACCTGTCAGGGACTTGGGAGACATTGGAGAGTCCATCAACACTGTACGAAGGTGGAGCCGTTGATCTCCCTGTTGAGACGTACCTCGCGCTGGATGAGGTCACCTTCACCGTTGAGCCCTTCACTGATCTGGGCCGATACCTCCCCTCCGCCCCTAACACTGTGAGCATGAGCCTGACGGAGGCCGTGAGGTACTTAACCGAAAAGCAGGTCTTCACCACAGTCATCGTCAAGCAAACCTACAACCTCACCTACATCCGGTTCACCTTCAGCGAGGAGCAGATGCGAGACGCGCAGACGGTTAACCTACCTGAGTACTTGGAGGTCCCAGGCTACCTTAAGGAGGACCTGAGGGCCCTGGCAGAGGAGATCACCGCCGGGGACACGACGCCGTACGAGAAGCTTGTATCCCTCAGGGACTACCTCATGGACCACTACCAGTACAACATGAGTTGCCCCCAGGCACCCCCCGGCACAGACCCCCTGGAGTACTTCCTCTTCGAGAGCGGCGAGGGCGTCTGCATCCACTTCAACACGGCCCTCACCATGATGGCCCGAGTCCTCGGCATACCGGCCCGCCTCGTGGGAGGGTACCTAATTGACCCTGACGCCATTCTTCAGGAAGTCTACCCCATTCAGCAGCACGCGTTCACGGAGATTCCTTTCCAGGGCTTGGGGTGGATAATATTCGACGCGACGCCCGGCGCGGGCACCTCACCCACCTTTGATGTAGTGCCGGGAGACGGAGAACCGAATGATGGTTCTGGGCAGGAGCAACCCGTTGAAGCCCCGGAGAAGCCCCTTGAGCCTATACTTCCTCCGTCTGACGATGAGCTGTTCCGGTTATATGGTGTGACGGGGACCAGCTACCTTCGAGACGGGGTGGCGACCTACTATAACGGCTCATGGTACGTCCACGCTTCCTCCTCTGCAAGCTATCAGGGTCACTATATTGAAAGGGTCATAGAGGGGTATCAGGATGTTGAGGAGTACCACTTCTTCGTGGAGTTCACGGCGCCCACCGGTGGGTACCTGCCCGTCCCCCTCTACACGAGGCAGCTGAACACAGGTCACAGCGTGGTGTTCTACTCCGAGCTTGAGCTATTCTACACTGCCGGCGGCGGCGTCACAGGGTACGAGGTGGTCTCAGAGGTCTACAGTTTCACCGAATCCACCCTAGCCGACGCGGAGCCTTATCTCAACCCGGTCTACCTGCAGGTACCTGAGGCCCTGAACTCGTCACTATGGCCCCTGGCTAACCGCATAACAGAGAGCCCAGGGTCCACCTACGCCAAGGTGAAGGCCCTCGAACACTACTTGAAGACCAGCTACACGTACAACCAATCTCAAGCCCCCGCCCCCCGCGGCGAAGACCCTGTGGCCTGGTTCCTGTTCGACTCAAGGCAGGGCGTGTGCACCGACTTCAACTCGGCTCTCGTTCTCTTGGCGCGGTCCATTGGGGTGCCGTCGAGGCTGGTCACAGGCTTCCTGGTTCGCTCTGACGCTGAGGCTCAGGTGGTGAGGGGCCGCCAGGCCCACGCCTACGCGGAGGTCCTCTTCGATGGACTTGGGTGGATCACCTTTGATGCCTCACCGAGCTCCGAAGGAGAGCCACTGGATGTCGACAGCGTGATACAAACCTTCACCAACATCACCCAACAGGACGAGTACGTCCTCGTGGGCTCACGCTTTAACGTGGCAGGTACCGTCGTTGATGAGACGGGCTCACCCGTGTCCGGCTTATGTGTCCTGGTTTATCTGAAACAGAACAAGGCGGAGCCGGGTGCGCTGGCCGGAAAAACCGTGGTCGAGGACGGCTTCTTCAACGCCTCATGCCTTTTCCCGGTGGGCCTCGCCCCGGGGGAGTACATGGTGGACGCCCACACCATGGGCGACGAGACCTACCTCGGCTCGTGGAGCGATCCCCCCATAGTGAGCTACATGGAGACCGGCTTCGTGGTCCAGGCCCCAGACGAGGTGGTCACAGGCAGACGGTTCAACGTCACAGGGGTACTCATCGATAAGCCGGCCAACAGGACCATAACCGGGGCCGCGTGCGTTATAGAGATAGGCGGACGGAAAGTTCAGGCTGTCACGGACGCTGAGGGCCGGATAAGTTTAGAGGCTTCGCTGGATGAGGCTGGGACGCACACCTTACGACTCAGCTGGGATGGCTCAGGTTATCTCCTGGGTGCATCCACCGTTAAGACGGTTCAGTCTCATCCCCTCGGCTTCACATTGGTGGACTCGGAGCTGGTCAGAGGAGAGTCGTCCCCGTTCAGCGGGGTGATTCACGCCGGTGCGACGCCGGGGGCCTTTGAGGCGGTGACAGCGTCGGTGCTGGGGGGCGAGATCTCCACGGTGACGGACGAGTCCGGGGGCTTCAAGATAGTGTGCCGTGTGCCCGGAGACCATGAGCTAGGCCCCCTACCCATATCCCTCACACTCCACAGCAGCCAACTCAGCGTCAGCTCCAGCCTTACGGTGAGGGCCCGCCCACACATATCCTTCTCGGGCGGCGGCTCAGTCCGGGTGGGGCAGACCAGCGAGTTCCGTCTTGTCCTATATGATGATCATGAATCCTCTATACCCGGGGCGCCCATAAGCGTCAGCATTAGGCACGGCGACGAGTTGAAAGAGTGCGACTTGGTGACGGATCAGGAAGGCAGGGCCGCGTTCACGGTGGGGGCCTCGACTGAGACGCCTGAGAACCTGGTCTACGAGGCTAGGTACCCGGGAACTGGCGAGTTCTTACCGGCAATGGCCACGGGAAGCGTCTCCGTAATGCCAGCCCAGATGCCCCTATCCTCAGCTACTCTGATAGCCCTGCTTGCCGCCGCGGGAGCTGGAGGTCTGCTACTTCTCAAGAGGCGTTGGGATGAGAAAGGAGAAGATAACGTCGCTGAGCCCAGCGGAGATACCCTGATGAAGGGTCTCAGCATCAATTTCCCTGGCATCGAGGCGTCACTCCCCAACGTCTGGAGCTTCGACGAGGAACTGGAAATACATGTGAGGCTCACAGTACCTGACGGGGCTCCAATCCCCGGAGGATCAATTGAGCTCGCTCTCCCCGGCACAGTCGAGCATCTATCAACCGATGACAGAGGTGAGGCGACCACCAAGGCCCTCATCAAAGAGAAGGGGAGTTACCAAGTATCGGCCAAGTATCTTGAGGGAGGCATGAAGACGTCCCAGTCACTTAGGGTCGTGGATTACCGTGAAGAGGTCGTGGCGCTCTTCAACCACAAGTTTAGGGAGGCCAGGGAGAGGTTCAAGAGCGTGCGAGACAACCACACAGCCCGCGAGCTCATGGGCTACCTGAAGAAAGAGACCCCGGAGGCCGCCCACCCAGCCCTGGAGAACATGGTGTTCCTCTTCGAGGAGGCCAGCTACAGCCTCCACCCGGTCCAGCGCGGTGTCTATATGCGGTTCTACGAGGCCAAGACCAGGTTCGAGGAGGCTATCTGAGTTGGATAAGCAGGTTAAGGAGATCATCGTCCCCACTATGGCGTACGCGTGCGCCTCGATGGTGACGCTGTGGCTGTTCATATTTAACGAGACTACGATGCCGTTTAGCCTCCTCGGAAGACAGTACACCTTGGCCCTGTCTTTCTTGGGGGCACCGCTACTGGCGTCCTTAACAGCGTTCTATGCTTCCATTGTCACCGAGAAGCTGTTAGTGGGGGAGGCAGCTGAGCCTCTGTCCGAGGGACTCAGACGCCTGGCCCTCACCTCTTTCCTCTACTATGCCTCAGACTGGGCTCTTCTACCTGCCTGGGTTAAACCCATCTCGGCCTTCATCTTCTACGCTTCCATCCTGTCTATGGCCCATAAGGCCCTGAGCTCAGTGCTGGAGCCCATAAACCAGTTGTTTGAATCCATCCTGTCCAGCGTGTACATCCTCTTCATAGGGTACCTGGGCAGCGTGACCTGGCTCAGCCTGTACCCCCACCTGGAAGACATGCTGCTGAACTCCGGCTTCGCCCCCGTGCTTCTGCCCTACCTTCAGCAAGGCGTTGCTGGGCCCATCAACAACGTGATAGTGGCCAGCTCCGCCCTGGTCTCCGTCCTGGCGTTGACTGGCGTCCTGAGGAACCACCCCAACGTCTACCTCAGGTACATCAGCGGCGTCACCTCGGGCAGGCTGGAGCAGATCACCGTCCTCTCCTTCCTGGTCCTATACTACTTCTTCTTCGTCAGGGTGTTCCTGCTACAGGGCTCCGGGTTGAACCCTCAGTACGTGGTGGTGGGCGAGTGGGCCGCCCTCTGTATAGGCTTCTACGCGGCGTACAGAGCCGTCAAGAGGTACGCATCGGAGTCCCTGGTCCGGGAGGACTACACGGGCACCTGGAGGAGGCACGTCCAGCAGGTCAGCCTCAGCAGCGAGCCCGAGCTGGAGCTGTTTGAGACTCTCCTAGACGGCTTCGTGAATAGGGGTGAGAGGGCTGCCCTCGTCGTCCACCTAGCCCTCCTCCTGAGGTCTTCGGGGCTGAGCCCCAACGCCCTGACCAGGGCTCTTTCTCCGCTGATAAACTACTCGGATGCCCCGCTCCCTAAGATAGGGCTCTCCTGGCAGGTGGAGAACACAAAGAGGCATAATATGCAGAGGAGAAGAGAGATCATTAACACAGTACTCGGCTCCATACAGTTAAAACCCCATGAACAGGAAACTCAAGAAAAGCAGAGCCCTCACGAAGAGGTTAAGGAGGCTGGATAGATGCAGCTTGAAGAAGTAACGAACTATTGTGACGAGATACTGGACACCGTTCAGACCTACTTCGTGGGCAACCGCCTGCTCCTTCAGAAGGTGCTGGCGGCGTCCCTGGCCAACGGCCACGTGCTCTTTGAGGACAATCCCGGCCTCGGTAAGACGCTCCTGGCCAAGGTCTTCGCCAGGGCCACCGGCTGCGACTGGGGCCGGATACAGTTCACACCCGATCTGATGCCCGCGGACATCATCGGCACCAAGGTTTGGAGGGCCAACACCAGCGAGTTCACCCTGGAGAAGGGCCCCGTATTCACCAACATCCTGCTGGCCGACGAGATCAACAGGTCCCCACCCAAGGTCCAGTCCGCCCTCCTGGAGTGCATGGAGGAGAGGCAGGTCACCATCGAGGGGGAGACCCACAGGCTCGAGCGCCCCTTCTTCGTGCTGGCCACCCAGAACCCCATAGAGCTGGAGGGCACTTACCCTCTCCCCGAGGCCCAGATGGACAGGTTCCTGCTTAAGCTGTCCACCGGGTACGTGGAGAACGTGGACCAGGAGGTAGACATCCTGAGGCGCAGGGCCTCGTGGCAGAAGGATGACCCCACCGACCTCATAGAGGGCATCACATCCACCAAGGTGTTCAGAGAGCTACAGGACCTGGTGGAGACAGGCATCTACGTGGACGAGCAGATATACTACTACATATCCAACCTAGTAAGGGCAACCAGGGGGAATCCCTACGTCGAGGTGGGAGCCAGCCCCAGGGGAGGCCTAAGCCTCTTCAAGGTGTCCAGGGCCCACGCGGCCATCTGCGGCCGAGACTACGTGATACCGGACGACGTCAAGGCCTTCACGGTGGACGCCCTGGCCCACAGGATGATAATGAAGCTGGAGTACGCCCTGGAGGACAGGATATCTCCATCCAGGATAGTCTCCGAGATCCTGGAGAAGGTGGAGGCCCCAAAGGATGTCGCCCGCAGGTAGATGACGATGATCACCGGCGTCTCGCTGCGGCTGACCCTCAGCGCCTTCGGCTTCATGCTGGCGGGCATGGTCACAGGCAACATCTACATGATCCAGCTAGGCCTTGTGCCCCTTCTCTTCGTTTTACTGGGCTTCGTTCTCAGGCAGCCGACCACAGTATCCATTGAGCCCCCGCCCCCCTCGCTAAGCGTCGAGCTGGGCGACGAGCTGACCATAACCCGGAAGGTGGCCGTAGAGGACGGCGTGGGGCTGGTTACTGTGGGGGAAGAGCTGCCCCCCAACTTCGAGCTGCTGAAAGGCAGCAACATCCAGGCCTTCTGGAAGCGGCCGGGCCGGGCAGAGTTCGATCTCAAGTACAGGGTCAAGTGCACCCGTAGGGGCACCTACCAGTTCACCCACCTCTTCTGGGAGGCCCGTCACCCCCTAGGCTTGGTTCCGACTCGGCTGGGCTCCGTTGAGCTGAACCAGGAGCTCATCGTCAAGCCCAGGACCCTCCGGGTGAAGAGGATCAGGCAGCAGAAGGTGTTCACGAAGATCCCCATGCCAGCCGAGTCCAGGATACAGATGGGGGTCCCCACCACCGACTTCAAGGAGCTCAGGGACTACAGCTTCGGTGACTCCTACAAGCAGATCAACTGGAAGGCGACGGCCCGGAAGCAGAGGTCGAGCCTGCCCACCGTGAACGAGTACGAGAAGGAGGGCAGGCAGGTCGTCTACGTGTTCCTCGACACATCGAGGCAGATGGGTATAGGAACAACCCTCAGCAACAGCTTCGAGTATGCAGTCCAGGCTACGCTGGGCTTGACGGAGTTCTACCTCGCCCGCCAGTGCATGGTGGGGCTGAGCCTCTTCAACAGCGAGGCCGGTTCACCGGGCTACCAGGGCGTAGGCAGCACAGATGGCTTGGAGAGGAACTTGGGGAGGTCCGTGTACACGAATGTGTTCCCTGAGAGCGGTAAGGTTCAGCAGTACCGCATCCAGAGGATGCTCCTAGAGGTCGAGCTCCAGTCCTCGCGCAGGACCCTGAAGGAGGCTCTGGTCCACGTGAGGGGCCACGTCCTGGGCACCAACCCGCTGTTTGTCGTGGTTACCCGCGTCAGGGAGGAGAACACTGCTCAGCTCATCGAGGGCGCCAGGGAGCTGTCCAAGTACATTAAGAACCGCAGGCAGAGGCCTAACATCCTGGTGGTCAACGTCTCAGGGTACGAGCTGGCATCCGAGGGAGACGACACAAGCCCCGCCGTGCAGTTGATGGAGTTCAAGGAGAGCCACATGGTTGCCCGGCTGAGGGCCCTGGGCATCACGGCCGTCAACTGGCACCCGGAGGAGCAGAGCATAACGGAGGTCCTGTTGACCCAGGTGAGGGGTGGGTGAGATGAGCCGAGCGTACGTCCGGGTCTACGAGGCCGTGATAACTGTGTTGAGCAGCTTCCTGGCTGTGAGCTCCTTCTTCTCCACGTCCCTCTACCGGGTTATAAGCGAGGGCATCGTTGACGCCCTGAGGAGCCTCAATGTGCTGACCACGTCCACTCAGAGCATCACCCAGTACGCCCCCATCATGCTGAGCACCCTGGTATTCCTGGTGGTCGTATACGACTACGCCGTGGGGAAGCCTGAGAGCATGATAGACATATACGAGATCAACCTGGTGCTGATCACGCCTGAGCTGCTCAGCCACTCCAAGCTGAACTGGTTTAACCTCATCCAGAAGGCCCAGATCATAGAGCCCACGAGGAGCCCCATCTACGTGTTCTTCACAGGGGTGGTTGTCCTGGTTGGATACATTTCGCTTCTGTTCACCGCCCGAGCCAGAGAGACCTACAGCGAGCTTGAGTCCAGGGGAATCAGCCCTGTCCAGCTGAACAAGATATTCCTTCAGCAGAACCAGGTGTCCATCGCCTTCGCCTTAGCGTCCGCCCTAGTGTCCTCCATCCTCTTCCTGGCGTTACCGGGCGTTAAAACGGCGCTCTACCCCTTTATCATGAGCGTCGACTATAGTTACCTTGTCCTGGGCGTGGCCGCCGCGGTCATCATATCCGTCGGTGTCGCCGTGTACTTCACGGAGCAGGGTGAAAAGACAACAGATAACGCAGCTACTTTAGAGTAAACTGGGGCGCCTAGAGAAGAGTTAGGCTTGGAGGCTGCTCAGGGCCTCTGATAGGGTCTCCTTCATCTTGGCGATGGTGTCCTGCGATACGTCCTCAATGGCGTCGAGCCCACTGTACTCTGTCTCGGCCATCCCCTCCAGCTCGGCTATCTCCTCCTCGGGTACAAGCTTCTTCAGGTTGACCACGTAGACTATACCGCCCTTCCTGTTCTTGATCTCTTTCTCCAGGTGCTCTATGTCCCACTTGTAGGCGGGGGCCTTGACCGTGTACTCCTCCTCGGCGGCGTCTCCGATGCTCTTCCTGATCTCCAGGAGCTCGTGGTCCTTCCTGGCCGTCACTAGGGCGTTCTCCATGCGATCGATGTCTGCCTTGAAGCGTTTTATGATCTCGTCTCTTCGGCTGACCCATATCTTTCCCTGCTCCACGTAGCTGTCGAAGAGCTTCTTGAAGGTCTCCTCCTTCACCCTGTTGTCTCTTAGAAGCTTAACAAGCCTGATCTTCAGGGTTATGTTCTTGGCTAGGTTGTCCATGACCTCCTTGGTGAGGGGGTCTGGTGCGAACTCGACTCTTATCTCTTCCATTTCATCTGGCTCCATTGTGATTGTAAATGGCTCGGGTGCGGGCTCCGGGGCTGGTTCCTCGATTGGCTCCGGCATAGGCTCCTCCGGCTCGGGGACCGCCTCCTCTTCGGGCTCAAGGATGATCTCCTCCTCTGGCTCAGGAAGTATCTCTTCCTCTAGCTCAGGAATGGGCTCCTCCTCTAGTTCAAGGATAGGCTCCTCCTCCGGCTCAGGGATTAACTCCTCCTCCGGCTCCTCGAAGACCGTCTCCTCAGCTGGCTCCTCCGGTTCTTCAACCATGTCCGCCTGAGTCTCCTCGTCAAACACGTACTCAGTCTCCTCCACCGGCTCGGCAGTGATCGGCTCCTCCATGGCCTCCGGCTCCTCAACCACGTCTTCCTCGGCTTCCTCCACTTCAATGGTGACCTCCTCCATGGTTTCCTCGGCCACCGGCGCAGGCTCCTCCTCCACGACGACAGGCTCACCGGGCTGCTCGATCTCCACACCCATGTCGACCTCCTCCTCGGGGGCCACCACTTCAAGGGTCTCGGGCTCCGGCTCCACCATGTCCGCCTTCTTTTGCTCGATCTTGTATAAGGGGTACCCGCAGTTCAGGCAGTAAAGAGTCTTAGGGACGTCCTCTTTGCAGTTGGGGCAGTGGACGACTTCAGATGACAGGTCTCCGACCATCAGAAACTCCCCTACGATTATCCTCGACATATGAGAACAATGAAGACATAATTAAATACATACATCACAGTCTTACCCACATACAAGGGTAAAATTGGTTACAAACCCGTAGAAACTCGTAAATGGTGACTAATAGCAGGTAGAAGGCAGCAGGACGGGACACACCTGAACAGAGAACTAGCGAAAATAATGAAGCAGTCCGCTCAGGGGAGCCTCATACTTGTAATAGGCCAGGTAATCTCGACGGTCGTCTCGGCCCTGGGCATGATCTATGTGTCTCGTGTCCTAGGTTCAACCAGCTTCGGGGTTGTCAACATCGCCCAGATCCCCATAGGTTTCGCCTACATCCTCATGAACCTGGGCACAGACCAGGCTCTAATCAAGTACATCGCCCAGTACAAGTACGAGGGTAAGACGGAGAACCTGCGCCTCCTGGTGGAGTCAGGCCTGTTCATAAGCCTGGCCGTCGGCATCTTCTACACTGCCCTGCTGTACGTGTTCGCGGGGTATCTGGCGAACACAGTTTTCGGTCAGCCCGAGTTGGAGGTCCTGATTAAGCTGCTTTCGCTGGGGGTTATCGGCCAGTCCGTTATCACGACGGCCTGGGCAGTGATACTGGGGTACGAGAGGATGACCCTGAAGAGCTTCAACATCATCGCCCTGTCGGTTCTGAAGAGCGTGGTGGGGCCTGTGCTGGTTTATCTAGGTTATGGCCCGGTTGGAGCGGTGCTGGGGGAGACCGCGCCTCTCGTCTTCTCAAGTCTCCTCGGCCTGGTTTTCGTGTACATCCTCTGGAAGAACGAGGCCCACGGCGAAGCCACCATTAGCCATGTGGAGGGCGTAAAGATGCTCCTAAGTTACGGTTTCCCTCTGTTCCTGGCGAGCCTCGTGACGGGGCCGAGGTCTCACATCAACTCCTACCTGTTGTCCGTCTACGTGGCGGCTGACTTCATAGGCAACTACAGTGTGGCGACGCGGTTCTCCGCGCTGGTTGGTCTCATCGTCACCCCCATATCTCAGGTCATCTTGCCCCTCTTCTCTAAGCTGGAGAGCAACCTGGAGGACTTGAAGTTCGTCTACCAGGCCTCAGTGAAGTACACGTCTCTCCTAGTGTTTCCCATCGTCGCCGCCATCATGGCCCTGTCGCCTCAGATAATTCAGATACTGTACGACCAGGACTACGCCCAGGCGCCCCTGTACATGAGGCTCTACCTCAGCCTCTTCTTCTTCATCGGGTTGGGGACCTTGAGTAACCAGCGGCTCCTGAACAGTAGGAACCTGACTCGCATCACCTTCAACTCCACCTTCATCCAGACGGTGGTGACCCTGCCCATCACCTTCCTCCTGGTGCAGAGGTACGGGGTTGTGGGGATGCTGGTCTCGGAGCTTGTCGGGCCTAGGGTGGGTATGATCTACGGCATCTGGGAGATCAAGAGGAACTTTGGGTTCACCTTTGACCTCGGCTCGTCTATGAAGCTCTTCGTCTCCGCGTTCTCGGGTTTTATTGTGGCGTCTTTCCTGTTCTCGGCTCTGGACCTGAACCTGTGGGTGGAGCTTGTCCTCGGCTGCGTCGTCACTCTGCTGGTCTATGTCGCCGGGATCGTCTTGCTGAGGGCGTTGACCAAGGCCGACGTCCATGACATCGCCAGCCTTTCAGATGCCTTCGGCCCCCTGGCGGGTGCGTTCCGGATGTTCCTCGGCGTCCTCGGGCGCTTCGTAGGCGAGTAGCTCGGCTCGAATAGCGATAACAGGTTTGTTCCTAGTGGCTGGGAATTGTGTTGGGGGGGGGTCTCTGGGGCTCCGTGGTTTGTTACAGGTAGCTTGTAATTTGGGGAATTAGGGGGTTGGTGACCGCTGCGTGGAAGAATGTGATAATTTTTCGAGTTGCATTTAGCTAAGTTTTATGGGTTGTCAGCGGCTCACAGAGCCGCTGTCTATTAAGATGTAATTGTGACTGTGTTACAAGCTACGCTTCTCGACTTTTTGTACGCATGGATACTATTCTTATATTACCTTACCACGGGGTACTCTATGGGACCCGCGAAAAGGCTTCTGGATCAACTGCTCGACGAGGAAAAGCTGGGCTACTGCCAGAACTGTGGCATGTGCACCGCCAGCTGCCCCATGGCCCGAGTGATCCCGGACACCTACAACCCACGTCTCCTGCTCCAGAAGGCTCACCTGGACCTGGAGAACCTGACTGAGGGTGAGGAGCTGTGGCTCTGCTCGTGGTGCTACAGGTGCACCGAGAGGTGCCCCCAGAACATTCAGCCTACAGAGATATTTCTTCTGACCCGGAACTTCGCCTCGGAGAAGGGGAACATACCCCCCAATCCCAGGATGATCATCAGGAACATCATGAGGACGGGTCGAAGCATGCCCGTGGACGAGTTCACCAACGAGCTGAGAGAGGACTACGGCCTGCCCCCGGTCACAGGCGTCTCCGAGAAGGCTCTTGAGGAGCAGAGGAAGATCATGGGGGACGAGTTCGTGAGGAGGATAGAGAAGTGAGTCTGGAGTATGTCCTCTACCCCGGCTGCGTGGCCTCGGTCCGCGAGATAGGCTACGAGCTGTCCGTCAGGAAGGTATTCGACAAGCTGGGCGTCAAGCTCCGACAGTCTAACGACTTCAACTGCTGCATGCCCGCGTGCCTAGTGCACAGCGTCGACTACGTCAGGGGCCTGGCGTTGACGACCCGCAACCTGGCTGTGGCTGAGAAGATGGGCTTGCCCATGCTCACCCTGTGCTCAAGCTGCTTCGGTAACCTGTCACGGGCGAAGTACATGCTGGACGAGGACCCCAAGCTGCGGAAGGACGTGAACAAGATCCTGGCCTCGGCAGGCAGAGAGTACAGGGGGGAGGCCCGGGTCGAGCACGTGCTGACAATACTTCACAAGGACATCACCGTGGACAAGCTGAAGGAGCGCGTCTCCAACCCGCTGAGGAACATTGTGGCGGCGCCCTTCCACGGCTGCCACATCTTCATGCCGGCCAAGTACAGCGGCTTCGACGACCCCGAGTTCCCCAGCAAACTGGATACCATCATGGCCGCCACGGGGGTGCAGGTCGCCGACTACAACGAGAAGACCAGCTGCTGCATCGGCTGCGGCTCCTTCTTCGGCGACGTGTCCCAGACGGCGTCCCTTCTACTGGTCGACAAGATACTTAAGAGCGCCAAGGACACGGGGGCCGACTGCATTGTGACCACCTGCCCCTTCTGCATCATGCAGCTGGAGATAGGCCAGATCAAGCTCAGGGACGAGGGGAAGGACTACGGGCTCCCGGTTCTCCACTTCGTGGACCTCCTGGGCCTTTCCATGGGCATGGACCCCGGTGAGCTGGGCTTTGAGCTCAGAAGGGTCAGTGTCAAGCCGCTTCTAGCCAAGATCAGTGGGTGAGCCTTATTTCCCACTCAATTTAATAGTGACAGAAGATACGTAAGGTGATACGTTTGGCTGCCGGAATCGATGAAAGAGAAGTCAAGTTCATCTCCCTGATGCTCAGCAGGGCCGTGGGGGAGATGAACGCCGAGGTGTGTGAGCAGTGCGGAAAGTGCTCCTCCGCGTGCCCAGTGTCCAAGGAGATCGAGGGCTTCAACCCGAGGCAGATGATCGGGAAGGTGGCCCTGGGTAAGAACGATGAGCTCCTGAGGGGTGAGGCCATCTGGACCTGCACCACGTGCCTCAAGTGCAGGGAGAGGTGCCCCGAGGAGATATCCCCCTACGACGTGATCCTCATCCTCAGGAACCTTGCTTACCGGGCGGGGTACAACTACCCTGGGGGCTACGACAACTTCATCGAGGGCGTGAAGGAGTCAGGGTATATCTCATCGCCCCAGACAGTGAGGACCAGGGACGGCGGCAAGGTGAGCAGAGAGGACCTCGGCCTACTGGAGGTCCATGGGCCTGAGGACATGGAGCGGTTCAGAGGAATAGTAGAAGGAATCATAAAGGCAGGTAAGAGTAGATGAAGTACGCCTTATACCCCGGGTGCACCATCCAGTCCGACCAGTTCGGATACGAGGCCTCGGTGAGGGAAACCCTGCCCAAGCTGGGCGTCGAACTCGTGGACATGAAGGGGGCCAGCTGCTGCGGGTTCCCCGCCCTGAGCAGCGTCTCCAAGATGGGGTGGCACTATCTCTCAGCCAGGAACCTGGCCATCGCCGAGGAGATGGGTCTCGACATGCTGCCCCTCTGTAACGGGTGCCATCTCTCGTTCATCGAGACCATGCACTTCCTGGAGGAGGACCCCGAGCTCAGTAACATTATCAACGGCAACCTGGAGACGGAGGGCCTCAGGTACGAGGGGAAGGTTAAGGTGGTCCACCTGCTGGAAGTCCTCCACGACAAAGTGGGGGCGGACAAGATCAGCAGCAAGGTCGTGAAACCCCTCGGAGGTCTGAAGCTGGCTTCTCATCCCGGCTGCCACGCCATCAGGCCCAGCGACCTGCAGAAGGTGGACGACCCTGAGGACCCCAGGAAGCTGGACACGCTCATTAAGGCTCTGGGGGCCGAGACCTTCGACTACCCAGAGAAGATCGACTGCTGCGGCTCACAGCTTGCCGTAACCTCGGGCAGGACGACCCTGAAGATCGCGGGGGACAAGCTCAAGGCGGTCAAGTCCTACGGCTTCGACGGTCTGGTGACCACCTGCCCCTTCTGCTTCAAGATGTACGACGGGAGGCAGAGGGCCATCAAGGGCGCCCTCAAGGACAACACATTGGACGTCCCCGTCTTTTATTATACTCAGCTTCTGGGGCTGGCGTTGGGCTCCAGCTCCAATAGACTCGGGCTACAGATGAACATGAGCCCGGTTGACAGCCTCGTGGAGAGGATAACGGAGTAAATTATGATGAAGCCAGTAATGGTTATCGGCGGCGGGGTAGCGGGAATCCAGGCGGCTCTGGACCTGGCCGACAGGGGCCTCAAGGTCCACCTTGTGGAGAAGACACCCAGCATAGGCGGCGTCATGGCCCAGCTTGACAAGACGTTGCCCACCATGGACTGCAGCATATGCATCCTGGCCCCCAAGATGATCGAGTGCTTCAGGCACCCCAACATAACCATCCATACCCAGAGCCAGGTGAAGGAGGTGAGTGGTGGAGCCGGAGACTTCGGCGTCAAGGTGCTCAAGGAGCCCCGGTCGGTGGACGAGGCCAAGTGCACCGGCTGCGGAATATGTAGCCAGAAGTGCCCCACCAAGGTGAAGGACGAGTGGCAGGAGGGCCTCACGACCCGGAAGGCCGTGTACATAATGTTCCCCCAGGCCGTGCCCCTCACCGCCACCATCGACAGGGACAACTGCCTCTACTTCCAGAAGGGGATATGCCAGGTCTGCAGTAAGGTCTGCTCCGCGGGGGCCATCGACTACACGCAGGAGGCCGAGGAGATCGATCTCAATGTTTCATCCATAGTCGTCGCCACCGGGTTCCAGGAGTACGACCCGGCGGAGCTGAAGGAGTACGGGTACGGCAGGTTCAAGGACGTCCTCACGGCCATGGAGTTCGAGAGGCTGGTCTGCGCGTCCGGGCCCACGGGCGGCCACCTCAACCGCCCCTCTGACGGCAAGCTGGCCCACAGGGTCGCCTTCGTCCAGTGCGTGGGCTCCAGGAGCCACAAGAAGGGCTACCCCTACTGCAGCAGCGTCTGCTGCATGTACGCCACCAAGGAGGCGGTGCTCATAAAGGAGCACGACCCAGGCTCGGAGGTGAACGTCTTCTACATGGACCTCAAGGTCTTCGGCAAGGGCTTCCAGCAGTTCGTGGACAGGGCCAAGAGCCACTACGGCGTGAACTATATCCGCGGTAGGCCCGGGGAGATCAGGATGAACCCCCTCACCAAGGACCTGACCATATGGTACGAGGACACCAACACAGGCGACGTATCCAGCATGGAGGCCGACATGGTGGTGCTATGCACAACCATGATTGCTAGACCCGAGAACAAGGAGCTGGCCCGGGTCCTGGGGCTGGAGCTGGACGAGTGGGGCTTCTTCAAATCCCTTAACCCTTTAACGAACCCCGTCGAGACGGGGATGCCGGGGGTTTTCCTGTGCGGGTGCAGCCACGGCCCCAGGGACATCCCGGAGTCGGTGGCTGAGGCCAGCGGCGCGGCTGCTTGCGCCGCCGAGGTCGCCAGGAGGTTCATGTGATGAGCGAGAAGCCAAGGGTAGGCGTCTTCGTGTGCCACTGCGGGATAAACATAGGTGGCTACCTGGACGTACCGGACGTGGTGAAGTACGCTGAGACCCTGCCTGACGTGGCCTACGCGGAGGCAAACCTGTACACGTGTTCAAGTGACGGCCTCCAGAAGATCAAGGAGGCTATAAAGAAGTACGACCTGAACCGGGTCGTCGTCGCGTCCTGCACCCCCAGGACCCACGAGCCCCTGTTCCAGGGTGCCTGCGAGGAGGCCGGCCTCAACAAGTACGTCTTCGAGATGGCTAACATCAGGGACCAGTGCAGCTGGGTCCACATGCACGAGCGCGATAAGGCTACGCAGAAGGCAAAGGACCTTGTACGCATGGCCGTGGCCAAGGCGCGGCTGCTCACCCCTGAGGAGGAACCCGAGATCGATATCCAGCCCATCGGCATGGTGATAGGTGGCGGAGTCTCGGGGCTAACGGTGGCCCTATCCCTGGCCGACCAGGGCTTCAAGGTTCATTTGGTGGAGAAGGAGGGCAGGCTGGGCGGGTACCTCAACAAGCTGGACAAGCTGTTCCCCAGCAACATGAAGGCCGAGGACGTCATCAAGCCCCTCATCCAGCGTGTTAAGAGCTCGCCGGACATCACAGTCCACCTCAAATCCACGGTGACCGACGTGAAGGGCTTCATCGGCAACTTCGACACCGAGATCACCACGGGAGAAGAGTCCCAGCTCCTCAACGTGGGCACCATCGTCGTCGCCACCGGAGCCGACTACCTAGACCCCAAGGGGCTGTACGGGTACGGCGAGGTGGAGGGAGTCGTGACCCAGTTGGAGCTAGAGGAGCTCATGAAGGAGGGCAAGCTGGGCAAAGCCAAGACCACGGTCATGATCCAGTGCGTCGGGGCCCGCATCGAGGAGAGGCCCTACTGCTCCAGGGTATGCTGCTCCGAGGCCATGAAGAACGCGACGCTGCTGGTGGAGGAGAACCCCAGGCGCGACGTGTACATCCTTTACAGGGACCTCCAGACCTACGGCCTGGAGTACACGGCGCTGGAGTGGGACGCCAAGAAGAAGGGCGTCAAGCTGATCAAGTACGACGTAGAGATGCCCCCCGAAGTGACGAAGGGTGAGAAGGGGCCCGTGGTGAAGGTATTCAGCCCCCTGCTGGGCGAGGAGCTGACCATCGAGGCCGACACGGTGGTGCTATCCGCGCCCCTCATACCCAACGAGGAGAACAAGAGGCTGTCCCAGCTGCTGAAGGTGCCCCTCAACTCCGACGGCTTCTTCTTGGAGGCCCACGTGAAGCTGAGGCCCCTGGACTTCGCCACCGACGGAGTCTACGTATGCGGGACCGCCCACAGCCCCAAGGAGGTGGCCGAGAGCCTGGCCCAGGCAAGAGGCGCAGCATCCAGGGCCGGGATACCCATGGCCAAGGGCAGGCTCAAGACCGCGGCCATCACCAGCGTCGTGGACGAGTCCAAGTGCAGCGGCTGCGGCACCTGCATAGAGCTCTGCGCCTACAACGCCATCACCAAGAACGAGAAGAAGCTGGCCCAGGTCACCTCCGCCGTCTGCAAGGGCTGCGGCGTATGCGGGGCCAGCTGCCCGGAGAGGGCCATAACCATGAGGCACTTCACCAACGAGGAGCTGGAGGCCCAGGGCCTCGCGGCCCTCAAGGAGGCATAACGTATGAGCGATTTCGAACCCAAGATCATAGGCTTCCTGTGTAACTGGTGCAGCTACGCGGGCGCCGACCTCACAGGGGTCAGCAGGATACAGTACCCCACAAACCTACGCGTCATCAGAGTCATGTGCAGCGGCCGGATCGACCCACCCCTGCCCCTCAGCTTCCTGGCCGAAGGCGCCGACGGCGTCATGATCACGGGCTGCCACATAGGCGACTGCCACTACATAGACGGCAACCTGTACGCCAAACGCAAGTTCAGCCTCCTGGAAAGGCTTGTAGAGAAGGCCGGCCTGGATAAGGGCCGCGTCATGCTGGAGTGGGTCTCGGCCAGCGAGGGCCAGAAGTTCGCGGACGTGGTCACCGGATTCATCGGTAAGATCAAGGAGATAGGCCCAACGCCAGCAACCACCGACCCCGATATCAAGCTCAACATCAAGGCGGCCCAGGCCGCCGCAGAGGCGTACCGCCTCAGGGCCCTCGTGGGCAAGGAGGAGCAACTGGAGAAGAAGGGCAACGTCTACGGCGACAAACTATCCCAGGAGGAGCTGGACAGGATCATGGGCGAGGCCGTTGAGCTGGAGTACACCCGAAACAAGATCAAGCTCCTGCTGAAGGAGCCCATGTCGGTGAAGGAGCTCGCCCAGAAGCTTGGAATCGACTCAAAGACCGTGCTGGAACACATCGTGGCCCTGCGGCAGAGAGGCTGGGTGGACCTCCACGAGGTGAGGGACCATTCACCCCTCTACAAGACCATGGAGGTGGCCTGAGATGAGCAAAGTAGGAGCCGTGCTGGTGGTCGGCGGAGGCATCACGGGAATCCAGGCCAGCCTTGACCTGGCCGACGCCGGGTTCAAGGTCTACCTCATGGACCGGGAGCCCACCATCGGCGGCGTCATGACCCAGCTGGACAAGACTTTCCCCACCAACGACTGCGCCATGTGCATCCTGGCGCCCAAGCTCGTCGGGGCGGGCAGGCACCCCAACATAGAGCTCCTCATCTACACGGAGCTGGTGGACCTGAAGGGCGATGAAGGAGACTTCACAGCCGTCCTCCGCAGAAAGGCCAGAAGCGTCGACCCGGAGAAGTGCACGGGCTGCGGCGACTGCGCCAAGAAGTGCCCCGTGGAGGCCATCGACGAGTACAACGAGGGAATGGCTAAACGCAGCGCCTCATACATAAAGTACCCGCAGGCCGTGCCCCTGGTCGCCACCATCGACAAGTCAAAGTGCATAGGCTGCGGCATCTGCTCCGAGGTCTGCAAGGCCGAGGCCATCTTCTACGACGACAGCGACGTCACAGCCGAACTCAAGGTAGGCTCAGTCATCCTGAGCCCAGGCTTCCAAGCCTTCGACCCCAGCATCCTCACCGAGTACGGGTACGGCAGGTACCCCAACGTGGTCACCAGCATGGAGTTCGAGCGCATCCTCAGCGCCACAGGCCCCTACAGGGGCGTGGTCATGAGGCCAAGCGACGGCGACCTCCCCAGGCGGGTGGCGTTCCTCCAGTGCATTGGTTCGCGGGACGAGCGCATCGGCAACCCCTACTGCAGCGGCGTATGCTGCATGTACGCCATGAAAGAGGCCGTCATAGCCCAGGAGCACAACCCTGGCCTGGAGGCCACCATATTCTTCATGGATCTCCGCGCCTTCGGCAAGGAGTTCGACGACTACTACATACGGGCGGAGAAGGAGCACGAGATCAGGTTCATCAGGAGCAGGGTCGCCTCCACCCGGCAGGTGCCGGGCAGCCGCGACGTCCTCCTCAGCTACGAGCTGGACGGCGAGGTAAAGGAGGAGAGTTTCGACATGGTGGTCCTCAGCGTCGGCCTGAACCCGCCCGAGGACTCGGGGGACCTCGCCGACGCGGCGGGCATCGAGCTGAACCGCTACGGGTTCGCCAAGACCAGCCTATTCAAGCCCCTGGAGACCACGAGGCCCGGCGTCTACGTGGCCGGGGCCTTCCATGGCCCCAAGGACATCCCGGACAGCGTGGCCCAGGCAAGCGGTGCGGCCGCCAAGGCCGCCAGGCTCATCGCGCCGGAGCGGGGCAAGCTCATCACCAAGGTGGAGTACCCCGCCGAGAAGCCTGTGGTGGGGGAGGAGCCCCGCGTCGGCGTCTTCGTGTGCCACTGCGGTATCAACATCGGCGGCGTCGTGGGTGTCAACGAGGTGGTGGAGTACGCCAGGACGCTGCCCAACGTTGTCTACGCGGAGCAGAACCTGTACACGTGCAGCCAGGACACCCAGGACAAGATCAGGGAGACCATCAAGGAGCACAACCTCAACCGCGTGATAGTCGCCAGTTGCACCCCTCGAACCCACGAACCACTGTTCAGGGCGACCCTGAAGGAAGCTGGGCTGAACGAGTACCTCTTCGAGATGGCTAACATCAGGGACCAGTGCAGCTGGGTCCACATGCACGAGCATGACAAGGCTACTCAGAAGAGCAAGGACCTTGTGCGCATGGCTGTGGCCAAGGCGCGGCTCCTGGAGCCCCTGGAGAAGCCGGTCATCAAGACCACGCCCGTGGCCCTCGTCATAGGTGGCGGCCTCACCGGCATGACCAGCGCCTTGGAGATAGCGGATCAGGGCTACCAGGTGCACCTCGTGGAGAAAACCGGCGAGCTGGGAGGCAACCTACGGAATATAAAGTTCGTGCCCACCGGCGAGGACCCCGAGAAGGAACTAAAAGCGCTGATCAAGAGGGTCAGCAAGCACAAGAAGATCAGTGTCCACCTGAACACTCAGGTGGCCGACGCCCACGGCTACATAGGCAACTTCGAGTCCACCCTGGTGAGCTCGGAGGCTGAGACCGTGGTGAACCACGGCGTGGCCATCTTGGCAACGGGCGGCGTCGAGTACAAGCCCAAGGAGTACATGTACGGGGCGCCGGGCGTCATGACCCAGTTTGAGCTGGAGTCTAGGCTCCACGAGGGCTACAGGCCGGGCTCCGTGGTCATGATCCAGTGCGTGGGCTCCAGGTGCGAGGAACGCACCTACTGCTCAAGGGTGTGCTGCACGGGCGCCGTGACCAACGCGTTAAAGATCAAGGAAGTAAACCCGGACGCCGATGTTTACGTGCTCTACAAGGACATGAGGACCTACGGGTTCAAGGAGGACTACTATCGGGCGGCGGCGGATAAGGGCGTCGTCTTCATCAGGTACACGGACGAGGACAAACCGGTTGTCGAGGCCAAGGGCGGCCTCACCGTCACGGTTACCGACCCTGTGCTGAATGAGAAGGTGGAGCTGCCCGCGGACGCCGTGGTGCTGGCTGCAGCCGTGCTGCCTCAGGAGGACAACGGTAAGCTAGCGGGTATCTACAAGGTGCCCCTCAGCAAGGATGGGTTCTTCCTGGAGGCCCACATGAAGCTGAGGCCCCTGGACTTCGCCACGGACGGCGTCTTCCTGGCCGGCCTGGCCCACGGACCCAAAACCGTGGACGAGTGCATCAGCCAGGCGTCCGGTGCGGCCGCCAGGGCGTTAACCATCCTCAGCCAGCCCACCATCGAGGTGGAGGGCGCCATCGCCAATGTGGACGAGGACAGGTGCAGCGGCTGCAGGATGTGCGAGAACGTCTGCGAGTTCAAGGCCATTGAGATGGTGGAAGAAGAGGACGGCAAGGTCCACAGCCACGTCATACCCGAGGTCTGCAAGGGCTGCGGCGTATGCGTGGCCACGTGCCCGTCGGGCGCCATCACGGCCGGCCACTTCACGGACCCGGAGATACTTAGCCAGGTCCGAGCCGCCCTGCAGGAGGTGAAGGCATGAGCTACGAGCCCAAGATAGTCGGATTTCTATGTAACTGGTGCAGCTACGCCGGCGCTGATCTTGCCGGCGTTAGCAGGTTCCAGTACCCCACAAACCTGAGGGTCATCAGGGTCATGTGCAGCGGCAGGGTTCACCCCGCCCACATCCTGGAAGCGTTCAAGAATGGAGCAGATGGCGTGCTGGTTGCCGGGTGCCACCCGCCCAACGACTGCCACTACATCTCAGGAAACCTGAAGGCCAAGAGACGCGTCGCCATGCTGAAGAAGCTCATGGACCAAATGGGCATGGACCCGGAGCGGCTCCGGCTGGAGTGGGTGAGCGCCGCCGAGGGCGAAAAGTTCGCCAGGCTGGTCACCGAGTTCACCAACATGCTGAAGGATAAGGGGCCATGCCAGTTGAAGGCTGTACTCGCACAGGAGGCCGACTAGGATGACCATCAAGGTAACAGAGGAAGCCAAGGAGTTCAGGAAACGGGTTCTGGAGACCCCCGGCGCTGAGAAGATCATGCACTGCTACCAGTGCGGAACCTGCACAGCCGACTGCCCCATAGCCAAACGAGTGAAGGAGTTCAGGCCCAGGCAGATAGCCCGGCTGGTCATGTACGGCCAGAAGGAGAGGCTCATGGAGGGCGACCTCCTGTACCTGTGCGCGGGCTGCTACACGTGCTACGAGCACTGCCCCCAGGAGGTCCACGTAAGCGAGATCGTCTCAGCCCTGCGCAAGATGAGCCTCAACGAGGGCCACCTGCTGCCCGGGTTCAAGGCATTGATGGAGGGCGTCGCCGAGATGGGGTACATCTACGAGATCGACGAGTTCGCCAACGAGATGAGGGAGGACGATGATCTGCCCCCGGCCCCCGAGCCCGACACGGACGGCATAGAGGCCGTCATGAGGGCTACAGGGTTCCTAGGCAAAGTGGAGGCGAGCACACGATGAAGTACGCTTTCTTCGTGGGCTGCACGGTGCTCAGCAGGCTGCCCGGCTACGAGAAGTCGGCCCGGAAGTTGGCCGAGAAGCTGGGCGTCGAGCTGCTGGACATGCCCGGGTCAGGGTGCTGCGGCACCACATACCTGGAGACCCTGGACCACAAGACCGGCCTGGCCGTCGCGGCCCGCAACATCGCCATAGCCGAGGAGATGGGCCACGACATAGTCACAGTGTGCAACGGGTGCACCGAGGTGCTCACCAAGGCCAACAAGGAGCTCAAGGAGAACCCCGAGCTGAGGGCCGAGGTGAACGAGGTTCTAGCTGAGGCGGGGAAGGAGTTCAAGGGCACCGTGGAGGTCAAACACTACGTCAGGATGTTGAAAGAGGACGTGGGCCTGGACGCCATCAAGGAGAAGGTGGAGCACAGCTTCAAGGGCTTCAAGGTGGCCAGCCACTACGGGTGCCACATGCTGAAGCCGGCCGAGATACTGATGAGCGACGACCCCGAGAACCCGACGGTGATGGATGAGCTGGTGGCCGCCACAGGTGCCGAGCCCGTGGAGTACCCCAGCAAGCTGGAGTGCTGCGCCGGCCCTGTCATGGGGGTCCGGGAGGCGGTCACCTGGAGCGTCGGCATGGACAAGGTCAAGGAGGTCCAGCAGTACGGCGACGCCCTGGTTACCGCGTGCCCCTTCTGCTACCTCACCTTCGAGCGGTGCCAGCTCATGCAGGAGAACAACCCCAACCTGCCGGTGCTGCACATTCCCCAGCTCCTGGGCCTGGCCATGGGCCTGGACCCGGACGAGGTGGGGCTCAGCCACAACAAGGTGGGAGCTAAGGCGGTGGCCGGGAGGCTGGAGGGATAACCATGGGTAAGCTGAAGTTCGGGTTCTACTGGGCGGCCAGCTGCGGAGGCTGCGAGATCGCGGTCCTGGATGTGGACGAGGCCATACTGGAGGTGCTGGACGTGGCCGAGGTGCTGTTCTGGCCCGTGGCCATGGACATCAAGTACAAGGACGTCGAGGCCATGCCGGACGGCCACATGGATGTCGTCTTCTTCAACGGAGCCATAAGGAACAGCGAGCAGGAGCACCTGGCCAAGCTGCTCAGGAGGAAAGCCAAGTTCGTGGTGGCCTTCGGCTCCTGCGCCTACACGGGCGGGGTCCCCGGCCTGGCTAATGTGGCTGACAGGGAAGAGGTCTTCGACAGAGCCTACCTCTCGTCACCCTCCACAGTCAACCCGGAGAACCATGTGCCCCAGACGGAGTACCAGGTGCCCGAAGGCAAGGTGCATCTCCCGGTATTCTACGACACCGTGGTGCCCCTGGACAGGGTGGTGGACGTAGACTACTACCTGCCTGGGTGCCCACCCCCGTCGAGCCTTGTACTCAACGCGGTGAGGGCCATAGCCTCCGGTAACCTGCCCCCCAAGGGCTCCATACTGGCCCCGGAGCTGGCAGTGTGCGACGAGTGCCCACGGAAGAAGGAGGACAAACAGATCACGGAGATCAAGCGCATCGTGGACCACGTCCCGGAGCCCGAGAAGTGCCTGCTGGAGCAGGGATTCATCTGCATGGGCCCGGCCACCAGAGGCGGCTGCGAGGCCCAGTGCATCAACGCCAACATGCCTTGCACCGGCTGCGGCGGCGCGCTGCCCGGAGCAATAGAGCAGGGCTCGGCCATGATCTCTGCCCTCTCGACCATACTCGGGCTGGCGGCGGAGAAGGAGGAAGGCTTCGACTTCGAGGAGCTCCTCGCCCAGCTGAAGGACCCTGTGGGCACCTTCTACAAGTACTCGCTGGCTGACAGCATCATCAGCAGGAGGATCAAACGATGAAGACCATAACCATAGACCCCATCACTAGGCTGGAGGGCCACGGCAAGATAGAGATATTCCTCAACGACAGGGGAGACGTGGAGAACGCGTACCTCCAGATACCGGAGCTCCGAGGCTTCGAGCGGTTCTGCGAGGGACGCAGAGCCGAGGACATGCCCATCATCACGCCCCGCATCTGCGGCGTCTGCCCGGTGGCCCACCACTTCGCAGCCACCAAGGCCCTGGACGCCTGCTACGGCGTGGAGCCCACGGAGACGGCTAAGAAACTAAGGGAGCTAATGAACTGCGGATACTACGTATACGACCACACCCTCCACTTCTACTTCCTCGGCGGACCCGACTTCGTGGTGGGCCCAGATGCGCCGGCTGCGGAGCGCAACATCTTCGGCGTCCTCAAGAAGGTGGGCCTGGACGTGGGCAAGGAGGTCATCAAGCACCGAGCCTACGGCCAAAGGATCACAGAGATACTAGGAGGCAAGGCCACCCACCCAACGTGTGGAGTGCCCGGCGGCATCAGCAAGGGGCTGAACGAGGAGGAGCGCCAGAGCATCGAGGACATGGCCAGGAGCAGCATCAAGTTCGCCAAGTTCACCCTCGGCGTCTTCAACGACATAGTGCTCGCCAACCAGAACTACGTGGACCTCATCCTCAGCGACCCCTTCCAACTGGACACCTACAACATGGGCACCGTGGACAAGAACAACCACGTCAACTTCATCGACGGAGACATAAGGGTCACCGACCAGAAAGGCAGGGAGTACGTCAAGTTCGGGGACCAGGAGTACCTGGACCACATATGCGAGCACGTGGAGCCCTGGACCTACAGCAAGTTCACCTACCTCAAGAACGTGGGCTGGAACGGCTTCACGGACGGCCCCGAGAGCGGCATCTACAGGGTAGGCCCCCTGGGCAGGCTCAACGCAGCCGACGGCATGGCCACGCCCCAGGCAAACGAGGAGTACAAACGCATGTTCAAGACCCTGGGCGGGAGGCCGGTGCAATCTACTCTGGCCTTCCACTGGGCGCGCCTCGTGGAGCTCCTCTACGCAGCGGAGCGCGCACTGGAGCTAGCCAAGGACCCGGGGATCACTGACACGGACCTAAGGAACCCGGTGGGCGAGCCCGGCGAAGGCGTAGGCATAGTCGAAGCAGCCAGAGGCACCCTGATCCACCACTACAAGCTCGACGAGGAGGGCCTCGTGAAGAAGGCCAACCTCATCGTGGCCACCACCAACAACTACGCCGACATCTGCATGAGCATCAGGGACGCAGCCAAGGGCCTGATAAAGGGCGGAAACGTCAACGACGGCCTCCTCAACATGGTGGAGATGAGCTTCAGAGCCTACGACCCCTGCTTCGGCTGCAGCACCCACGCCCTCCCCGGGCAGATGCCCCTCAGAGTCAACATATACGACAGCGACAAGCAGCACCTAAAAACCGTGCAGAGAGGCTAACCAGGCTTGAGGACCCTCGTCATCGGCGTGGGCAACCTCCTCAGGTGCGACGACGGGGCCGGCGTCCACGTCGTCAACCGCCTGAAAAGTGAGGCGCCCCACATCGACGCCGAGGACGTTGCCATGGGGAGCATAGAGATCCTTGAAGCCATGAAGGGCTACGACAGAGTCATCATAGTGGACTCTGTGAAGACGGGCGCAGAGCCCGGCACAGTTTTCCTCGTCAACATAACAGGGGGCGATGAGCCCCCCGTCATCGGGTCCAGCCACGGGGTGGACCTGGTGACCACTCTGCGCCTGGGGGCCACCCTCTTCCCCGAGGAGATGCCCGGGGAGCAGATCATCATCGGCGTCGAGGCGGGGGACATCACCACCCTGAGCGAGGAGTGCACGCCGCCCGTGGAAGCCGCTATAAATAGGGTCGTAGAAGAGATCATCTCACTCGTGGGTTAGCAGATGCGGTCGGCGGTGATCCTCGCGGGGGGCTCCTCCAGGCGCCTCGGATACGATAAAGGACTCAGGGCTCTGGCTGGTAAACCTCTCGTATCCTACGCCGTTGACGCCTTGAGGCCGCTTGTGGACGAGGTGATACTTGTGGTGGCCTCAGACGCCCAGCGCGGATCATACCGTGCAAGCCTCCCCGCCTCAGTCAAGATATCGGTTGACATGTACCCGGGCGGCTCACCCCTCGTGGGCCTCATCACCGGCCTCACAGAGGCCCGCGGAGACTACGCCCTCGTCACGGGGTGCGACATGCCCTTCATCAGCCCGGGCCCCGTGGAGCTCCTATTCAGCAGAGGTGAGGGTAGGGACGGCGCCGTCTTCCTGAAGCCCAACGGCTGGATCGAGCCGCTGCTAGCCGTCTACAGGGCGGACACGTGTCTGCCCGAGGCGCTGCGTCTCCTCAGGGCGGAGGACCTTCGCATCAGGATGGTGTTAAGAAACCTCAGGGATGTGGCGTATGTTCCCGCATCGAGCCTCGGCGTTGACCCTGAGCTGCTTTTCTTCGACGCGGACACGGAGGAGAGGCTGGCGGAGGCTGAGCGCCTAATCGTGAGCCGTAGGACTTGATGGAGAAGTGTACAGGTTAATGGGTGATGTTGTGAAAACATTAACCGGGCTTTTGTAATTATAGTTTTTACTGGTATATATTTATTGGCCGAGCCTCTAGTATTACACGTATATATAATATTACTGCAATATTTATCGAGAGGGCCCCCGTTCATACGTGCCGGTGATTAAAAGTGAACGCACCATGGCACAATGTGGTCCAAAAGGTCCTTGATAAGGACGACTCGCCTGTGAAGAACTTCCCAGGAAACTCGGACAAAAAGTACGGATACTTGGTCCTCACGAAAAAGAAGCTGGTATTCGTTCAGGAGAAGGGGTTATTCTCTAAGAGCTATGAGGTGGTCTGGGACCTACCTTACAACGGCTTGAAGGAGTTCAAGCAGTCGGACAAGTACAAGATCGAGTTAAACGGCGGAGACAAGAAGTACATCGTCGAAACAGGCGAGCTCAACCCGAAGATAGTGCTAAACGCCATACAGGACGCGAATGGAAGCCATTAACCTGTAACCACCTTACGGCGTCTAGATCAGCTCATCTTTTTCTCATCTGCTTAAAGCAAACCGGTTGCATGCTCTCTGAGACGTGTGGCCTCCGCCTCGTCGTCGAGGCCCTCGATGATGGTGACGCCCGACGCCAGTACGCTGCCCTTCACCCTGCCCCGAGTGAATGTGGTGCCCATCCTGGCCCTCACAGTCAGCTCGCAGCCGTTCTCCTCCAGGCGCCTGTTCACCTCCTCCAGGTCCAGTCCCTGGTCCTCTTCGGGGGAGAAGACGAACACCCTTCTGCCCTCCCTGCCACATATCTCCTCAGGAGAGACGTGGCCTATCGGGGCCGGCTCGCCTCTGGGAGAGGAACCGCAGACCGGACACGACTCAACCTTGGCCAGGGTGATCTTCTCCAGGGACAGGTCGCTAAGGTCGGCGAAGAGGAGCCTGTTGGCCAGGACTGGTTTCTCGCCCAGGAGCAGCTTGATGGTCTCGCTTACCTGGACGCTGGCTATGAGGCCGATGACCGATGGGTGGACCCCCATGACGGCGCAGCTGGGGAGGCCCGCGTCGTCTATGCCTCCTTGGAAGCACTCCAGGCACGCCGTCTCCCCTGGGATGATGGTGGTGGCGTTTCCCACCTGCATTATGACGGCCCCGTGGACGAAAGGAATGCCCAGCCTCTGGGTGGCCCTGTTCAAGGCGTACCTGGCCCTCATGGAGTCCAAGGCGTCCACCACCACATCCGCCCCAGCTATGATCCTCTCGGCGTTCCCCGGGGTCACCGACAGGGGCACAGGCTCCACGTCTATGAATGGGTTGAGTTCCCTCAGCCTCCTCTCCGCGGCCTCCACCTTGGGAACCCCGATGACGTGGACCCCGTAGAGGTGCTGCCTCTGGAGGTTGGACAACTCCACTATGTCCCTGTCCACAACCCTCAGGGTGCCCACCCCCATGCTGGCCAGCTGGGTGAGGATGGGGCTTCCCAAGCCCCCCGCACCCACGACGCACACCTTGCTCTCCCTGAGCCTCCTCTGGCCCTCAAGGCCAATTTCCTTCAATACCATCTGCCTCGAGTAGTAGTCCATCTCATTCTCGGTGAAGTCTCTGGGCGTGGGACGAGTCATGGGATATGAGTGGTGTCCCAGGGTTTTTATCTTAACGCCCTTTATCGAGGGTCTTTTATCGCGCTTAACGTAGCTCAAGGTGATCGCGTTGAGTGTTCAGGGCGTCAAAATCAGGCGAGTCTACAGCGATGGCCGGGAGGAGCACCACGACGACGTGGTGGCCAAGGATGTGCCTGTCTGTCTGTTCGTGAACGGTGAGCCGTATCGAACCCTCATCGTGTCCCCCGGTATGGTGGAGGAGCTAGCCGTGGGCCACCTCTACATTGAGGGTGTCATCTCCTCCCTGGAGGACGTGGTTGAGTTGGCTGTCAAGCCTAACCGTGTTGACGTTACCCTGGACAAGGAAATCGATCCCTTGGAGACCCAGATGGCCACCTACAGGCTGCTGACCACAGCTTGCGGCGATGCCTCTTCCGGCGGCTCCAGCCTTCAGAGGATTTCACCTGGAGTTGGCTTCGATCCCTCTCTCATCAGGACACTTGTTAAGGCCCTCAACGACCGGAGCTCAGTGTTCAAGGCGACGGGAGGCACCCATTCAGCCCTCCTACACTCTGAGTCTACGAATTTCTTCGCTGAGGACGTGGGCAGACACAACGCCCTGGACAAGGTCATAGGCGCGGGCCTCATGAAGGGCGTCGACTTCAGCGGATGCGTCCTGGGTTCAAGTGGGCGCCTGGCCGGGGAGATGGTGCTCAAGGCTGCGAGGGCGGGCATACCGGTGATCTTCAGCGTGTCGGCTCCGCTGCTGTCGGGAATAAGGGTGGCCGAGGAGGCCGGTATCACGCTCATTGGCTTCGTCAGAGGGAACCGGATGAACCTCTACACCCGGCCATAATGCCAATGGAAATGTTAGGAACACGGGTTTCAGTTGGTTCCTCCGCGTTCCTCTAATACAAACCAAGGGCAGCATAAGCTGAGCCTGGATGAGTCAAAAGAAAAGCAAACCAAAGAATCAACAAGATAAGTCACGTAAAAGGCTCATACTCTCCGAGAAGGACTGCCTCAAGGAGTTTTACAGGAAGATATCCTGAGCCCGCAGGCTGATTGAGATGGTTTAATAACGATAACCTTCTGCATACGAGTATGCAGTTCGGAGTCTACATCCGGTCAGTCGTGACCTACGAGAATATGCTTGAGCTAGCCAGGGCCGCCGAGAGCCTCGGCTACTACGGCGTCTTCCTCAACGACCACGTCGAGGGGCTCTCAGGGGACAGGAAGGAGCCCTACCTGGAGGCCTGGACCGCCATGGCCGGCCTGGGTGTGCAGACTAGGAGGATACGCCTCGGCCACATAACCCTCTTCAACAGCCTCAGGAACCCGGCCTACCTGGCCAAGTCTGTGGCCACCCTGGACAACATGACGGGGGGCAGGTACGAGCTCATCTTGGGTGCCGGCTGGAACGTGCCCGAGTACGAGGGCTACGACCTCATGGAGAGGGGCAGGGGCATGCCCTCGGCTGGTGAGCGGGTGGAGCGCCTGAGGGAGTCCGTGGAGATACTGGAGGGCATGCTCCACCACGAGGTCTTCAGCTACGAGGGCAAGTACTGGAGGCTCAAGGAGGCTGTCAATGTCCCTCAGCCGGTTCAGAGGTCTTTCAGGGTCAGCGTGGGGGCAAGGCAGCCCAGGTTAATCAGGATCACAGCCAAGTACGCTGACGGCATCAACGCCTCAGGCAACCTGAAGAACATACGAGAAATCCTGGGTCACTACTATCCAGCCCTTGAGGAGTACGGCAAGACCGTTGACGACGTGTTCATCAGCGGCTTCGCCCCCAGCGTCCAACTCATGAAAGACGACGCGGAGTACGAGGACACGTTGAGAAAGTGGGCTGAGAGGGGCACCGACCCGGAGGAGGCGCGGGCCAACGACTTCATAGGCACCCCGGAGGTGCTCGTGGGGAAGTGGAGAAAGGCTATGGACATGGGCATGAAGATGAGCATCATCAACGTGCGCCCGGGGCAGACCCTTCAGGACAACATAGAGATGCTGGCCCGGTTCAGGGACTCGGTAGCGACCCAGCTATAAAATCCACAATTTTACCTTTATAATGCTAACAGCGCCTAAAAAGAGTCGCCGGAACCTCTTTCACACCATTTAGTATAGCCCAACTAAGTGAAATCCTGTTCAGAGCTAGTATCATTTTTTAGGCAGGCACCTCTACATGTGCTGAGATGGACTTAGAGTCACAGCTCCGAGAGTTCTTCGGAGAAGCCGAGAAACGGGTAGCACTGGTGGGTGTCGGCAACCCTCTCAGGGGAGACGATGGCGTCGGGGTGAAGATTATTGAGCTCCTCGAGGAGGCCGCCCTAGAGAACGTCATGCTGCTGAACACTGAGACTGTGCCAGAGGCTTTCACGGGGAAGGTGGCGGAGCACAAGCCCACCCACGTGCTGCTTCTGGACGCAGCAAACTTCCGTGGAGAGTTAGGCGACGTGAAGCTTATAGAGTCGTCGAAGATAGGTGGTCAGGCCATATCCACCCACAGCCTGCCTCTTACCATATTCATAAGCTACATCGAGAAAATGATGGGCGCCAAGGTGCTGCTGCTTGGCGTACAGCCGAGGAACATCGAGTTC
This sequence comes from Candidatus Bathyarchaeota archaeon, assembly GCA_043826455.1. GTDB lineage: Archaea > Thermoproteota > Bathyarchaeia > TCS64 > TCS64 > RBG-16-57-9. Next base: position 30,784 of record JBDRQD010000055.1, read on the forward strand.
TTCACCGAGATGAGCCCAGAGGTAGAGAAGACGGCTGAGGATATAGCCGTCTTACTGACAAGAATACTTGGTTAAAGAAAGAGGGTTTAATCTTCCTTCTTGGCCGGCGCTGGGGGTGGGGGCGGCGTCCTGTCAAAGTTGAGGATGCCGTCCTCCTTCTTCAGGACCGCCAGCTCGTACGCTGTTGTGAGCCACAAGGCGTCCCTGGGACATATCTCCTCGCACTGCTGGCAGAAAAGGCACTTACCCAGGTCGACGGTGAGGCCCGTGCACTTGGGGCCGGGGCCCCCCTTCAGGGTTATGGCGAAGCTGGGGCATATCCTCACGCAGAGGGCGCAGCCTATGCACTTGTCTCCGTCGTACTCGTGCTTGCCACGTAGACCTTTCGGTGGCTCCAGCTTCTCGAAGGGGTATATGAGGGTCGCCGGCTTCTTGAACAGGCTTCTCAGTAGCTCTCTTTCCATGGCCATCTTAGATCACTCCCGATATGGCCACAACGGCCATCACCTGTAGCACCGCCAGGGGCACCAGGTACCTCCACGCCCCTTGGACAAGCTGGTCTATCCTGAGCCTGGCGAAGAGGACGCTCAGGTTACTGAGGATGAAGACGCAGAAGGTGGTTTTGAGAATGAACCAGACCACCGGGGGCAGTACTGGTCCCGCGGGTCCGCCCAGGAACAGGCTCGTCAGAAGGGCGGCCGCCAGCACCATCTTGATGTCACGCCCAGCGTTAAGGAGAGCCAGCTTCTTGCCGCTGTACTCCACCTGCCAGCCGTGGACGATCTCCGTCTCGGCCTCGCTCATGTCGAAAGGCTTCATCTCCAGTTCCGCTAGTAGGCAGACTGTGTAGATGACGAACCCTATGAAAAGGACCCCACCTGTAATTAGGCCCCAGACATCGGGCGCGGCCAGGAAGGCGCCGAAGCTGGCCACCTGCCAGTCCACGATCTTGCTTATGCTGAGGCTCCGGGCCAGTATGGCGGGGCCTATGGCTACCAATCCTAGGGGTATCTCGTATGCCAGCATCATGAAGGCCACCCTGGTGGCTCCCACGGCCCCGAAGAGGTTGCCGCTGCTCCACCCCGCCAGGAATATGGCGAGGACCGTGATGCTCATGAGGAACAGCACCATGATGAGGTCGCCCTCGAAGCTGGCCACAGCGTCCCAGGCCCAGAGGTTGGTGATGCTCTGGATGGGTATTAGGAAGGTGGCCGCCAGGGGTATAGCGAAGATGAAGAGCGGCGCGGCGTTAAACACTGGCTTGTTGGCCGCTGCGGGCGTGATGTCCTCCTTGACCAGCAGCTTGATGAAGTCGGCCAGAGGCTGAAGAATGCCCTGCCACCCGGTGTGGAGGGGGCCCACCCGGTTCTGCAGTCGGGCAGCAACCTTTCTTTTCACCCACTGGGCGTAGAGACTGTAAGTCAGTATGAAGGATAGTCCCGGGAACACCAGGACCGCTATCAGGGTTGTTATGAGGCTCATTTCTTGTACCACTCCAACCCGTATCTGCGGAGCTGCTCCTCGTCCCAGACCCAGGTTTTATCCTTGCCCTCGTCGTAGAATACCATCCTGTCGGTGCAGCTGAAGCAGGGATCGATCCCCGCCAGCGTGATGGGTATATCCGCTATGTACCCACCCTTCAGGCGCTCGACGAGGCTGGGGATGTTACCCAGGGTCGGGGCCCTGATCTTGTGCCTGTAAGGCATGTTCCTGCCGTCGCTGATGGTGTAGTGGATGAGCTCGCCCCGCTGGGCCTCCACTATATAGACAGCCTCTCCCTCAGGCAGCTTCTGCATTGGGTTGAACTTGACGGCGATCTCTCCTTCCGGTATGTTGTCTAGGACCCACTTGCATATCTTCACAGCCTCCAGTGTCTCCAGGACCCTGACCAGGACCTGGCCCAGGACGTCGCCGTTGTCCACGTAGATGTGCTCGAAGGGTATCTCGTCGTAGAGCAGATAGGGCGCCGTCTTCCTGGTGTCGCATGGGACGCCGCTGCTTCTGGCGTTGGGGCCGCAGCCGCTGAGCCTTATCATGTCCTCCTTGCCCAGGTACCCAACGCCCACCGCACGATCCAGTATCGTCTGCTCGGTGGATGCGACCTTGATGTAGTAGTTGGTTCTCTCAGCCAAGGCGTCTAGGACCTTGTGCCACCTGGGGAAGTTATCCTTGCTGATGTCACGTCGGACGCCGCCGACCGTGGGTATGGCGTAGTTGACCCTATTACCGCTGATCTCCTCCAGGAGATCCATGACAAGCTCGCGGTCACGCCACACGTAGTAGAACATGGTGTCGAATCCTATCTCGTGGGCGGCTACCCCCACCCACAGGAGGTGGCTGTGGATGCGCTCAAGCTCGTGGAAGAAAACGCGGATGTACTTGGCGCGCTCAGGTATCTCGATGCCTCCCACCTCCTCCACGGCCCCCGTGTAGGCGGTCTGGTGGGCGTTACTGCAGATACCGCAGACGCGCTCAGTTATGTAGAGGTTTTGGATGTAGTTGCGGGCCTCCATGGCCTTCTCGATGCCCCTGTGGTTGTACCCGATGCGGGGCTCCACGTCCACCACGGTTTCGCCGTCCACGGTGAAGTAGAAGCTCTCAGGCTCCTTGAGGGCGGGGTGCTGTGGCCCTATAGGTATAACGAACTGTCTGTCACTCAACGTCTTTCCCCCACTTTTTTCCGTCCACCTTCTCACGGAGTGTCTGGATGTCCCACTCCTTGCGCAGGGGGTGAACTCCCTCGGGCCAATCATAATCCAGTATCAACCTCTTTGGGTCTGGGTGCCCCTCGGGGAACACTCCCAGGAGGTCATTGACCTCCCTTTCGTAGAGGACAGCCCCGTTAAGTATGTCCGTTATGCTGGGGACCTTGGGGTCGTCCTTGGGCACCGATACCTTAAGGTTCATGTTGAAGCCCTCGCTACGCAGGTGGTACACCACCTCGTACCTGTCCTTCATGTCCACGCCCGATATGGTGACGACATGGACGAAGCCGTGCTTCTCCTTAAGATACTTGACCACGTCCCTGAACACCTCCCGTTTGACGGTGGCGAAGGCCCTGTACAGCCGCGGAACCTTGGTGTCGGATACGTTTTCCTCGCCGAACTTTTTCACCAGGTCCTGCACGACTTTTGATTGTTCTTTAATGCTCATTCACTTTTCACCTCAGTACCCCGCGCTCACCAGGAGCTTCACGACGCCGTCCAGGATGGCCTCCGGCTTCGGCGGGCACCCTGGAACGAAGGCGTTCACCGGTATCACCTTGTCCACACCCTCCATGACGTTATAGCAGTCCTGGAAGACGCCGCCACTGATGGCACAGGATCCTACGGCTACCACGAACTTGGGCACGGGCATCTGCTCATAGATTCTTTTAAGCCTGTCCCTAACTTTCCTGGGGACTGAGCCGGACACCACCATCACATCCGCGTGCCGAGGTGTGCCCTTAAGAACGCCTCCGAACCTCTCCACGTCGAACCTGGGCATCAAGGCGGCCAACACCTCGATGTCGCAGGCGTTGCACGCGCCGGCGTTGAAGTGGATAAGCCAAGGTGAACGTGTTCTCGCCCATGCAAGTATGCTCACTTTACAGCCTCCACTTGGCGTTGAGTATCACTATGGAGATGAGGCTGGCACCGGCGTAGAATAGGGGCAGGAGAATGTTCACTGGGTTGGCGAAGGCGGTGACGAGCACGAAACCCAACACGTCGAATATCATGAAGTACACCGCATAGATGAAAAAGTTCTCAGTGTTAACCCTAACCTTTGTCGGTTGCACAGGTTCTCCACAAGCATATGGGGCCAGCTTTCCTTCGGTGTCGGGGCTCTTGGGCGCGTAGTCGTTACCAAGAGCGATTATGATCAGCGCGACTACTAAGGAAAGTCCCATAATTAAAGTAAATCCACTAAGACCTGCTAGCAAACTTTGGTCCCTCAACATAGCGTTTTATTGGTGCATATAAAGATTTACGACAGATAAGATTATTCCCCTAATTTGGTACAGGTGGATATTCGGGGGTCCGTTTCATAGTATATTTTATTATTTTTGACCCTTTTAGTTGTCTTTCATTTATTAATGGAATCCCCGTTTTTAGGCGTATCAGCAGCGAAATTTTTATAGTGATAAAGATGATAGGTTAGCAATTCAAGATTAGGGGAGTTGTAAGTGGCGTCAGAAGTAGTTCAAATTATACTCATTGCCGCAACCCTAGTCTTCGCTTTCATGGCCGCTGGACTCAAGGACCTACTGTACGCCGCCCTTAGCCTGGGCGGGATGGCCATCTGCCTGGGGGGCCTCTTCTGGACCCTCAACGCGCCGTACGTAGCCTTGTTCCAGATGCTCATCTATGGCGGAGCTGTGGTTGTCCTCTTCGTCTCCGTGATAATGTTCGTGAGGAGTGGCGAAGGATGAGTGAGAGTAAGATCAGCCTCTACGCAGGCATCGTAGTAAGCGTACTCATCTTCGGGTCCCTCGTCCTGATCCTGGTCAACGAGCCGTTCCCCAGCTCCAAGCTGGTGCATAGCGAGATGATCCCGACTCAGCCAGGTTCACAGATCGGAGGCGCGATGAGTGGGTTCCTCTGGGACTTCAGAGGAATGGATCTGGTGTTCCAGACACTAATCCTATTCACGACAGCCATCTGCTGTCTAGCAATGCTGAGAGAGGAGATACGGAAATAAGATGAATGCAGTGGTTTGGCTCGGCTCGGCTTTCGCGTTGTTCGCCATAGGACTCTATTGTGTGTCCAAGCGAAACATGATACGCATCCTTCTAGGAATAGAGATAATTCTCAACTCCGGAAACCTGGCGTTCATATATTTCGCGTCAAATTATCCCGGCCTAGGCGTCGTGGACCCCCTCGGCCAGTCAGTGGTCTTCATGTCCATAGTGATCGGTGGGGCAGTGATGGCCATCGGCTTAGTTCTCATAGTCAACGCCTACAAGCAGTTCAAGACAACCGACTCCCAAGAGCTTAGGAGGTTGAAGTGGTGATACCCACAGCCCTCTACTACCTTTTCGCGCCTCTGCTGGTCGTCCTTGTGGGCGTAATGGCGGAGAGAATGGGCTCCCCCAAGCTACGGGACGGCTTTTCCATACTTGCGAGTATCTGGGGGATTGTCTCCGTCTGGATGCTTTTCAACATGCTCCAGGCTTCCCCTGACAAGATCCTGGTAATCACCATCGGCGGGAACCCGCCTCTGGCAGCGTGCCTGGAGATCGATGCACTAAGCATCTACGTGGCCTTCAGCGCCGCCCTTCTGGGGTTCTTCGCCAACGTATACAGTTATAGCTACATGGACCACGATACGCGGCTGACTGAGTACTACACGCTGCTCCACGCTCTCGTAGTGGGAATCATTGGAGTGGCTCTCGCAGGCGACCTGTTTACAATGTTCATCTTCTGGGAGACCATGGGGATATCAAGCTACGCTCTGGTCGCCTTCAGGAAGGACACCCCTGGGCCCATCGAGGCGGGCTTCAAGTACATGATAATGGGCAGCGTCGGCAGCACGATCCTGTTCTTCGGGGCAGCCCTGCTCTACGGGATGACGGGTACACTGAACCTGGCTCAGATGAGCTCAGTGATCCGGGGGCAGGCTATAAACCCCTGGCTGTACCTGGTCTTCGCCATGCTGATCGTCGGGTTCGGCGTAAAATCCGCCATTGTACCCATGCACACATGGCTCCCCGACGCCCACCCAGAGGCGCCCAGCCCCATCAGCGCCATGCTGTCAGGGATAGTCATCGAGACCGGCCTCTACGCCATGGTCAGGGTGCTCTTCCTGCTCTTCGAGCCAAGCTTCTTCACAATGCCCATGATGATCCTAGCCATCATAACCATGAGCCTGGGGAACATCATGGCCCTGCTTCAGACCGACCTTAAGCGTCTGCTGGCCTACTCCAGCATCGCCCAGATCGGGTACATGCTGATAGGCGTCTCAACGGGTCTGAGCTATGGCCTCCTCGGGACGTTCATGCACGTGTTTAACCACTCCTTGATGAAGGGGATCGCTTTCCTCGCCGCGGGCAACATTGTGCATGAGACAGGGACCCGTGACATCAACGAGATGCAGGGCGTAGGAAGAATGATGCCATTAACCACCTTGGCCATCACCGTAGCTTTCCTGGGCCTAGGCGGCGTACCCGGAACCAGCGGCTTCATCAGCAAGTTCATACTGTTCAACGCCTCGCTGGGCGCCGGCCTCCCAATACTGGCGATTGTCGGCGTCCTCAACAGCACGCTGAGCATGGCATACTACCTGAGAGTAATCATGACCCTCCTCAGCGGCAAGATGCCGGAAGGTAAGGTAGTAAAAGAGGCCCCGCTCATGATGGTGGGAGTCACATTAGTCATGTCAATACTCGTTATCGCCTTCGGGCTTTACCCTAGCCCCATAATGGGCATCTCAACCGATGCCTCTGAGGCCCTGATTAAGGGCCTCGTCAACTACATAGGAGCTGTTCTAAGATGAGTGCACTAGAGACATTCCTGGAGTACCCTGGGCCGTTCCTCACGTGGATGCTCCCGATCATTGGCGCCATAATGATGCCCATCCTTGGGAAGATAAACCACAAGCTGAGAGACTACGGAGCAGTCCTGTTCGCGTTCTCTGCTGTGCTAGCCGCGGGAACCATGATACCTTACCTGTTCAATGGTCACCCGCCCGGGGACATCAAGCTCTTAACCTGGTTAACTCTGCCCAACGGCACCCCACTGGAGTTCGGAGTACTAGTTGACCCCCTCAGCATAATTATATGTAACGTTGTGGCTCCCATCAGCTTCCTCATCGTGGTCTACTCCACGTCGTACATGCACGGGGACCCCGGCCTTGACAGGTACTGGTTCCTGTTCCTGTACTTCATCGGGAACATGCTGCTGCTGGTCCTAGCCAACAACCTCATAATGACCCTGATAGGCTGGGAGGGCGTAGGTATATGCAGCTACGGCCTCATCGGCTACTACTACAGGGACCCGGAGAAAAGATGGTTGGGCGGTCCGCCCCCCACCAAGATGTTCCCCCCCAGCCACGCCGGCATGAAGGCCTTCGTGGTCACAGGCGTCGGGGACGTGCTGCTCCTGGCAGGTATCTTCATAGTGTACCAGTACGCTGGAACCTTCAACTACGTGGAGCTCATCCACCACTCCCAGGAGTGGCTAGCGCACATGGCCCACGTTCCTGGGCTCGTGGCGTTGATGGGTGTTCTTCTACTGGGGGGCCCCATAGGCAAGTCTGCCCAGTTCCCACTGCACGAGTGGCTTCCTGAGGCGATGGCGGGCCCCACAAGCGTATCGGCTCTCATCCACGCCGCCACCATGGTCAAGGCGGGCGTGTACCTGGTAGCCAGGCTGAGCCCCATCTTCTACATAGGAACATGGACCCTTCACCTTCCCGAGGCGCAGGTGTACTTCATCGCCATAGCCATAGTGGGCGCCTTCACCTGCTTCCTGGCGGCCAGTCAAGCCCTAGTGGCGTTAGAGCTCAAGAAGATACTGGCCTACTCGACTGTAAGCCAGATCGGTTACATGATGATGGGCATAGGGCTGGGCGGGTTCTCCGAGGAGGCCTACATTGTCGGGCTGACCGCTGGGGTGTACCACCTGGCCAGCCACGCGTTGTTCAAGGCTGCGCTGTTCCTGGGCGCAGGGTCAGTGATCCACGCGGTCGAGAGCATCTACACCTTCGACATGGGTGGGCTGAAGAAGCACATGCCCAAGACCTACTGGCTCATGGTGTTAGCCACCTTAAGCCTATCAGGTATCCCGGTGTTCAGCGGGTTCTGGAGCAAGGACGCCGTATTCATCTCCGCCCTGGTGGCGGGGACACCCCTGGCCTACGCGTTGCTGGCGGTGGGCGTCCTCTGCGCGGCCATGACCTTCGCTTACAGCATCAGGTTCATTAGCAGGGTCTTCAGGCACGATGAGAGCAAGTTCATCAAGGACCTGGAGCACCACGGACACCACGTCCACGAGGCCCCCACAGTCATGTGGGCGCCCATAGCGATACTGGTGGCCCTGTTCTGCACAGTAGGTCTGCTGGGCTTCGCGGGCCTGTTCAACCAGGGGTTGAACCCCGAGATATTCATCGAGGAGCAGATGCACCACATGGCCGAGTATATCCTGCCTCACGAAGTAGCGGCACACCTCCACGTGCCCCATATCAGTAGCTCAATCAAGCTCGTGGGCGTGGGGCTGAGCGCGGTCGCACTAGCCATCGGCGGGTACCTGGGCTACAACTTCTACTGGACCCGCAAATGGGACTCCTGGGCCTGGGTGCAGGCAAGCCGAATGCGAACCATCACCCACAGCTTCCTCTGGAACAGGTGGTACATGAACCCGGTATACTACAGGGTCTTCGTGGACGGCACACTCGCCCTGAAACAGGTACTATACGACAGCTTCGAGGCAAAGGTACTCATCCCTCTCAGCGACTTCGTGGCCAAGACATCTCAGACAGTCAGCGACGTCATGTACGCCGTCGTAGAGGAGAGAACCATCTTCGGGATCATAAACACCGGGGTGCCCTCAACCGTTGTCAAGGTGTACAACCGGGTCAAGAAGACGCAGACAGGTCTACTAGGCATAAACATAATCTACGTGATGGCCCTGCTCCTGTTGCTAATAATAGGAATGATGATCATGGGAGGTCTGTAAATGTACGGTTCACTTTGGCTAGCCATACTGGCTCCTGTTCTCTTCATACCCATAGTCTATTTCTTAGGTAGAAGAATGGGGAAACTTGTAAGCTGGGTAGCTCTGGTTCCCCTCCTCTACAGCACACTATTTTTCCTAAGCCTCCTAGGAACGGTGGCCGAGAGTCCGGTCAGCGAGTACTTCTACTGGCTCCCCGGGATAAGGTTCGGGCTATACGCAGACGGGCTGAGTTTACCCATCGTCCTAACCGTCGCGGTCCTGTCAGCCATCATAGTGATCTACTCACAGCCTTATATGGTGCACAGCATCCACGAGCAGTACCACCACGAGAACAACAAGGCCCACGCCACATACTACGCGCTCTACCTCGCCTACGTGACGAGCATGATGGGCGTGGTACTCAGCACCAACCTGTTCGAGTTCTACCTGTTCTTCGAGTTGATGATAATCCCCTCATGGGCCCTCATCAACGCCTACGGCTCAGGTGAACGCGAGAAGATAGGCCTCATGTACCTTCTCTGGTCCATCGTGGGCGCAGTGGCCTTCGTCACAGGGGCGCTCTCAGCCTACGCACAGACAGGCTCCTTCGAGTTGGTAGGCCTGGTAAAGCTGATAGGCTCCCCGTGGGCAGGGTTTATCGTCGTATCCATGTTACTGGGCCTATGTGTGAAGATGGCCCTATTCGGTCTACACATATGGCTGCCTTTCGCCCACGCGGAGGCACCAACCCCCATAAGCGCCCTGCTGAGCCCGGCCATGATCGGCCTGGCGGCTTACGCCATTGTGAGGATGCTTCTACCCATCACGGGGGTGATGGACACCTACTTCACGTTGACCCTGATCTGGGGCCTGGCGACAATGATCTACGGAGGGATGATGGTGATGGCGCAGACGGACATCAAGCGTCTGCTGGCCTACTCCAGCATGAGCCAGATGGGGTACCTGTTCGTGGGCATCGCCAGCGCCACAACCCTAGGCGTGGGAGGAGCCATGATGCACTACATCAGCCACGGCCTGGGAAAGGCGGCTCTTTTCCTTAGCGTCGGGGCCATAATGCACCAGACAGGCAATAGAGACATCCGTCAACTCGGCGGCCTCGCGGCGAAGATGCCCATCACAGCGATGGCCTTCATAATAGGGGCCATGAACATCTCCGGCATCCCGCCCACCATGGGCTTCGTGTCCAAGTTGATGATATTCATGGGCGCCTTCGGCCCAGGGGTCCACGAGATCTCCACGGAGCTCGTGTTAGCCCTCGTAGCCATCCTGTCCACCGCTTTAACGATAGGGTACACCATGTGGGCGATGCGTCGCATCTTCTACGGTCCTATCCCTGAGCATCTTGAGGACGTGAAAGAGGCGCCCCCCCTGATGACCATACCCATGGTTCTGCTGTGCGTCCTATCAATACTGATTGGCATCTATCCGAGGCCAATCATCGACCCAATAATGGAGGTAGTAGCGGCGCTACTCATGTGAGGTGAATGATGTGGTAAACAACATGCTGTTCCTTATGATCCTGGTGGCGTTCCTGCCGGCACCCCTCGTCTACTTGATAGGAAAAAGTGTGGGTAAAAAGGTGGGCTGGGTGGTCTTCGCCGTCCTCCTAGGGATCACCATCGTCCTCGGGGGGCTCATCTCCGTGGTCGAGCACGAGGTACTGTTCGAGGAGTACAGCTGGGTGGCCTCACCCGTTAAACTAACCTTTGGGTTGTTAGCTGACGGGCTCAGCGTGCCCATGCTGTTCACGTACCTGTTCGTGTTCGCTGGGGCGACTCTATTCAGTGTGCCCTACATGGAGAGACGGCTCAAGCTCGGCGACATCGAGGAGAGCAACACGCAGTACGCAAGGTTCTACACCTTCTTCCTGCTGTACGCGGCCAGCGTCGCTGGGTCCATGCTCGCCACCAACCTGATAGAGTTCTTCCTCTTCTTCGAGATGGCTCTCGTCTTCTCGTGGCTGCTGGTGTTCCTCTACGGCTACGGGGACCGGAAGCGCACCTCCATGCTATACTTCATATGGACCCACATCGGAGGCGGCGCCCTCCTGGTGGGCATCCTCGGCGCATACTGGACGGTGGGCAGCTTCGAGATCGCTGACCTGGCGCACATCGCCTCGCACCCCAATGTCCTGTGGATTGGGATCGCCATCACCCTCGGCCTCTTCGTCAAGATAGGTGCTCTCGGCTTCCACGGCTGGATGCCGGACACATACTCCGAGTCGCCAGCCCCCGTCAGCGCGGTTCTAGGAGCCACCTCGGTGATGCTGAGCACCTACGCCATGGCCAGGCTTCTCCCACCCTTCCAGGAGGTACTTCAGGGAATCAGCGGATGGTTCATGCTCTGGGCCCTAGCCACGATCCTCTACGCCGGCATCATGGCGCTGGCTCAGAGGGACACAAAGCGCCTGGTGGCCTACCTGAGCATGAGCCAGATGAACTACTGTGTTCTAGGAGTCTTCACATTCGTACCATACGGCGTCCTCGGCGCGGTATCCTACAGCATCAGCCACGGCTTAGCCATCGGGCTGCTGTTCCTCGTCTCAGGCGCCCTGCTATACGTGACTGGGACACGGGACATGACCAAGATGGGCGGGCTGTCAGAGAAGCTTCCCATCACTCTCTTGGCTACCCTAGCGGGTTTCCTAACCATAGGTGGAGTGCCCCCCGCGGTGGGCTTCAAGTCCAAGTTCATCCTCCTGAGCGGGGCCTTCGTAAGGGGCTTCGCGACGGGGTGGATGGAGTTGCTTGTAGCCATCCTGGCGGGAAGCCTGGCCACATTGATCACCCTGGGATACGAGTTCCGGACAATATGGCGGGTATACTACGGCAAACTGCCTGATGCCATCAAGGAGGTGGCGCGTGTGCCTGACGTGATGGTCGTCGCGTTTGTGGCGCTCAGCGCGCTTTCAATAGTGTTCGGTATATGGCCTGCGCTGTTCACGAACGCCCTGGACGTGTTCATAGAGCATATATTCCACTAAAAACACCTTTTTTTCAACATTTTATATTACATCACACTGCAAGTACTTTTACACACGAGCCGCCCAGGGAAGCCTCTTTCACGGTTTTTCGGGTGTGCATAAGTTTTTTTAGGCGAGAAAACGTTGCTGATAGGAAATGAGCATAGCTGTCATTGGCCCCTCCTCTTTCGTCACATGCTTCGAACTCATCGGCGCCGCAGGCTACGAGGAGCACGAGGAGGGGACAGTGGTCGCGACCCTAACCCGCCTGGTCAACGAGGGTGACTTCAAGCTCATCGTCATACCTGAACGATACGCTGGAGCCACCCGGCCCATAAGGGAGGAGGTCATGAAGAGGGGCAGGATCACCCCCATCTTCGCCCTCATCCCCGACCTGACCATGGAGACAGGTATGAGGATGGAGGAGCTCCAGGCGGTGGTCTCGCTCGCAATAGGGACAAGGTTGGAGTTATAGAACAATGGAAATGAAGAGCATCCTTTCATTGGGCGGAAGACTGAAGAGGCTCCTAGCCAAGGCCGAGGAGGAGGCCCAGGGGATGGTGTCCGAGGCCCAGGCCAAGGCGGACGAGATCGTCAACAACGCCAAGAAGGAGTCCGAGCAACGTTTAACAAAGGCTCAGTACCGCACAGATCTCGACGAGTTCCTGGTGGACGCCGAGAGGGAGGCCAAGGAGAAGGCCAAGCAAGTCGAGAAGGACTACGCCAAAAGAGCCGATGACATCAGAGTCGTCCCCGGCGACAAGGTCAAGGAGGCCGCGGGGATGGTGGTTAAGGAGGTGCTGCCGAAATGAGCCAGGACTTGGACACCAAGCTGATAGAGAAGATCGTGGAGCAGCGTAACCAGTTCCTGGTAGAGGCCAAGGAGAGGGCCCAGAGAATACTGGAGAAGGCCGAGGAGGATCGCGAGAGGATCATTGAGCAGACCGCTAAAAGCATCGAAAGTATAGTGGGATCAGAGCTCAGGGCCGTTCATGACAGGATCGTGGGCAGGGCCCAGTTGGAGGGCAGGAGGAAGCTCCTTGAGGCCAGGATTGAGGTCTTGGAGACTGTCAAGTCCGAGGCCATGGTGGAGCTCAGATCCCTGGCGGAGGGCAAACACCCCGAGTATGACTACTCGGAGATACTGGTCAAGCTCATAGTGGAGGCAGACGAGGCCATAGTGGAAGACGAGTACGTCGTCTCCGCCAACAAGAGGGACCTGGCGTACCTGAAGAAGAACCTGAGCCAGGTGAGCAAGGCCCTCGGTGGCAAGAAGGTGGTGCTCAGCGAGACCCCCCGGGATATCCTTGGAGGGGTGATCGTGATGAACTCTGACGGCACCAAGACACTGGAGAACACCCTTGAGAGGAGGCTGGAAGCCGCCAACAGCAGGCTCCAGACAGAGATCGCCGTGAAGCTGGGGGTGATCTAGATGGCGCAGCGAATTGAAGGAACGATAGAGAGGATCAACGGTTCACTGGTGGTGGCCAAGTTCACCGAGGAGCCCAAGATGGGCGACCTCGTAGAGGTGGGGAGCCTCAAGCTCATGGGGGAGATCGTCAGGCTCAGAGAGGAGACCGCCTACATCCAGTGCTACGAGTCCACCTCCGGTCTGAAGCCCGGGGAGCCCGTCATAGACATCGGCACACCCCTGGTCGCCGAGCTGGGCCCCGGACTCATGGGTCAGATCGTGGACGGTGTGGAGCGCTCAGAGATAGAGCTCTGGAACATGACAGGCCCCTTCATCACCAGGGGCGCCAACATCGCCCCCCTCAACAGGGAGAAGAAGTGGGAGCTCAAGCCCACCGTGAAGCCGGGGGCCGAGGTGACAGGCGGCGACGTCATAGGCACGGTTCAGGAGACCGAGACCTTCGTCCACAGGATACTCGTGCCCCCGCAGCTCACCGGGACCATCAAGTCCCTCAAGGCGGGCACCTACACAGTCACCGACGCAATAGGCGTCCTCGAGACCGAGGCGGGCGAGGAGGTCCCCCTCAAGATGATGCAGACGTGGCCCGTCAGGCGGAGTAGGCCCATCAAGGAGAGGATGGCGCTGAACGCGCCCCTAATCACGGGGCAGAGGGTCATCGACACCTTCTTCCCGTGCGCCAAGGGGGGCGCCTCAGCTGTCCCCGGGGGCTTCGGCACCGGCAAGACGGTCACACTTCAACAGATCGCCAAGTGGAGCGACGCCGACATCATCGTCTATATCGGGTGCGGCGAACGCGGCAACGAGATGGCCGACGTAGTTGAGCAGTTCCCTGAGATCAAGGACCCGCGGAGCGGCAGGAACCTCATCGAGAGGACCATCATCGTGGCCAACGTATCCAACATGGCGGTCTCCGCCCGTGAGGCCAGCATCTACATGGGCCTCACCATAGGCGAGTACTTCAGGGACATGGGCTACGACGTGGCCATCATGGCCGACTCCACCAGCAGGTGGGCCGAGGCCCTCCGTGACATCTCGGGACGCCTGGAGGAGATCCCCGCCGAGGCCGGGTTCCCAGCGTACCTGGCCGACAGGATCGCCGAGATCTACGAGCGGGCGGGCAGGGTCCAGCTCATAGGCACTGAGGACAAGTACGGCAGCCTCACCCTTTTGGGGGCCGTGTCGCCGCCCGGCGGAGACTACTCGGAGCCTGTTACTACCACGACTCTCAGGTTCATCGGCACATTCTGGGCCTTGGACAGCCAGCTAGCCTACAGGCGCCACTTCCCGGCCATCAACTGGCTGAGAAGCTTCACCAGGTACCTGACGGTTGCGGCCAGGTGGTGGAGCCAGTACGAGTCCAGGTGGGAGGACACGAGGAGCCTGGCGCTGAGAGTGCTTGAGGAGGCCGCGGAGATCGAGGAAACGGCGCGCATCATAGGCGAGAAGGCGCTGCCCGACGACCAGAGGCTTGTGCTGCTGGTGGCCGAGATGCTCCGGGAGGGCTTCCTGGTCCAGAGCGCGTACCACGACGTGGACACGTTCTGCGCTCCCGAGAAGCAGGTGAAGCTACTATCCCTCTTCACGGACTTTTACACCATGTCCCGGCCCCTAGTCGAGCAGGGCATACCCATCGACAAGGTCCGTGAGCTGGACGTCATCAGGGAGATAATGAGGCTCAAGGAGCGGGAGGGCACCAAGCCCATCGACCAGGCCAGAGGCATGATGATGGACGAGATTAGGGATCTGAAGGCCCAGTACGAGGTGAACAAGTAGTGAGTATGCTAGCGCGTGTAGTGTATAAGACCACGACGGAGATCAAGGGCCCCATCCTCATGGTGGAGCGGATCAGGGATGTGGCCTTCGACGAGATCGTCCTCATCGAGCGGCCCAGCGGCGAGATGGTGCAGGGCAGCGTCCTGGACGTGAGCAGGGACTGGGCCATGGTCCAGTGCTTCGGGGAGACCTCGGGCCTGGACATCAGCACAAAGATCAGCTTCACGGGGGACGTCCTCAGGATACCCGTCTCGGAGGACCTAATCGGTAGGGTCTTCAGCGGAAGCTTCCAGCCCCTGGACAAGATGCCCCAGATAATAGGCAAGGAACGGCGGGACGTCAACGGCGGCGTCATCAACCCCGCCGCCAGGGAGGTGCCCAGGGAGTTCATCCAGACAGGAATCAGCAACATCGACGGCATGAACAGCCTGGTCCGCGGACAGAAGCTCCCCATCTTCAGCGAGTCCGGCATGCCCCACAATCAGCTCGCAGCCCAGATAGCTAGGCAGGCCACCATCCCGGGGGCCGAGAGCGAGTTCGCCATAGTCTTCGGCGCCATGGGCATCAAGAACGAGGAGGCAGCCTACTTCAGGGAGGAGTTCGAGAAGACCGGGGCCCTCAACAAGAGCGTCATGATCCTCAACCTGGCCGACGACCCCCCCATCGAGAGGATCGTCACGCCCCGCATCGCCCAGACCATCGCCGAGTACCTGGCCTTCGACCTGGGCCTGCATGTGCTGGTCATCCTCACGGACATGACCAACTACGCGGAGGCGCTTAGGGCCATCAGCATCGCCCGCGAGGAGATTCCCACAAGGAAGGGGTACCCCGGGTACCTATACAGCGACCTGGCCACCATATACGAGCGGGCGGGCCGCATCAAGGGGAGGCCCGGCAGCGTCACCCTGATGCCCATCCTGTCGATGCCGGCCGGCGACATCACCCACCCCATCCCGGACCTCACAGGATACATCACCGAGGGCCAGCTACTCATCCAGCGTGAGCTCAGCCTCAGAGGCATCTATCCGCCCATGAACGTCCTACCCAGCCTCAGCAGGCTCATGAAGGACGGCATCGGAAGGGAGACCACCCGCGAGGACCACCAGGACGTAAGCAACCAGCTGTACATGGCCTACGCTGAGGGGACGAGAGCTCGCGGCCTGGTCCGTATCGTCGGAACCGTGGGCCTCTCGGAGCGTGAGCGCCAGTGGCTCAGCTTCGCGGACAGGTTCGAGAGAGAGTTCGTCCACCAGGGCATCTACGAGAACAGGACCATAGTGCAGACCCTGGACCTGGCCTGGGACCTGCTGGCGGACCTCCCGGAGGAGGACCTCATCAGGGTGCGTGAGTCCTACATCAAGAAGTACCACCCCAAGCATAAGAGTGAAGCGTAAGCATGTCCGCTGCATCCGGCGTCAGGCCCACAAAGGGCTACCTCATGGAGACCAAGACTCGCATCCAGGTCGTGGAGCGCGGGACCGAGTTCCTGAAGCTCAAACGCGACCAGCTGGCCAAGCAGCTCACAGAATCCTTGGATGTGCTCCGGGGCCGACGCATCCTCCTGCTGAAGAACCTGCAGGAGGCCTACAGCGCCTTGACGGCGGCGTACCTGAGCCTGGGGCCCACGGAGGTGAAGAGCCAGGTGCGGGCCATCAGGAAGCCCCTCACATTGGAGGTGCTGCCCCGCAGCGTCATGGGTGTGGTCTACCCGTCTGTACGCGTCAAGGATAAACCCGAGATAGCGGCCGAGCTGGACATAACCCTCGCCCACGCAGCAGAGCAGGTGTACGAGATCATCGAGGAGCTCATCCACCTGGCCGAGTTCGAGGAGCGGGTGGAGCGCATCGCCCAGGAGCTGGGCACAACGAACCGCAAGGTGAACGCCCTGGAGAACTTTGTAATACCGGACATGAAGGCCATCATCAAGTTCATAGAGGACAAGCTGGACGAGGAGAGCATGGAGGAGCTTGTACGGACAAAGCTCATAGGAGGTGCTAAGACATCGAGAAGATGAAGCTGGGCACCACATACGCGGTGCTGAGGACCCACGCCAGGATCGCGGACCTCCTGGACCAGGAGCACATGAGGCGGCTAGCTGAGGCCCCAGACATCCTGGAGTTCCTGCTCCGGCTCAAGGAGACCCCCTACGGGGAGGTGCAGGTCCAGATGGACGACAAGCTGGCCATCAGCCTAGAGAAGGTGTTCATACAGAAGTTCACGGAGCGCATAGAGAGCATCGTCAAGATCACACCTACGAAGATGGGGGAGTTCCTCCGCGCATACTTCGACCTCCGCTTCGAGGTGGTGAACCTCAAACGCATCCTCAGAGGCAAGTTCACCGAGTCCCCCGAGGAGGAGATAAGGGACTCCCTCATACCCATCACCCCCTACCTGATAAACAGCTACGACGGACTCATCAGGGCGGATAGCCTGGAGGAGGCTTTGGTCCTCCTTGAGGGGACACCCTACGGGGAGCTTGTTGAGAAGCTGGAGATATACAAGGAACTGGACGCCCTGTGGCCCCTGGAGCTCACCCTCAACCACATATACGCCAAGAGGACCCTGAGCCTGGGGAAGGGGCTGCCTAAGAAAAACCAGCACATAGTGGACAGCCTGGCCAAGTTCGAGACCGACGTGGAGAACATCCTAGTGGCCCTCAAACGCCGCGGCAGGAAGGACGTGGACTTGGGGGAGATATTTCCCGTCACCTACAACGTGGATCAGGAGACCCTCCAGAACGTCATAGAGGCGGAGAGCCTGGGCCAGGCCATCGACGACCTCAAGGAGCCCTACAGGGGCGTCATGGAGCCCATCAAGACGGGGGACATCGCCCTGGTGCGCGCCATGGTCCGGAAAGGAAAGTACGAGACGGCCAGCAAGGCCAGATCAGGGGACGAGTTCGGGTTCAACGTGATACTGGCGTTCCTCGTCTACAGCGAAATCGAGAAGGACAACCTTGTCGGCCTAGCCTGGGGTAAGGTGCAGGGCCTGGGCAGCGAGGAGCTCATGAAGTACATAGTCATCCCCTGGGACTAGCCCCAACCATTTATCTCTCCAGAACCATTCTCTATACCCATGAACCAGAAGTGGGAGACAGTCTACTTCGATAAACCCGGCAAGGAGAACACCGAGGAGACGCTGAGGCTGGCGAAGATGCGAGCCGACCAGTTGGGCATCAGGAACATCGTGGTGGCCAGCTACACGGGCTATACGGGCGCCCAGGCCTCAGAGGTATTCAAGGGCTACAACCTGGTGGTCTCCGCGGGAATGATGGGCTTCCAGGAGCCCAACCAGGCCAGGATGAGCCCGGAGCATCTGAGTAAGATGGAGGACAACGGGGCCAAGGTCTTCTACCACCTCCACGCCTTCGGTGGCCTGGGCCGAGCCGTGAAGAACAAGTTCGGGGCCATCCAGGTGGACGAGATCATAGCCCACACCCTGAGGCTCCTCAGCCAGGGTGTGAAGGTAGGCTGCGAGATAGCCTGCATGGCGGCGGACGCGGGCCTCATCAGGACAGACGAGGAGTGTGTGGCCGTTGGGGGAAGCGGCGGAGGGGCCGACTCGGCCGTGGTGCTGCTTCCGGCCAACACTCACAGGTTCTTCGATACGAGGATAAGGGAGATAGTCTGCAAGCCCAGGTGAGCTACCTCACCAGGACGTTCTTGGCCCACCACTTTATTATGGGGGCCATCATCATGAGCCACGTCATGAGGAAGTTCAGCACTTTGATGGTTTCAAGGTCCATGGTTCGTCTGAGATATACTATACTGGTATTCCATATTATTGTAACTGATTAATGATACGTATTCAGATGTAAAACACAGTGTAAACAGATGTATGTTTGAGGTGAACAAAGAAAAAAATTGTAATTAAAACATAAAAAACGCCAGAAAAAAGAAAATAGATTAACATTAAAATATAAATTGATGGTGATAGATGAACGAGGGAAAGGTTAAACATCATTGACGTAAATCAATCTGGCATCATGGACATGCCAAAGGACACGATTAACAGGATCGTGTCGGAGAACCTGAGTAAACTCTACGGAGGCAACCTGCTCAGCCTGGAGGTTGTGGGGGCCATGCCCTACCCCCTGAAGAAGGACAAGTACGTGGCCATATACAACCTCCGCCTCAAGGAGCAGCCCCCCATCATGCTGGCCAAAATCGTGGTGAACCTAGCCTCGGGCGAGTTGGAGGCGTACGAGCCCGACCTCCTCTAGTCTATTCTCCTGATGATTTTCACTGCTTCCTTCAGGTTACTAGTCTCGTAGTCCGGCTGCTGCTCGGGGCTCGACGGCTTCTCCTCCATGTCCCTGTTCACCCAGATGGTCCAGATGCCAACCAGCTTGGCCGGCCTTATGTCGCTGAGAGGCGTATCCCCCACGCTCACAGTCTCCCGGGGCTTCGACCCCAGAATACTCAGGGCCTTCCTGTAGTACCCTGGCTCCGTCTTGAGGAGCCCCAGCTTCGGCTCGCTGAAGGTCTCAGTGAAGTAGCTTTTCCCTGTCCGCTTCTCCAGGGTCTCGGCCTTCCTCTCGGCCCCGAAGCCTGTGCTCAGGCAGAGGGTGACCCCCATCTCCTTGAGCGCATCCAGCGCGGGGATGACGTCAGGGTAGTATATGGGGTCAGCCTGGGCCTTCTCGTTGGCCTCCTCGAACTTTGTGCATATCTCCTCGGCCGCGGTCTTGTCGAAAGGGAGCCTGAGCTGGTCGAATAGGAGCCTGCAGTGGAATATGGCGTCGTCGTGGCGGTCCAGGTACCTGGTGTGG
Source organism: Candidatus Bathyarchaeota archaeon (assembly GCA_043826455.1). Lineage (GTDB taxonomy): Archaea > Thermoproteota > Bathyarchaeia > TCS64 > TCS64 > RBG-16-57-9. Next base: position 50,376 of record JBDRQD010000055.1, read on the forward strand.
ATTAGGGCCCTGTGGACGTCGTACACCCAGATCCTGTACAGGTCCTCCCCGCTGTAGCCCAGGACGCCATCCAGGCTCCTCTCCATGACGCCGTCCATGTCGTGGATGGTGCTGTCGTAGTCCATGAGGACGGTCCTGATCATGGTTCAAGGGATGCCGCGGCTTTATTTAACACCCGGCCCATTCAATGGGTATGAGGGTCAGGGTTCCCGAGGCGGTGCTGGGGGGGATTATGGAGCTGGCCGTGGGCGCCCACCCCCGGGAGATGATAATGCTCCTCAGGGGCGAGAGGGCCGGCGGAGATGTGAAGATCACGGAGACTCTTTTTCCGCCCATGGGCGTGGGGGGCAGGGGCTTCGCCAGCTTCCCCGTCCACATGCTGCCCATCGACCTGAGCATAGTGGGCACGGTTCACAGTCACCCCTCGGGCAACCTCAGCCCCTCACAGGGGGACTTTAACGGCTTCTACGGGCGCATCATGATGATCGTTGGGCCTCCCTTCGACAGGTCAGCCGTGGCCGTGTACGACAGGCGGGGCGAGAGGCTGGAGGTCGAGGTGGTCGGCTGAGTGGGCTCTAAGCGGCTGAGCACGGCCAAGGCCGTGTCCCTCGTCTTCAACGCCCCGTTCCTGGCGGTGTGCACGTTCCTCTACGTCTACCTGAGAGCAGAGCCTACTCCCGGCTATGGGCTGATGGTAGCCGCCGCGTTCTTCTCGGGTGTTCTGCCCATCCTCCTGATACTGTACATGAAGAGGAGCGGAATAGTGTCCGAGATGATGGTGGATAGCAGGGAGGACAGGACCAGGCCCTTCCTGGGGGCCCTGGCCAGCTACCTTCTCGGCGCTGCGTTTCTACGTCTCCTGGGTGCTCCCCCAGGCATGGTCTACCTCATGGCCTGCTACTTCGTGAACAGTCTCGCCATGATGCTCATCACCCTAAGGTACAAGATCAGCATCCACGCCGCCGGTGTGGCGGGCCCCTCCGTGTTCCTGGTCCGCCTGTATGGTTTAGCCATCTGGCCCTTCCTGCTGGTGGCCGCTGTCGTCTCTTGGGCCCGGTACCAGCTTGAGGTGCACACCGTCTGGCAGCTCATACTGGGCCTCTTGGTCACCGGGCTGCTTACCTACGTCCAGTTGGAGGTCTACCCTTTCATCCTCCCACTATGATGGGGAAGATGGCGACCTCGTCCCCCGGTGCAAGCCTGGCCGAGTCCCATAGCCGTTTGCCGTTGACGACGACACCCACGACTCTTCTGTCGTAGGCGTAGAGGGTCTCCTCCCCCAGCCCGGCTATGAACTCCCGGAGAGTGGATGCTTCCTCCACCGTCAGGGTCATGGGCTTGGGGTACACGGTTATGAACTGTGAATGGCTGCAGTTAATCCTTGTCTAGGCCCATATCCCTGCGCCGCTGCAGGTACCGGCGGTACCAGGTGTCAACGTTGTCCCTGGTGACGTGGCTCTTGTGGTGCCTGAAGCCGCCCTTGAAGCCCTGGGGGATGTGCATGAGCTCGTGGATGAGGGTCCTGTTCTGGACCTCCACGGGGTAGAAGTCGAATAGCTCGTGGATGACCTCGATGATGTAGGTGGGCTCCATCCTCATGGCCTCCTGCCATATCTTGCCCAGGCCGTGGATGCGGGCGATGGTGCGCTTGGCCTCGCTGCCCCTGCTCCTGACGCAGTAGATCCTCGCCAGGTCCACGTGGTCGAACCTGAGGAGCTCAGTGATCTCCGTGATGCGTCTCTTGATGTCCGGGGCCTCGAAGTACTCGATCACGGGTGTGCATGGGTGCCGGCGCGTAAAAACTCAGCGGCAAAGCTTATTGGATGGATGATCCATCCAATAACCGTGGACTTGGAGAGAGAGCTGACCCCCGCCAGGAAGGCGTCCCTGCTGGCCGTGTTCACGGCTGCGGCGGTGGCCACCAACTACCTGCTAATCGGGGTGGTTAACGTGAAGTTTATGGACCTCATTGTGTTCTCGGGGGGGTACCTGTATGGGGCCGGTTTCGGCGCCACCCTTGGGGCCATGGTCTGGCTTGTGTACGGCACGGTCAACCCCTACGGGTTTAACCTGCCGACGCTGGCGGCGACCATGCTGGGGGAAACTTTGTACGGGGTGGCCGGTGGGGTCATCAGGAGGAGCATGGGTGTGAGGCCGGGGTGGAGCCCTGATGCTCGTCTGGGGGTGGTGGGTTTTCTGCTTACCTTCGTGTACGACCTCTTCACCAACGTGGTCTCCGCCTACGTGGCGGGGGTGCCTGTGGCCGTGGCCCTCATTGGGGGCGTTCCCTTCGCCCTGCTGCACGAGGTGAGTAACGCCGTCTTCTTCTCGGTAGGTGTCCCGCCTCTCCTCCAGGCCGTGAAAAGAGTTGAAACATCATGATCAGTGATTCGAGCTACAAGTGGGTGGCCGCGGCTCTCCTGTGCACTACCTTCGTCTCGGGGGCCGCCGCCCTATACCTGAACAACAGGGTGAACACCCTGGAGGCGGACTACATGAAGGCCCTCAATGAGCTGGAGGAGTTTACAGTGACAGTGGACATCATGATAGACTACGGCAACGGCACAGTGGCCTGGTACAATGAGACCCGGGTCGCTGCCGGCGAGTCCCTCCTGGAAGCTTCCGGGCGGGTGGCTGAGCTGGACTACTCGGTTACCGAGTACGGGGCCTTCGTCAACGCGGTGAACGGGGTCAGCGGTGAGCCCAACAAGTACTGGATGTGGAGCTACTACGACGGGGGCTGGCAGTATGGACCCGTGGGGGCCGACCAGTGGAGGCTCCACAGCGGTGACAGGGTTGCCTGGGTCTACACGGGATTCTCATAAAACTTAACCGGGGCAGGGTGAATCAGAGACCGTGAACCCCGTCGAGACCCTCTACGCCTTGTCTGGGAAGGAGGCACCCGGCCGCTCACCGGAGTTCACTGCAGCCCACGTGCTCATGGCTCTGCGGATAATAGGGGAGCGGGGCCCGGGCAGGCAGCAGCTCTCCGCTGAGCTCCGGCTGGGGGAGGGCACCGTCAGGAACCTGCTGAGGAGGCTAACGGAGGAGGGACTTGTGTCATCCACAAGGCGGGGCGTAGCGCTGACGGCAGAGGGGGAGGGGCTGATGGACGAGCTGGGGGCGGTCATCAGGGGCAGGCCTGTTCCCAGGAGCCGGCTCACTGTGGGGGAGCACAACCACGCTGTGCTGGTGAAGGGGGGCGCCGCCGGGGTCCGTTTCGGCGTGGAGCAGAGAGACAGAGCCCTCATGTCTGGTGCGTTGGGCGCCACGACCCTGGTGGTGGAGGGTGGGGGCCTCAAGGCGCCGGCCCTTGCGGATGTGGTCGAGGAGGCTCTGAGGGACGGCATCACGGAGCTCTCTCCTGAGGACGGAGACGCCGTGATAATTGGCACGGGCGACTCCCCCTTCTGGGCGGAGATCGGAGCCCTCTCCGCTGGCCTGGAGATGCTTCGTTAGGCTGATTGGTCTCAATATTTTAACCCCCAAACCCAAACCCAATTTCTTTCAATTTTTTTTCTGTATTCTTTTTATTTCTCTCTTTCCATACCACTTATCATGTATATCATGTATTTCACAAAAAGTCGCGCGCAAAATAGAGTTAAATAAACCTTTTAACTATTTTTAGATCATGACTTCTGAAAAAGGGAAAACCGCGGATGAGGTCATCAAATTAACTCAAGAGTTGAAGGAATACGCTAAGTCATACAGCTCCTGGCAGACACGCGCAGACCTCGTGGGGATAATCCCAGCGGAGAGGCTTGATGAGATACCCAGCTACCGGCAAGATTGGATGAATACATCCACCATGAAAACAACGGAGCAGATGAAGGACGCCAAATCAATCATTCTCCTCGGATACCATGCTTCAGATGACATCTATGAGGTCGTTGTGAGAAAGGGAGACTCAGCACAATTCCTCGGATACCTCCCATTAGGAATAAATCAACGAGAATTAATCCGTCAACTTCAGGCCAAGGGATTCGAGGCGAAGGTGGCTGACGATAGGCTGCCGAAGAAGCAGATGGCTAGGCTGGCGGGATTCGGCAACTATGGTAAAAACGCTCTTATAATCACCCCAAAATATGGTCCTTGGATCAGGCTAGCTGCGATTATCACCAACGCCGAGTTCGTTTACGATGAGCCGTTCGATAAGGATCTCTGCGGAGACTGCGATAAATGTGTCAAAGCCTGCCCGACTGGGGCATTGACCCCTTACAGGATTGATTATACGAAATGTCTCGTTAACCCATATGATTATGATGACTGGGCTAAACTGATCTCAGGCGAGTTAAAATTTAGTGAAAAGTTCAGCAAAACGCCAGATGTTGACACAATCTTTAGCAAGCACAGCCCGAGACTCACCGACAATTCGGTATTGATGTGCATGACCTGTCAGAGGGCTTGCCCATATGGGAGAAAAGAGCGAGGGTTAGAGAAGAAAAGTTAGGTTTGGGTTTGGGGCTCAATATTTTAACGCCAACCCAAATCCACATGCTCCCTCTCACACATTCACACACAAGCACATGTTAGAATTGAGCGCGTACGCTCGCTCTATTCTTAAGGGCCTCAAAAAAAGGGAAGTGGTTGTTTACTGGCTGAAGTAATCCATTTCTAAATGCGAAACTTTGCTATAGTCTCTTGATAGTTTCCTGCCCATCTCCATCCATTTCTCGAATGTCTCCGCCTCGAAGAAGTATGCCCAGTGATACTTCTTGTTGTGGGGGCCCCATCGTCCCATGTATTTTACTCCTGTCTCTTTACAGGCTTTCTCGACCTCTTTGTCCCACTTCTTCAGTTCTTCCATTGTTCCATCCCAGTCGATGTACTCGATAATCCTCATCTTTTTCATCCTCTCTTCTTTTTTTTATTTAAAAGAACAAATAAAAAACAATTAATTAACTATTTAAATTTTTTTTGCGGGAGATTTAGCTATCCATCCCTCAACCCCGTGCAGAGCCTTTCGTACCCATCAAATTCCTTTTGGTTGGGCCTTAATTAATAGGGCAATCATGTGCGTAGCCGTTGGTTAATGCTAAATGGGCTGAAGTCATGTCTCATCTATGTACCACTTCGGCTACGGCTCCAACCTCAACCAGGGGTTCCTGCGCCAGTACTGCCCCAGCGCAGAGTTCGTCATGAAGGCTTACCTGCCCAACTACGAGGTCCAGTTCCGGTTCTGGAGCAAGAGGCGTCAGGGGGGCATCAGCACAATCATCGAGAAGCCGGGGAGCTTGGTCCACGGCGTCGTCTACGAGGTGCCTGAGGCGGAGCTGCTGGTTTTGGATGAGCTGGAGAGCGTCCCCCAGGGGCTCTACAGACGCGAAAAGTTCCTGGTCCTGGATGAGTGGGGCAAGTGGCAGGAGGCCGACCTGTACCGCGTCGCCGCCCCCCAGGGCCCCTTCACGCCCTCCAGGAGCTACGTGGAGCTCATGCTCACGGGGGCCCGGGAGCATGGTCTGGACCCCGGATACGTGAAGAAGATAGAGGAAATACTCGCCAGGTCAGTGTGAGGCCTCGTAGACCACCTCGCCGCCAACGATGGTCATGAGGACCCTGGCTTTCACTATCTCCTCGGGGTTCACCCTGGTGATGTCCCTGTCCAGGGCCACGAAGTCGGCCAGCTTCCCCGGCTCCACGCTGCCTTTGGTTGCCTCGCTTCCCTCTAGATAGGCGGCGTTCAAAGTGTAGGCCCTTATGGCGTCCATGATGCTGATGGCCTCACCCTTGCAGAGGACTTGCCCTGTCCTGGACTTCCGGGTGACGCACCCGTAGATGCCTGTCAGCGCCCAGCTGGAGCCGAAGCCGTCGCTGTTGCCTGCTGCCACGATGCCGTGGTCCTTGAAGCTTTTCATGGGGTAGTACCCGCAGAGGCGGCTCTGCCCCAGGGCCGCGATGTGGCTGTCCCCTATGGGGTAGCAGAAGCCTATGGAGGCTGAGACGTTGACGCCCAGCTCCTTCATCTTCTTCAGCTGCCTGGGGAGCACGTAGCCGGCGTGCTCTATCCTGTGGCGGTGGCCCGGCCAGCGCCTGGACTTTACGGCTGCCTCGATGGCCTCCAGGGCCATGTCTATGGCGCGGTCTCCTATGGCGTGGGTGCAGGTGCGGAGCCCTGCCCTGTGGCAGCGGACCACCTCGTCCGTTAGGTCCTCCTGGGTGCAGCGGACGATGCCCTTGTTGCCCGGGTCGTTGCTGTAGTCCTCGTGGAGGGCCGCCGTCAGGCTGCCCATGGCCCCGTCCACCCCCACCTTGACGCCCACAACGTAGAGCCTGTCGCTCCAATAGAATGGGGTCGTTATTCCCTGCCGTGTGAGGTCGTCTGCGGCGTACCCCTTATAGGGGGTCATCCCGTCCAGCATGAGGCCCACCCTCATCCTCAGCCTGCCCTCACGCTCCAGCTTCTGGTAGGCGAGGGCCTGGGGCGCCTTTATGTGGGCCTCGTGTACGGTGGTGATGCCCCAGCTGAGGAGCTCCTCCTCTATGGTGGGCCAGTTCCTGGACAGCAGCTCCACCTCCTCCTCAGGCCCCGGCTGAGGTATCCTGTCCCTGACCATGTCCATGGCGGCGATCTCGTCCAGCCGTCCCGTGGGCTCACCGTTCTCATCCCTCTCGATGTTGCCTCCGTGGGGCTGGGGCGTGTCCTTGGTGATGCCCGCCAGCTCTAGGGCCAGGCTGTTGGCCACGGCGTTGTGGCCCCCTGCCCTGCCCAGGTAGATGGGGTGGACGGTTGATGCCTTGTCTAGGTCGTACCTGTTGGGGAACCGTTTGTCCTTCCACTGGCTCTCGTCGAACCAGCTTCCCACAACCCACTCGCCCTCCGTCTTGGACCCGGCCTTGGCCTTGAGGGCCTCCACCGCCTCACCCAGGGCGCCCATGGCCTTACAGTTCACCCAGTCCAGCTGGAGGCCCCGCCTGATGCAGTGCTCGTGGGTGTCGATGAACCCCGGGAAGAGGGCCCGCCCCTTCAGGTCGATGATCTTGGTCTTCCTGCCGGCCAGCTTCTTGACGTCCACGGTTGACCCCACCCTGAGCACCCTGCCGTCCTTCACTGCCACGGCCTCAGCCACGGAGTCGAAGGGGTTGACGGTTATGACCCGCCCGTTCACCAGAACCAGGTCAGCTAAAAGCTCCTCGGGGAGAACGCCTGACAAAATTTCACCTGGTTTAGATTGGGGCATACCTATTTAACATCGCACCTCTTTGAACCACCATGCCTATCGACGGCTGGGTGACCTTTGTGGCTCTAGGCGACAGCATGACCGCAGGCTTCATGTCGCCCCACGGCTACTTTGGGCCCCGGTACTACCCCTACACGGCGGTCCTGGAGGTCCTCATGAGGGGCGGCCTAGGCAGGGGCTGCGGCTTCAACGTAGTGGTAGTGAACAAGGGGGTCAACGGGGACAGCACCGACGGCATGCTTGAACGGTTCGACCGCAGCGTCGCCCGGGAGGAGCCGGACTACGTCATTCTGTGGGCGGGGATAAACGACCTCTACGCGGGTGCTAGCCCGGAGCAGGTCGCCGACAACATAGCCGAGATCACGGAGAGAGCCCGTCTGATGGAGGCGGCGCCCATCGTCTGCGCCTTGACCCCCGTGGAGGGCTCACCCCACTTCAACGAACGGATAAGGGCCCTCAACGCGTTGATACGTGAACACTGCGAAGCCGAGGAGCTCCCCTACGTGGACCTCTACTCAGCGACGGCCAACCCTGAGCAAAGGCTGGACCCCAGGTACAGCGACGACGGCGTCCACCTCAGCCAGGAGGGTTACACCGTCGTAGCCTACACAATATACCGTGAAGCGGTGAAGGGGATACTGGAGAAACTGGCCACACAGGATTCCTAGGCGCATAACGGCATTTCTCGCCACATTTATAACGAACCTCAGTGGATACGTGGTGAGGCTTGGGAGATGCCAAAGAAAAGAAGTAGCGGAGGACGCAGCAAAGGAGGGAAAGGGCGGTCCGGCATGGTTCAGTGCAGCTACTGCGGCGCCCAAGTACCACGAGACAAGGCCAAGAGGACCACAAGGTACACGAGCCTGGTGGACTCGAGGATCATGAAGGAGCTCAAGGACCAGGGTGCGAGCATAAACCGCACCAAGACCACCAAATACCTTTGCATCAGCTGCGCCGTCCACCGCGGAGTGGTTAACATCCGCGCAAAGGAGGACAGACGCTTCGTCCCCCGGCGCAGGAGACCCAGAGGGCCCTCAGACTAGGGGCTCTCAACCCTTTTTCTGAAGTATAGTGTTCTCTGGGCCACCGTCAGGTGAGCCAGCGCAGCCAAGACAGCTACTCCAACGTTCAATGCGGGCAGCCACCAGTAGGAGGCCAGGCTCAACGCGGCTAGAAGCAGCATCCGTTCAGCCCTCTCGGCGAGCCCCACTCCCGCCATCTTGACGCCCTCAGCCTCCGCCCTGCTCCTGCAGTAGCTCACCATGAGGGAGCCCACCAGAGCAGCGAGGCCCACCCAGGCGTCGCAGAGGCCGCCCAGGACCAGGCCCGAGAAGGCCAGGGCGTCGCTGTACCTGTCGGCAACGGAGTCGAGGAAGCCCCCGAACCTTGACGCGTTTCCGGTGGACCGCGCCAGCACCCCGTCCACGGCGTCCAGCAGCCCCGAGAGGAGGAGGGTGGCCGCTGCGGCCACCAGCCGGAGCCTGTCTCCGTCCCAGGTCCAGTAGATCCAGGCCGTGAGGCACGCCACAAGGACTCCCAGGGCGGTGACGTGGTTAGGGGTAACCCCTATGCCCGCCAGTGGCTTTACAATGGACTGGGCGATTTCCTCGAACCTTTTCTTAAGGGCGCTGGATACCAAAGCCGAACAGTATACCGCTGGTTGTGGTTTAAGATTATCCCCGGAGCTGACAAGCGCCTGCATGGGTTGAAGCGTTGGACCTTGAGTTTCTGATGAGGCTTGCGTCGTCTTCTTCCAATCGCCGTGCGACATGTTCCCTTGCTGCGTATGGTGCTGGTGCGCTCCATAGTCGCCTCGGTTCTGGGAAAACCTTGTATTCTGGTTGACTTCATCAGTGTTTGGAGTGCACACACATGAGCTGCCACATCTGCGGTGAACCCGAGGAGATACTGGTGAAGTGCAAGGAATGCGGCAAGAACTTCTGCGAGTACTGCGGCGACATGGAGAAGAAGACCTGCTCCAGGTGCCTGAAGAAGCAGAGGAAGCAGTAGCTCCAATTTTTCATTTATTCCCGGTCTTTCTTAGCAGGTTACGGTGGTCATTGAGTTCCATGCCGGCCATGAAGGTGCCCGGTAGGACCACCACGAAGAAGTAGGTGGCCACCAGGTCAGGGTTCAGGTCGAGGCCGAGGACGACGATGGCTACGGACACCAGCATGAAGGCCGCGTACAGGTTTAGGGTTCTACGGATCACCCGGTGGACCCACTGGGTCGGGTACAGTTGAGTGAGGGTGTAGGGGTCCAGGGGCACGCCCAGCTCCCGGTAGAGCTGCTCCAGTCGGTCGCCCCAGTAGAGGAACCCGGCCTCGCCCATTCTGGGTATCTCCTGGGTGAAGGTTATGTTCATGACCGCGCTGTTACCGAAGGTGCTGATGTTGACCTCAACGTTCTTGGGGTTCATGTCTCTGAGGCCGAGTTGTAGCATGGTGCTATTAGCAGGAAAGTAGGCCTTGATGCTCTTGGGCGGGGTGGACTCCCGTATGGTGCAGGAGCTGTAGCGTAGCCAGGTCTCCACGGTCACGTGGAGCTCCTCCGGGGTCATCCCTCTTACCACGGCTCTCTGCTGGTATGTGGTCCCTCTAGGCAGCAACCTGTGCTTCATGTAGTTTATCCAGAATATAAAAGGGTCTCCGGGGTAGGTTTTGCGCCCCCCGCAGCAATATTGCACGTAACTGTTAAAACAAACCATAAATACGGCTGGTTATGCATTATGCGTGTAAGCCGGTTTCGTGTTGACCCACCATGAAGGAAGCCATTGTTGTTGATGACCCCCTAGGCGGGGGCAAGGTAGAGGTACTCAGGTACAGCGACATGTTCAGCGGTAAGCCCGCGCCGAGGCGCGGCAAGGTCCGGGACGTCTACGATCTGGGGGACCACCTGGTCATCGTCACAAGTGACAGGATATCCGCCTTCGACGTCGTCTACCCGACCCTCATCCCCCACAAGGGGCCCAGCCTCCACGCCCTCAGCGAGTATTGGTTCAGGGAGACCCGGGACGTGATACCCAACCACTACGTGGAGACCCTGGGGCCCAGGGCCATGAGGGTCCGGAAGGCCGTGCGGGTGGACGTGGAGTGGGTGTGTCGCGCTTATCTTTACGGTTCCGCGTGGAGGGCCTACAGCAAGGGGGCCAGGACCATCAGCGGCGTGGAGCTGCCCGGCGGCCTGGTGATGGCGGAGGAGCTGCCCGAGGTCATCCTGACGCCCACCACCAAGGAGGACGCGGGCCACGACAAGGAGATCAGCAGGGCCGAGGCCATAGCTGCAGGCCTGACCACCGGGGACGAGTGGAACGAGCTGGAGGAGGCCACCTTCAGGCTCTTCAAGCGTTACAGGGAGGTGGCGAAGAAGGCCGGCTTGATCATCCCCGACTTCAAGCTGGAGTTCGGCAGGGTCGGCGGAGAGCTCATACAGATAGATGAGCCGCCTACCCATGACAGCGCCCGGTACTGGGCCGAGAAGTTTTACAGGGTGGGGGAGGAGCAGGAGGCTCACTGCCTGGACAAGGAGTTCCTCCGAAGCTACCTGAAGAACACCGGGTATATGGGGGACGGGCCGCCGCCGGAGATACCTGGGCCCGTGGTCCGTGAGGTGTCCAAGCGGTGCATAGCGTCCTATAAGGTGATTAGCGGCCAGGCCAGGCTGGGGGACTTCGACCTGAGGACCGTTGGCCAGGTGATGGAGGAGCTGGGGTGAGCCCCAGGGAGAAGTGCGGCGTATTCGGAGCATACTCACCTGACAAGGATGTGTTTCCCCTCCTGTACTGGGGGATGCTGGCCCAGAACCACAGGGGCCACCACAGCCACGGTTTCGCCACCTGCGGTGACGGCGTCGAGTCCTACACTAGCCTGGGGCTGATACCCACTGAGAAGGCGCCTGGGGGGGAGAGCCCCGTCCGGGTGCTTGGGGGCAGGGTGGGGGTAGCCAACGTGAGGTACGCCACCTCCGGGTCCAGCGGCGTGGAGTCCCTGGTTTGTGACGCCATGCCCCTTGTTCTGAGGGGGGAGAGGCGCTGCGTGGCCATCAGCTTCAACGGCAACATAGTGAACGTGAGGGACCTCCAGGAGAGGGTGGGGGCGGACCGGGGCAGCTCGGACACCCACGCTCTGGGCATGCTCATGCTTCAGACCCTGGAGCAGGGAGGAGGTATAGGGGACGCGGCCAGGGCATGCATGGAGGGAGTGGACGGTAGCTACAGTATTGTGGGGGTGACCGAGGACGGGACCCTGTTCGCCTTCAAGGACCCTGTGGGCGTCAAACCTCTGTGCTACGGTGCTAAGGACGGGGTTCACGCCTTCAGCAGCGAGAGCGTGGGCCTGGACATCAACGGCCTGGAGCATGATCACGAGCTGATCCCGGGGGAGCTTATGACTGTGAAGGATGGGGACGTCACCCGGGAGCAGGTGCTGCCCTGGAGGAGGCAGGCCTTCTGCGCCTTCGAGTTCGCCTACTTCGCCCGGCCGGACTCCCGGTTCAACGGCAAGTACGTGTACCAGGCCCGGGTGGACTTCGGCAAAGCATTGGCCAGGGGCTTCCCAGACAGGGTGAACAGGTGTGATGTCTGTGTGGGTATCCCGGAGACGGCCAACGACGCGGCGTATGGGTTTCACTTGGAGTCGGGGCTGCCGTGGGAGCAGGCCGCCAGGAGGCACAGGTTCGTCACCCAGAGAGCCTTCATCTCGGCTGCTGATGAGCGGGCGGATGTGATAAGGCGTAAGGTGAACCTGCTAGGGGACATGGTCCGGGGCAAGTACCTGGCCGTGGTGGATGACAGCATTGTGAGGGGGGACACCACCAGGGGTACTGTGAAGAGGTTCAGAGACGCGGGGGCCAACGAGGTGCACCTGTTCATCACGTATCCCCGGATCACGGGGCCCTGCTTCTATGGTATCGACATGGCCTCCTACTCGGAGCTCATAGGCGCCCGCATGGGGCCTGAGGAGATTGCGGCTGAGGTGGGGGCAGATAGTGTCAGCTACCTGAGCGTGGAGGATTATGTCAGGAAGACGGGGATGCCTAGGAACAAGCTGTGCCTGGGCTGCGTCACGGGGGAGTACCCGACGCCCCTGGCTAACAGGCTGTCCAGGGAGATGAGGGACAGGCTCAGGAGGGGTAAGTCTGAGAGGGGCCGAATATACGAGTCCTAGCGGCCCTGAGTCCTTCAGGTCTCTAGCTTGAGTGCTCCAACTCTTTTACTAAGCTAATCTTATTTGGTGCAACATTATGGGCAGCTTCAGTTGTCCACTTGGCTTTTATTGGGTTATCGAGGTGTGTATACGTTAACATCTGTGAACGAGAATGACCAAGAAGATCAATTCGGACATACTGGTTATCGGAGGCGGGCTCAGTGGCTGCATGGCTGCAATAAACGCCTCGATTCATGGAGCCAGAGTAGCGGTTATGGAGAAGAGCCACATAGAACGAAGTGGGGCAGCAGGAACAGGTAACGATCACTTCTGGTTCTACGACCCCGAGATACATGAGCCCAGAGGCTGGACCGTCCCAGACATGGTCCGGGACATCAGCACCGACGGCGAATATGGCAAGACCAAGGGAGGCCTCATGGACCAGGAACTCCTTGAGATAGTCGCAAAGGGCACCAAGGAGGCTGTGGACCGCCTTGAAGGCTGGGGGGTCCAGTTCCGGTACGACAAGGTCTACCCATGGAACCTCAGGTATGATGCTCCTGAGGGCGAGAAGATGTATAGGATCGTACCCCAGTTTCAGAGCGAGTGGGACACCCTCAACTACGATGGCAGGGACATCAAGAAGCGCCTCGCAGAGCAGTGTCTCAAGCACGGTGTTGAGGTATACAACAGGGTTGCCGGCACAGGGCTGCTCACCAATAAAGGCAAGGTCGTGGGGGCCACGGGCGTTCACATGAGGACCGGTAAGTTCCACGTCTTCCAAGCTAAAGCCGTCATAATGGCCACGGGCATGGACCAGTGGAGGCTCTTCAAGCCCAACAGCGGCCACTGGTTCAACAGCCAGAGCCCACCCTACATCACGGGCGACGGAGAAGCCATGGCCATTAGGGCAGGGGCGGAGGTGTTTATTTTGCAGGCAGGTAAGTCCCAGCACCATGGGTTCCAGTATTGGAGAAACATCTGTAGAAGCAGCCCCGCTGCCACTACTTGTTACCCGGCGGGCAGGCTCGTCAACTCTGAACGTGAGGTTATGATTAGGCACCCGGCGGTGCGTGAGCCCATGCGCAAGTACAGGCAGAAAGTCGAGGATAGTGTGGCTGAGGGTAAGACTCCTTTCTATCTGGACTGGACGGAGGCCTCCGAGGAGGAAGTAGAGTACGCTCTCTGGTCCTACGGGAATGAGGGGCTTTGTTGGGGACTCCTAGAGATAATGAAAGACTTAGGCATCGATTTCAGGACTCACATGATCGAGCTTGAGCTTGAGGAGCCCGGTAGAAACTCGGGCGGGTTCCTTGCTCCCTTCATCGATATCGACTGTAAGACCAGCCTGGAAGGACTCTTCGTTTGTAGTCCTGTCCAGTTCACGGGTGAGGTGGCGGCTCCAACGTACACTGTTCTTGGTTGGAGGGCGGGCGAGAAAGCGGCGGAGTACATTAAGGCTTGGCTTGAACCAGTCTTGGATGATGCGCAGGTAGAGGCTGAGGAAGAGCGGGTATTATATCCGCTCAACGCTGACGAGGGCCATACCTGGCAGGAGGTAAACCTGGAGCTCAACCAGGTGATGGAAGAGTACAAGAAATATGTCGCAGGCACCCATCCGCCCGGGAAAAAAGATGTAATTAGCACATCAGGGCTCAGAAACACATTAGAGATGTTGCAGGAACTTGCTAGTGTCAAGATGAAGGCATCTGATCCACATGAGCTTGTGCGATGCAACGAGGTGATGAACCTCATCGATGTAGGTGTTCTAATGGTTCAGGCTGCCTTTGAGCCTGACCAGTACAAGCAGGGATGCTGGTTCTTGGGAAGAGTGGAGGGTGGTAGGCCGGTGTTCAGGTCGGTGCCCATTAAGGTAAAGTATCCGCCTCGGGAGGTCGCTTAAGATGCCACCGGTGTTTAACGAGAACTGCGTCAAGTGCTTCAAGTGCGTCGAGGTGTGCCCAGGGGATGTGTTACGTGAAGGCCAGGGTGGGCCGGTGTTGTCTTATCCTGATGAGTGCTGGCACTGTGGGGCATGCATGATGGACTGTCTTGTGGAGGCTGTTCGGCTGAGCCTTCCGTTGTGGATGAGGCCAGTCGCGAAACGCGTGGATAATCATGAATAAATGGTATTGCACACTCGCACTCCTCTAGTATTTTATTTTGGATAATGTCTCGTTGAAAGGAAACTCGAAGATACGAGTCCTAGCTGAGGCGCCTGTGGGTGGTGTATGCGGCTCTGGCTATGCCGTGGGCTAGCTGGAGCCTGTAGACCCAGGACTCGGGGCTCTCCTCGTAGTATTGTTTGGGGTCTACTTGTCTTCCGTCGGGGAGGGTCATGGTGCTCCTCTTGAGGTGGGTCTCCCACTCCAGGCCCTCCACCTCCATGTAGTCTAGCTGGATGCCGTTGTGGTGGAGGATGATGGGCCACTCTGAGTCGGAGTCGAAGAACCTGCCGTGGCTGTGTTGGAGGATGGTCTCGGCTGCTTTTCTGCTGATGCCTCTTGAGGCTGCGGTGATGTCCATGTCTCTGCCCAGGATGAGGCTGAACACCTTGTTGGCCAGGGCCTCCGTCTCCGCCTGGTTCCTAGGGTGGGTGTCCATGGCCCGCCTGGTTCTACCTAGGATGAGGAAATCGTGACCAGGTATGGCTGTCGCAACCCTCTTCAGCTCCTCGGGGTAGCTGCGGGCCCAGTGGAGAGCCCTGTCCATGTCCACCAGGTGGATGAAATCTGAGCCCCGCTCCAGCGATGCTCTCAGGACACGTCGCCGGGAGTCCGTGATGTGCTGGACGCCGACCCTGCTCCTGGGATCAACGATGATCCAGCCTTTCTCTTTGAGCGCTTCCACAACCTCTGGCATGGTTCCATCCGTCACCACGACCAGGCGGCTGTCGTAGCACTCATCCAGCAGTTTTGCTGTCTCTGAGAGGGGTTGGAGTGTCCAGCCGGTTGAGTCGTGGAGCGTCGTGGCCAGGGATACGGAAGGCATGGGCTCAGATATGGTTGAGCCTGATTTATCTCCTATCTTTGGGTATTGCATTTTTAATATGTAAGTGAAGA
Organism: Candidatus Bathyarchaeota archaeon; assembly: GCA_043826455.1. Classification (GTDB taxonomy): domain Archaea; phylum Thermoproteota; class Bathyarchaeia; order TCS64; family TCS64; genus RBG-16-57-9. The sequence continues at coordinate 65,760 of JBDRQD010000055.1, forward strand.
TATAATAACTCGAATTGGAGCCCTTAAAATATCTTGGAACAATTAAAGGCCAGATTCTAAAGGCTATACACGCGCGACTGTTGTCGCATACACTCTTACCCGTACTTCATTGTCCTTGGGAGTAGGTTTTTCTACCTCTTTGAGCTGAAGCACTTCGGGTGACCCATATTTTTCATATACAATCGCTTTCATTTGAGAATCCTTCCTTATTGATGCTCCAAAGTTATGATTACGTTTCCCTTTTTGTGCCCTTTATCGACATACCTGTGAGCCTCAGCAATCTGCTCCAACGGGTAGCGTCTATCTATAACCGATTTTATCTTTCCCGCCTCAATGAGCTCTTTGAGGAAAATCAGATCTTCACGTTTGGGTTCAGGGCCTGTAGTTCTAATGTAGGCTCCGTTCGGGGTTAGAGCTTTCTTGCATTTTGAAGGCGAGCTCTTACTAACCGCGTCAAAGATGAGATCATAAAGCTCTCCTCCTTCCGGAAAGTCCTCTTTGGTGTAATCAATTACCTTGTCGGCACCAAGAGATTTCACCAATTCAAGGTTCGCGGTACTGCATACACCTGTAACTTCTGCTCCAAAATGCTTGGCTATCTGTACCCCATAGGTTCCTAAACTCCCAGAGGCCCCGTTGATGAGGACCTTTTTCCTGCTCTGGATCTTGCCCGTGTCTCTAAGAAAAACTAGTGCTGCAGTTCCCCCAGATGGAACGGGGGCTGCTTCCTCGTATGTCATGTTTGTTGGTTTTATTGCTATCATTCCGTTTTCAGGTAGACATATGTACTCTGCGTATGCACCGAAACGTAGCCCAGGGTAGGTAGATGCAAACACTTGGTCACCTACCTTGAATTGTGTTACCTTCTTACCTACTGCTTCAATTTCCCCGGATAACTCCATTCCAAGTATTTTTCGTCTTGGTTTAAAAACGCCTATAACCATTCTTCCTATGAGTCTTTCCCAGAGAGAACCAGGTACTGTGAAGCTTCGCATTCTCGCATCTCCTCGATGGACTGTTGTAGCAAATATTTTGATGAGCACTTCATTGTCCTTAGGAGAAGGTTTCTCTACCTCTTTGAGCTGTAGAACCTCCGGTGGCCCGTATTTTTCGTATACGACTGCTTTCATTTGGGCATTATTCCTTATTTTGATGTGCTCATTTTACCTCGTTTACTCCTGTTTTAGCAGACTCGGAAGCAATTGCAGATGAATTGAATCCTTTAACTATCAGCCATACAGCCAGAGCCATTTCTTGCAAGGCTATTGGAGCAGCTAAAATCATAAATTGATCCAAGCCAAAAAACGCTAACAACTCTGCTGGAATATACACTAATGCTCCAACAAGCCCCCAACCTGATAACCATCGAGGGACTAATTTTGATTTATATAATGCATAATTCAAAACCAGAGCAGATAGGGCAAAAGCGATTGAGGGCCCAACCCAAAAGGCCCAATCACGTGCTGCCAGCAATAATGTGCCTGAAGCTTGATAATAGGAAGCATCCAGGACTCCTGTTACAAATTCCTTACTTAATGTCAATAGTGATAGTTGGCAGACGATGCCAAGAAAAACGAAAACGCCCTCAATGAGCCTTAGACTGAAGAATCCGAGAGCTAAGGCTTCATTATGCTTTTTCAAGATTGGGAACAGCATAACTGGGATGCCGACACATGTAAGAGCCCAAATACTTTGAACTAGCATTCCTTCCAACACTTGGCTTTCATTTGCAGCAACACTAACAAGATAATCCGGAGCATCCAGAGATCCTATAAAAAAACCAGATAAAATAGACGATACCGTGCAAGCAATAAACAATACTCCCACAATTCTTGCGGTCATTTTGTACGAATTCATTTTAAAACGAGGTAACTCCCTTTTTTATGATATATAAATGTTCATGAAGCGCATATTTTTTATAACATTATCTTAACTTCTCCGTACTTTTCCATATTTTTATTAAATAGAATTGATCAATAATGACAATAGAAAATCATTATCCGTGTTAAACGGAGCAATGACGAATATCTAAAGTGCCTAAATCATAATAGCTCAGCACAAAATTATCTTCAACTGAACCAAGCTCTCCCCTATGTAATATAACCCCAATTATCAAGTGAAAGCAGGCGTTTTGAGGCAACGTTTTTCTTGTACCCAGCAGCCCTCATCACCTCATGGGTATACCCGAGAAGATCAAACAGATCGAGGAGGAGATGCGCCGCACCCAGATCAACAAGGCCACAGAGCGGCACCTCGGGGTACTCAAGGCCAGACTCGCCAGACTCAAACGCATGCAGGAAGAGCAAGCCTCCAAAGGAGGCGGAGGCGACGACGGCTACAGCGTCAAGAAGGACGGCGACGCCACCGTGGTGCTCCTCGGCCTACCCAGCGTCGGCAAGTCCACCCTCCTCAACCACCTCACCCGCAGCAACAGCAAGGTGGCAGCATACGACTTCACCACCCTCACAGTCATCCCCGGCATACTCAACCACAAGGGCGCCAGGGTACAAATCTTGGACATCCCCGGCATCATCAAGGGCGCATCAGAGGGCAAGGGCCTAGGCAAGCGCGTCCTATCCGCCACCCGCAGCGCCGACCTCCTGCTGGTGATGCTGGACGTCTTCAACCCCGACGCCAAGGAGCTGCTCCTGGACGAGGTCCGCGCCATCGGCATAAGGCCCGACGCCACCCACCCCAGGGTCACAATAGAGAAGCGGTCCTCGGGCGGAGTCACCGTCACCGACCTGGTGGGCGCCACCCACGTGGACGAGGAGGGCGTCAAGCAAGTCCTCCGGGAGTACGGCCAACCCAACGCCCACGTGATGCTCCGCGAGGACATCACCTACGACCAGCTCATCGACGTCCTCATGAAGAACCGCATCTACATCCCGACGCTCACGGTGGTCAACAAGATCGACATGGTGGACCAGAGCTACCTCACAGACCTCAAAGAGTCACTGAACTTCCCCTTCCTGCCCATCAGCGCCGACAACGACGTCAACCTAGACCAGCTCAAGGACCAGATATTCAGGAAACTCGACTTCATACGAATATACATGATGCCCAAAGGCGAGAAACCCGACTACCAGGAACCCATGATCATCCGCAACGGCGCCACCGTGGAGGACATCGCAGACAAGGTCCACAGGAAACTCAAGGACGAGCTACGCTACACCCGCATATGGGGCAGAAGCGTCAGGTTCGGCGGCCAGAAGGTGAGCCTCACCCACCCACCCATGGACGAGGACATAATCACCTTCTACTCGTAACCGGATCACCCGGGCAGCCAGCCAAACCCAACCCGAAAACCACACTCCTCCACGCATCCACAAGGCCACCCTCCGACAAGCAGCACCCCGCGGCGGACACCGCCACCCACCGCCACCCACCACCACCGCCTAAGAACCCCGAAAAAGCCTCCAAACCACAAAACAAGCCAGAAAACAGGGAATCGCGGTGGCGGTGACGGGACCCCCCCTCCCCCCCACATGCACGCACACACAAACACAACAAGAAACAAACCCCGGAAGCTCAAAGAAAATAAAGACACTACTGCCTACTCAAATAGATCAATATCGTAGACGCCACCGTCGTAAACAGATCCGGCAAATAATTAAAATACTGAACCACCGCCACCCCCGAACCCCCACCCGAAAAGCTCAACAGCACAGGATTAGTGAACAAACTATAACTCAGCAACGCACCGCTCAGGAACACCAGCCCCAGAGTGAACCCCGCCTTAGTCTTCCTGTACATATCCATATAAGTCGCGAACAGATAAACCAACAACACCGTGTTCACCAAACCAATCAATATCTTACCCCTCATGAACGACGCCAGCTGACCACTCAACGCCCTCAACTGCTCGTAGCTCAAGTCCTCCAGCCGGGGATCCACAAGTATCCTAGGATCATCCAGCAGCCTGAACAGGATGTCCTCCTCGCTAGGCAACACCCACGCCAAGCTAGCCTGTATGCTCACCACAAAGTATAGGGCCATGATGGCCACCGCCACCTGCTGCTTCCTGTTCATCTGCAACCTACACGCCTCCACCATCACTATTATCCGTTGTTCCAATTCTCTTCAGAATCTCTTCAAAATCCCCGTAGGACTCATCCAGCTCCGCCGACACGAAGTACATCTTCCCGTACCGCTTACCCAGGGTCGTCACCAGCCCGTTCTTCTCCAGGATATCCATGTGGTGCCGGACGGTACGGTAGTCCACCCCCAGCACGTCGCACAGCTGGTTGGCGTTCATGGGCTCCTCCCGGATGGCCACTATGATCCTGGCCCGGTTCTCCCCGCCCCGGCTACCAGCGATGAGCCACTGCAGCACATGCTTGAGGTACCGGTTCCTGGAGGACACACTACAACCCCACAGTATGGGCATACTCATGCGAATGGGGTTTTAAAGCATGCTGCATACTGAAGAGATTCTGATCAAATTATGAAGAGATACTGAAAAACCGTTTAAAACCCGTCCACGGCAAGGACACCCATGCAGAAGGACGAGCCCCAGGAGAGAAGCCCCACGCCCCCACGGCCCTGGAGCGGGCCCTGAGGGCCCTGAGCCTCGCCATGAGGAACCTGAAACAGGTGGAGGCTCCGTACCTGGAGCCAGCGTAGGAGGAAGCACGGTGAACTGGGAGCAGATGTATGCCGCAGTTAGAACCCCGAAGAGCATCCTGCTCCCAGATCATACCCCAGCCGGAGGATCAAGTTTACGATTGGCCCCGCCTCTTTCTTATCGATGCTTAGTTCTCAACAACCATCAGTATAAACCCCTGAATCCCCGCGGCGCGCAATGGTTGTCAGACTCGGCTAGGAGGAAGCGTCCGTGAACATACTCGACGTAGCACGCATGTCAGTTGAGGGGCTTAGCGAGAGAAGGTTCAGGTTCGCCCTTAACCTATTGGGTATCCTCATAGGGTGCGCCGCTATAACAGGGTTAATCGCCTTGACTCAGGGGATGAGTGTGGAGATTAACAGCCAGCTAGGGTCGCTGGGCACCCAGACGATCACTGTGTTGCCTAATGCCCAGATGGGTATGGGTGGAGGAAGTAGTATGGGTGGAGGCTCAACCAGGAACACCGTGGTGCTGGACTGGAGGACAGTTAACGTAATCGAGAAGATTAACGGCGTGAGGGAGGTCTCACCCGTAAGCTCTGGGGGGACCATCAATTACCAGGTTAGGGGCTCTACTTACTACGCCTCCGTGACTGGGGTAACCGAGAGCTACTTCAAGGTAAATGAAGCCCTAGAGGTCTCAAGGGGTAGGACCCTTATAAGAAGCGACTCGGCTTCAGCGGTGATCGGGTCTAGTATAGCTAACCCACTTGGCAGCGAACAGTCGGTCCTGAAGATAGGGGACAGGATCAAGGTGACGGCGAACGTCAGGGGGGTCCAGAAGGAGATGACTCTACGGATCATCGGGGTGATTAAAGAGTCGGGGACTGTGTTTCAGAGCTCAGACAGCATGATACTCATTCCCATAAGGACGTATGAGCAGTTCTTTGAGACCGGCAGCGTCTACTCCAGCATACAGGTGATGGTTGCCAGCCCAGACGCGGTGGAGGACGTGGCCGAGGCGATTAAGGAGAATATCAGGGGGGTGACCGCGCTAACGGCGGCTGCAGCTATGGAGATGATGGGTAGCATCATCGGCACCATAAACGCTGTGCTGGGGGGCATCGCAGGCATCAGCCTGCTGGTGGCGGGCGTGGGCATCATCAACACTATGACGGTGAGCGTCCTGGAGCGCACCAAGGAGATAGGCACCCTGAAAGCCATAGGGGCCAAGAGCGGAGACGTCCTCATGCTTTTCCTCAGCGAGGCCGTGATGACGGGGATAATAGGCGGGGCCCTGGGCGCTGTCGCCGGGTTCGGCCTAAGCCACCTCGTCGCCGGCTACGTGGGGATAAGCTCGGCCCCCTCAGCCGACCTGGGAGCCCTCATCGTGGGGTTCGCTGTGGTCACATGCGTCGTCTCGGGCCTGTACCCGGCGTGGAGAGCGTCAAAGCTGAACCCGGTGGAGGCGCTGCGTCATGAGTGAGAACAAGGCGGAGAAGACACCAGTGAAAGCTGAGGAGTCTAACAGTTTAGCGGAGTACCTGCTGGGTGAGGAGGGCGGGGAGTGGCTTTGGCTTCTGGCGCCACTCCTGGTCAGGTGAGCCGCCTCCAGTTTTTATATCTGCGTGCGTACCTTTTATCCGGTTTCTGTATGTCTGAAGGCGAGTTTCAGGCTGAGGTGTCCGTTGACCAAGACTACTTCAAGGAGAAGACAGGCCTCAGCCTCCGAGAGCAGTACATTAAACATCACCCTCAGGTTCTCAGCGGCTTTGAGGAGGACATGGAGCGGGTGTGGGGCCGCAAATGGAAGGCCAACACCAACGTGGGCAAGCTCAGAGTGGTGCTCCTGCACAGCCCCGGCAGAGAGTTTCTTTCGATAGGTAAGCCCACGCCGTGGCCGCCCCACGGCACAAGCCTGCCCCAGTGGCGGATGAGCGAGAAGATGAGCCTGGAGGAGCTCCAGCTGCACCACCAGAACCTAGTGGACGCATACAGGGCGGAGGGGGTGGAGGTGGTCATCAGGAAGCCGGAGACCAATGATCCGCCGTACCAGGTGAAGGCCATCTACACGGACGATGTGTGCCACCCAGCAGTCTACGGGCAGGTGATCCTCAGGATGTACGACCACATGAGGAGGGGCGAGGAGCTGTTCACCTACCAGACCCTGGCTGAGCTAGGCTGCCCCGTCGTCAGCATGATCCAGGACAGGGGCATGGCTGAGGGGGGTAGCATAGGCTGGCTGGACGAGAAGCACCTTGTGATAGCGGTTCATTTTCCGAGGGTCAACACACGTGAGCCCGCTGTGATGAGGGCTAACGAGTCGGGGCACGTTCAGTTCGCTAACATCGTCAAGCTGCAGGACCCTGAGGTGGATGTGCGGATCTGTCCGGGGTACGGCACCAGCCTGGGAGTCAGCCACTACAGCTTGGTGGACAGGCACACCAGCGTCCAGGACCCCCGGTCCGTTGACCCGTACCTGAGGGACTGGATGGAGACCGAGATGGGGTGGAGGTTCATCGATCCGCCGGACGAGGTGTGCGTCAAGGTGCACACCGGGGACCCGAGGATGCCGGTGGTGAGGCGTGCGCCCAACACGGGGGTGGTCCTTGAGCCCAGGAAGATACTGGTGCCCGCGGGCAACCCGAGGGCTACCAAGTGGTTCGAGGGCCTGGGGATCGAGGTAGTGGAGGTGGAGGTGGGTACCCTGGTCCGGCCCCGGAACAGCGGCAGCATCAAGTGCACCTGCGGCGGCATCATGAGGGACCCTGAGCCCAAGGGCTACTAGTGTCTCCTCACTCTCCATGATCGTTGTTGACGAAGATTTTTGTTAACAATGGACGTTGACTGGGGCATGGGTGACGCCAAGCTTCTTTCACGGTGCGGCATATACTGCGGCGCCTGCTACGTGTACAGGGCCGAGAGGGACGGAGGCGAGTACCTGAGGAGGGTGGCAGAGTGGCAGAAGGTGAGGCCCGAGGAGGTTCACTGCGTGGGCTGCGGCGGCCTCGAGGAGGAGATGTGGGTCAACTGCCGCCTCTGCCCCGTGCGGGGGTGCCTGGACGAGAAAGGGTACGTGACATGCTCAGAGTGCGAGGAGTATACGGGCTGCTCCTGTGAGAGGTATGAGGGGCTCGCGGCTTTCTGCTCGAAGCGGGGCGAGGATGTACGGGCCTCGGTGGCATGGCTGAGCCGCGACCCCGAGGGGTGGCTCGTAAAGATGGGTGAGAGGTGGAGGTGCGCTTCCTGTGGACAGATGATCTCATGGTATGATGAGGTGTGCCACAGCTGTGGCGCCGACCTGGGGAGAACTGATCTTAGGCCTTAGCCTGTTCTTCTTTCTGTTTTATGAGCTTCTCGGTCAGCTCTGGGTCGTTTAGGGCGAGTATCTGGGCGGCGAGGAGGGCGGCGTTCCTGGCGTTGTCTATGCCCACTGTTGCTACGGGGACGCCTGGGGGCATCTGGGTGATGCTGAGGAGGCTATCCAGGCCCATGAGTTTGGCGTCCTTGGGTACGCCTATTACTGGTTTTATTGTGTGGGCGGCTACTGCGCCTGGTAGGGCGGCGGATAAGCCGGCTATGCATATGTAGATCTTGGCGGGGCTGTCTCTGATGTAGCTGATGAGCTTGTCGGGGCTGCGGTGGGCCGAGATGACTTGCTGGTCGTAGGCTATGCCTAGCTCCTTGAGGGTCTGGGCGGCCTTGTCTGATAGTTCCTGGTCTGATTTGCTTCCGGCTATTATGGCTACATTGGGCATGGTGTACCTTGTGTTGGGTGCGCCTTATTTTATTGTTGGTTTGTTCCTAGTGGCTGGGAATTGTCGATTTTTGGGGGGCTTCGGGTTTGTTACTTGTGGCTTGTAATTTGGGGAGTCTGGGGGGTTTGATGACAGCTGCGTGGAAGAATGTGATATTTTTTTGGGTTGCATTTAGCTAACTGCCTGTCTGGGTAACGTATATTTGGGGCGGTTCCGCGGGTTCCAGGATGAGTGTTGACGGCTGCGAGGTGGCTACCCTTGGGGGTGGCTGCTTCTGGTGCTCTGAGGCGGTGTTCAGTAGGCTGAGGGGTGTGGTCCGGGTGGTGCCCGGTTACAGCGGGGGCGATGTGGTGGACCCGACGTATCTGCAGGTGTGCTCTGGGCGGACGGGGCACGCTGAGGTGGTTCAGGTGGTCTTCGACCCCGAGGTGATTGGCTTCGCGGAGCTGTTGGAGGTGTTCTTCGCCACCCACGACCCTTCTACGCTTAACCGGCAGGGGGCGGACGTGGGCACCCAGTACAGGTCCGTGATCTTCTACCACGGCCCTGAGCAGAAGAAGGTCGCCGAGGAGACCATCAGGCGGCTGGAGGCGGAGGGCACATTCAGGAAGATCGTGACCCGCGTTGAGCCCTTCAAGGTGTTCTACCCCGCGGAGGGCTACCACATGAACTATTACGAGAACAACAAGAATCAACCCTATTGCATGTTCGTCGTCGCCCCCAAGGTGGGTAAGCTACGGAGGGGCTTCGCTGAGAAGCTGAAGTGAGTGTAATCCACACATCGTAGATGCGTGTGAGATGCGGTGAGGTTAGCACATGCTACACTTAGTATCTCAGGGAATGCTTGAGTACCAGGCAACGTCCTTGCTGGCGTAACTCCTAATCGTCACAGTCATCGGTTGAGCTAAAAGAACATACATGGTCAAGAATAACCAGTGAGGCCGGTTGACAAAATTTTTTTGTCAAAAAACGTGATTCAAAAACGGTTAGGGTTAGAACCTCTTCTCCACGTAGTCCACAATGGACTTGAAGAAGGGGTAACCGTCCCCGTGCTCAGGTGGAGCTCCCCCCCTTGTCCACTCCGGCATCAGGTACCCGTAGAAGGCCCGCTCAGGGTGAGGCATCAACCCCAGGACCGTGCCCTCAGGGTTGCAGATGCCAGCTATATCATGGTAAGCCCCGTTGGGGTTCTCAGGCCAGTCGAGCTCCGCGAAGCTCCCGTCCGCCCGGACGTACCGCCACACCAGCATATCCAAGTCGTACAGCCTTTGTAGAAGCTCCTTCCGCCTGTCGGGAGGCAGTATGAACCGGCCCTCCCCGTGAGCCACAGGGCATTGAAGGACGAAGCCCGGCTTCAAGCCGCCCAGCATGCCACAGTTGCCCTCGCCAACGTACCGCATCCTGATCCACCTGTTCTGGTACCCGTGGGTGCTGTTGCCCAGCGCAGCCTCAGGGTACATGCTCTTACCCTCCCAGCCCGGCAGGAAACCCATCTCCACCAGCTGCTGGAACCCGTTGCAGATGCCGATGACCGGCTTCCCCGAGTCCACGAAAGCCTCCAGCTCTCTGCCGATCCTGTACTCGCACTCCTTGGCCCAGATTGCCCCCGAGCGCACGTAGTCGCCGTAGCTGAAGCCCCCGGGGAACACTAGGATGTCGTACTTTTCCAGGTTCCTGTCTCTGAATATCTTTTGTGTGTGGATCAAGTCTACTTTGGGTCCCAGGTCCCTGAAGCTGCGCACCGCCTCCAGGTCGCAGTTGGTGCCCGGGGCCCGCATCAGCAGCACCCGCATGTCTTCCCGCTTCATCGTCTCGCCTCCAGAGGCGTCTTCCAGGCGCCAATCAACGCGTCCAGTCCCTCCTCCAGGAGCCTCTCACCGTCCTTGGTCACGGTGAGCCTCCTCTCCGTCTTCACGGCGCCGATGCAGGCGTGAGGCGAGTCGCCCATCAGCGCCTCAAACTCCTCGGTCTTGGACGCGGGCACCTCCACCAGCAGCCGCCCGTTACTCTCACTGAACAGCGCATAGTCGTCCCGCATGGACTCCGACACAGGCAGCTTACCCAGGTCCACATCGAGGCCCAGGTCGCCGGTGAAAGCCATCTCGGCCAAGGCCACGGCTAGGCCTCCTTCGCTGCAGTCGTGGCACGCCCGCACCAGGCCCCCGTCCATGGCCTCCAGCACCCGCCTGTACGCCTTGATGTTGGTCTCCGCGTCCACCCTGGGCACAGAGGCCCCCAGCATCCCGTGGAGCCTGAGATACTCACTGCCCCCCAGCTCTGGCTTGGTCACGCCCACCATGTAGAGGGCGTCCCCTGCCTCCTTCAGCTCCATGCTCACGGCCTTCCTGATGTCCGGGACGATGCCCAGGGCCGTCACCAGCAGCGTCGGCGCCACCGGCCCCAGAGGGCTCTCGTTGTAGAGGCTGTCCTTACCCGACACGAAGGGGGCGCCATAGGCCTTAGCCGTGTCGTAGCAGCCTCGGCACGCGTACACAAGCTGGCCCAGCCGGTCACTGTACTCGGGGTTGCCCCACGTGAAGTTGTCCAGGAGCGCCCAGCGCCTGCCGCCGACGCAGACGCTGTTCCTCACGGCCTCGTCTATGACGCTGGCTGCCATCCAGTAGGGGTCTATCTTGCCATACCTGGGGTTGATGCCACAGGCGACGCTGATCCCCTTCCACGAATCGTCCAGGGGCTTCAGAACAGCTGCGTCGCTGGGCCCGGCCCTCCACCCCTGCAGGGGCTTGATGACGGTCTGGCCCTTCACCTCCTGGTCGTAGCGGCGCACCACCTTCTCCTTGCTGGCGATGTTATACGCCTTCAGGAGCCTGAGAAGGACCTCGCCCAGATTACCCGGCTCGGGGATGGTAGGCTCCTCCAGCTCCAGCGGAGCCCAGTCCGTCTCCCTTTCCACCCTGGGCGGATTGAAGAGGGACTCCAGTACGATGTTACCGATCTCCTCACCCATGAAATGTATCCTGGCCAGCTTCGTCTCGTTGTACTGGCCGAGGACGGTGGCCTCCACCTGCTCGTCCCTGAAAATCTGGAGGACCCTCTCCAGGTTATCCGGGTGCACGGCCAGCAGCATCCTCTCCTGGCTCTCGCTGATCCATATCTCCCAGGGCGCTATCTCAGCCGCCTTCAGGGGCACCCTATCCAGGTGCACCTCCACGCCTAGCCCGTACCTGTCAGCCGTCTCGCAGACCCCACAGCTGAGGCCGCCTCCACCGATGTCGGTGATGCCTGAGCCAAGCTTCAGCTGGCTGATCTGCTCCACTGCGCGCTTGATCTTCTCCTCCTCGATGGGGTTGGCTATCTGCACCGCGGGCCTGCTCAGCGTCTCCGAGTGCTCGGTGAGCTCGGCGGAGGCGAAGGTGACCCCGTGGATGCCGTCCAGGCCCGTCCTTCCGCCGGCCAACACAACCAGGTCCCCGGCCTTCACCTGCCTAACGTACTGGTCCTTGGGCAGGACCCCGATGCAGCCGGCGTACACCACCACGTTCCCCGTGTAGTCCTCGTCGAAGACGGTGGCCCCGTTCACCGTGGGGATGCCTATGCTGTTGCCATAGCTGCCTATGCCGTCCACCACGCCGTTGAACAGGTACCGGGGGTGCTTCACCCCCTCAGGCAGCCGCTCGTAGGGGTAGTCGGGGGGCCCGAAGCACAGCACATCCGTGTTGGCTATGGGGTTGGCCCAGACGCCCATGATGTCCCTGATGACGCCCCCCAAGCCGGTGGCGGCGCCGCCGAAGGGCTCTATGGCTGAGGGGTGGTTGTGGGTCTCCACTTTGATGGCCACTGCCACGTCCTCGGTCAGGTCCACTATGCCGGCGTTGTCCTCGAAGACGCTGAGGCACCACTCAGGCTTTAGATCATCAATTAACTTCCTGAAGTAGGTGCTCAGGAGGCCGTCCACCACTCCCTCTGGGGTCCTGATCCTGCCCTTGAAAGTCTTGTGGCTGCAGTGCTCGCTCATGGTCTGGTCGAAGGTCTGCAGCTCGATGTCCGTGGCCTTTCGCTCCCTGAGCAGGTAGTGGTCCCTGATGTACCTGAGCTCCTCCAGCCTCAGCCCCAGGCCCAGTTGCTCGGCGACCTCCTTCAGCTCACCGTCCCCTGCGTTCATGAGGTCTACTAGGTGGTGGCTGAAGGGCTTACCGCTCGGTGTGACCCTAATCATCGGTCCTCACTTATCTCGAACCTGTAGTCGTCCTTGGTGGGGTTGGTGAGGAGCCTCCTGCACATCTCGTCTATTAGGGCCTCAGCCTTCTTCCTGTCTCTGGCCTCGAAGATGACCTCGTAGGCCTTGCTGGCCCGGACACTCTCCACGGGGTACCCCAGGCCTTTTAGGGCCTCTGCCGTGGTCTCTCCCTCTGGGTCGCTGTAGCCTTTCTTTAGAGTGACGTACACAAATGCTTTGAACTTCAATTTTCATCCACCACATGTCACGCTGGCAGAGGGCCTTACATGTTGACCCAACCCCCAGCCACGGATATTTAATGAAAGTGTCAATATATAAAATATTTTACCCACAAAATAACAACATTATTGTAAATTACGTGGTTTTGTTACACACTACCAGATAGCTCTGAAAAAGGAAAAAGAAGACGCCCCTGTTGAGCAGGCTAACCGCTCAGCAGGATAGCGACGATGAGTCCATAGATAGCGAGGCCCTCACCGAGAGCTACGAAGAGGAGTGACCAGATGCTCAGCTCCGGCCTCTCCACCAGCATCTCGGCACCTGCTTTCGCGGCGACCATGATACACAGAGCTGAAGCAAAAGCAGCCCCAATCATGGTAAGTGCACCGGTCAGCAAAGGCCATGCAGATTCAGGAATCATGCCACCTTCACCTCCTCCAAACAATATCACGATAGTGAACAGTAAATTGACAACGACAGTAAAACCACCGAAGGCGTTCAGGCTAACACCCCAGACCGGCGTGCCCTTCCCCTCCATCTCAGCCGAAGCGTTGATGATCGATCCTTGGATCATAGACCACGCCGCTGCTAGAATGCTAGCGCCGACAATTATAGCAATGGGTAAAAGTTCCACTACTTTAATGCCTCCATGTTTTCTGCGTTGTGAGATAACGTGATTTCACAGTCGACTCTCACCTTTTCTCACCTAAGTCAACCTTCTATACATAAATATCTTTTCCACGACAAGCTGTTTTATAAAAACGGAAAAATGAAAAAGGGTTTGCCGTGTGAGGCTACTCCTTTATCTGGAAGGGCTTGAAGCGCACACCGGTCCCGTGGTAGAACTTGCCCATGAACTCGTAGTACAGCAGTCTCAGGCTCTGTACGCTGCTGGACACGAACTCGAAGCTGAGGGCTATTATGTTCATGATTATCAGCGCCATGAGTGGGTTTTGTAGGGCGTGGCCCATGGCCTCCCCGGCTCCCGCCAAGCTGGCGTGGGCCAGGGCGAAGGCCGCGATACGTAGGAAGCTGAACAGGTTTGCCAGCCCCTCCACGAAGGTCATGAGGAGGCCGCCGACTCCTTCGCCCACTGCCTCTATGCTTACACCATGGCCGTGCATCAAGGAGTGAAGCACAGGCTCAAGGAAGGACAGGAGCATTCCAGCGAGCATGAGCTTGAATGGCCAGTTGGCTACAAGCAGCGTGACGTTGAGGCCCTCCGTGAACATCCTTCCCGCTGACAGGTACAGGCCTAAGACGTAGAGGCCCATGCCGAAGCCGTGCTCGCCCAGCATGCCCACGTAGTTCTTCTCCTTGTAGGAGTTGAAGGCCCCCAGGAGTGAGCCGAAGATGACCTCCACGGTGCCCACCAGGAATATGAGGTTCATGAGCTTGCCTATCTCATAAACCGGGTTGGGCATTATCGGGTAGTGGAAGGGTAGTTCTATGTGGGCGGCGTGAAGCCAGTTGCTTATCGCGTGCTCTACTAGGAAGACGCTGTCGTACATGAACCCGAAGATGATGGCAGCTATGCCCATTGGTATAAACAGAGCCGTCAGGTACCTCATCATCCCCTTCTCGAATCTTCTGTGCAGGGTGATGCCTATGAGCAGATATAGAAGGCCCTGCCCAACGTCACCGAACATGAGGCCGAACTGGAAGCAGAACACCAGCACAGATATGTATCCAGGGTTCAACTCTCCTGCTGAGGGCCAGCCCCTGAGCCTTGTAAGTATCCATGCAGGCTCCAGGAAGCCCGGCATCTCCAATGCAGGCGTCGGGGCGTGGTGGTCGTCGTGCCCGATCTCCGTGACCTCGACGAAGAGGGTCTGCCCTATGGCGCTCTCCACCTGTCCCACGGCTTTTCTTAGTTCAGGTATCTTGCTCTCGGGTGTGTAGCCTTGGATTACGCTGATGACCTTGCTTCTCAGTATGGGGGACGACGTCCTTGAGAGCGTCTTCAGCATGTTGACGTAGAAGCTGATCTCGCCTAGGACCGCGGCCTGGTCCTTCTGGAACTGGGCATTCGCGTCTTTGTGCTTTTGCTCGTTTTCCCTGATCTTTCCCTCATACTCCTCTTTCAACGCCTGTACGCTTTGCTGATGTTTCTTTTCCAATATGCGTTCAGGCGTCTCATCCTCTGGAGTCTTCCACTTTTTATCGATCTCAGTGAGTTGAGCTCGGTACTTCTCGATGGCCTGCTGTCTCCTAGCCGGGTCCAGCACGAGGATGACGTCTCTGGGATCGAGGACATCAAAAATGTCCCTTATCTCAAACACGAGGAAGAGGGCATCGATCCATTTACGGCTCTCCTCTGATCCAAATATGAATAGGAGACTTTCCTCCTCCGATATCTTGGACGTCCTGGAGTATGTTTCCGGGTACCTCTTCAGGTACTCGTTCATCCTAGGTATGATATCGTTCTGAACAACGCCCACGGCGAAACAGTTCTTTAGTTCATCGGGCTTCAGGGCCTCGATGGACTCAAGTCTAGCCTTGAGGGTCACTCGCTCATTCCACTGCTCAGACTTGACCGCTTCATACTGCTCATTCTCCTTTCCAAGCTTTTCTTGAAGTTCATTCACTAGCTTGTTGTTTCGGAGATGATATTCTTCCTGGCCTGCCCTGAACTTCTCGATTAAACTGGTGGCCTGATTGATGAGCCCTTCAACTTTTCCATCAGGGTCAAGAGCGAAAGTCCTTAACTCGCCAGCTTCCGGCGTCACCCGCTCAACCGTCATGTCACCCAAGCCTAGTGGCTCAACAAGGCGGGTTTGGACTCGCTGGTAAAGTTCCTTGTAGTCCACCTCTTGCGCTGAGGGCGTTCTGAGTCCCTCAAACTCGGCTCCGGTGACGGGTTTAAGCTGCGTCACCCTGGCCTTCCCTAGGGACTCCAGAACCAGGCCCTCATACTCGGGGGGAGTGATGATGGTGACCTTCTTCATCAAAGTGATTCACCTATATGGATTTCTTTTTGATAAAAAGGTTTCCTAGTAAGATGTTAATATGAGTTACCCTATTTGAGCCATAAAATAAGATGTTTTTCCCTATTTTTTCCTCAGGAGTGGACTGAACTGGGCCAGGGAGGTCAGGGTCACCGCCCGCACCAGGTCGGTCTCGGACACGATGCCCACAAGCTTCTCCCCGTCGCTCACAAGAAGCCTCCGGACCTTCTTGTTCTTGAGGGTCCTCATAGCCTCCAGTATGGGCGTGTCTTTTTTCACTGAGATGAGAGGGCTTGACATTACCTCCCTCGCCTTGCACTCTTTAGGGTCTCGGCACTTCACCAGTACTCTGCTCAGGAGATCGCTCTTGGTGACGATCCCAATGGGTTTCCCGTTCTCCACGACGATGATGCTGCCGATATGGTGCTCCAGCATCACCTCGGCGGCCTCTTTTATGGAGGCCTCCCCGCTGATGGTGATCAACTCGTTGGCGATGTCGGCAACGACGGATGGGAACCTCTCCAATCTAGCTCACCTCAGCCTTTTTTCGGAAACCCTGCGTGAATGAGAGTAGTTGTGGCCTCTACGCCATCTATTGTACGCAGCTTGCTGAAGACGAAATCATCCAGGTGCTCCAAGGACTCGACCTCCACCTTGATTATGATGTCATACTCCCCGTAGGTAGTAATTACCTCCTTCACCTCAGCGAGCTCCTTGATCTTGTTGTAGACCATTAGATCCTTGGCCGGCTGAACCCGTGCAAGCGTGTAGCTAATCACCAACTCTAACCTGTCCCCTGTTACTCATAATAAATAAGTAGTAAAGAAAATTTAGGTTTATAGGTTCTTTACGGCTACAGTAAGCTCCTTCAGGCCCAGATCGTCCATGACCTTCGTCACAGCAGAGGAGTCCACTGTCGCCGCGGCCCTGATCAAGGTCTCTATACCCGTGGGGGATGCGAGCTGGTCCTGTCTCCACAGGTAGATGATCTTCTTGGTCATCTCGGTGGATACCGCGTCTCTATCATCCGAGTCCAGGATGATGGACACCAGCTTGTCTGACAGGGTCTTGTACAGGGACACCGGGACTTTGTTTATGGCTTCCATATCGGTCAAACATACAATGTCTGTTGATGGATATAGCAGGTTTCATTAAGAAAAACATAGAACAACTGCGAAAACTTGGGATTTCTTTAATCTTATTTAATGTTTTCAACAGTTTCTTTAATGGTTCCACCAACACATTGTATATATATATTATAATTACTATGCTGGAGGGTGTGTTTTTAACATATTTTTGTTGAAATGGCGTAGTCCCAAAAATCTCTTCAATTTTGTTATGGAAAACACATAAATAATTGAGGAAAACATAAATCAGATTAAAGAATCTTAAAATATGTGTTCAGCTAAGAATAGATCGAACAGACATGTCCCTCGACATTCTCGACTTAAAAATAGTGAAATGCTTGACCGAGGACGCCCGATGCACCTATAAGAAGATCGCGGAGGAGACCGGTGTAAGCGAGGCCACTGTGAAGAACCGCATAGACAAGCTCATGGAAGCGGGCATAATCAAAAAGTTCACAGTTATAATGGACTACCACAAGCTCGGCCGGGCCATCAAGGCGTTCATAGGCCTCAGGATACAGCCCGCCAAGCTCCCCGAGATCGTTGAACACATCCAGAAGAACCCGGACGTCCACGTGCTGTACCGCACCAGCGGCGACGTTGACCTTCTCATCGAGGTAATCTTCGAGCAGATGGAGGACCTGAACAAGTTCCTGGAGTCAGAGCTCGCCCTAGAAGGCATACTGGGGACCGTCGTGACCATCGTGATAGGGCCTTACAAGAGGTGCCCCTGGACCGGCCTCTAGATCCAGGCGTCCTCTTTGGGCTCGGTCACCTTGAAGATAATGAGGTCCTTTATGTTGG
>JBDRQD010000056.1:0-39348 GCA_043826455.1 Candidatus Bathyarchaeota archaeon
GGCCAGTAGGGCGATCTCCACGGGGATGATCCGTGTGGTCAGTGTGGAGTCGGGGAACGCCACGTAAAGGGTGGCGAGGCTGCCCAAAGTGGCCCAGAACACGGCCTTGGTGAGGCTCTTGAAGTCTCCCCGGACGCCGGCTAGGGCGTCGCGTAACCGTCTACGTATCTGGCTCACGCCACCACCTCCAGGGGCTTGGCCTTCATGGGTGAGCCGCATGATGGGCAGTAGTTGGGGTTAGGGCTGGCCTTGCCGCACGACGGGCAGGTGGGCAGAGGGGCCCACTTGAAGCCGATGTCTGAAACATTTTCATCCACAGCGTACCCACTCTTGTCGGGACTGACTGCTGAGAAGTAAAGGTCCATTTTCTGGATGCGTTTCAGCCGCTTCAGGCAGACGGGGCCGATGCCGCGCTTCACGCTTATCGGGTCGGTGAGCTTGCGCCCACACACCATGCACCGGGTGACGACAACTACCGTGGTCATGCCTGGGCCTCCCTTGTCTGGATGAAGGGAAGCATAGCCTGGTCCGGGTCCTTGATGCTCTGCTTGATGGAGTCGCCCAGGGTGCCCTGTCTGCCGTCGGGTAGCTGCATGACGATGTTGGCGGTGAACTCCTCCACCAGGTCCGTGATGCCCAGCTTGACGGCCTGGGTGCGCCGCGCCAGGTAGTCGTAGAAGAACCGCCACCCCACCTCGGGCAGCGGCTTGGGTGGCCCCCGCTTCATCTTCTGGTGGACCTCGGGGACCTCTAGCTTGAAGTGTATCACCCGCTTCATGCTCCCGTCCTCGGTGTCCAGGACCATCTCGATGAGCACCATGTCGGCGCCGTCCCGCTTCACCAGCGCATAGTCCAGGCCCGCCTCGGTGAGGAGGCCAGCCACCATGCCTTTGAGTTTGGCCACGTCCTTCTTGGTGGCGTATCCTGGGATGGTTTTCAGTTGCTGGGCGGTGAGAACGATCTTCCGAGTCACGCCAGCTCCCTCCAAATCTTGGGCAGGGCCATGTCGTAGCCACACTTCGGATTTTCACAGTGGACGTAGACCCACTGCTTCTCCTCGAAGCCCTCCACATGGTAGCCACCGTCGTGGGGTCCCCAGAGGTCCAGGCCGCTTCCCTTCAGAACCTTCCCGCAGATGCAGGTCGGCCTCTTCTCGTCTATCAGGGCGACCAGCCTCTCTAGGCTGAGAACCTGCTCACTCATGGCCTATCTCCTCCAGCCGCTTGAGGCTCCATGTCTCCATGAACTCGGCGTCAGCTCCGGCCAGCCACTCGCCCAGGCCCTCTTTCTTGGCCTCCAGCTTCAGGTACGCAAGGTAGTCGGTGACTCGGGGGGTGGTCTTGTTGACGACTATGATCCAGCCGAATACGGCTACGACTGCTAGGAGTGCACCAGGCACCTGCAGGATAATGGCCCGGGGGTACGTGTTGGCTAGCAGCAGCATCAGGACCCCCATCCCGCCAGCGGTCAGGGCCATCCAGGAGAGGTGGCCCCGGTTCTCGATGAGCCACGGGTCAGGCGTCCTCATGCCTCGGCCTCCTCGGGGTTGCCCAGCAGCCACCTCACAGCCTGCCGCTTGGTGGTGATGACTGCCCCGGCTCTCCCGGCCCTCAGTAAAGCGTCCAGGCCTCCCACGAGGCCTAGGGCGAGTCCCAGGGCGAAGCCCATCGCCGCGGATACGAAGGGGTCACTCATGGGGCGCCCTCCAAGCATGCAGCTTCCTCGCGGACGGGGCCCACGGGGGCTTCCAGCGGCTCTCCTTTGATCCTCCTCATGGAGGCCACCTCGCGCAGAACCAATCCCATCCCGTGGCGTATAGCCTCGCTCCTCGTCAGGTAGTAGCCCTTGATGGCGGCGTCAAACCGGTCAAGGCACCCGTCCTGGACCAGCAGCCAGATGCGGCTCTTCCGGGGGTTATGTGTCTCACACAACGCTTCTCAGGTCTAGGGTGGCTCAGGGGGCCGATAAACACCGAGCTACTATTGGACACCCCCTTCGATACACCATTAAACGCACAATGGATTCTAAACACGTCCATAAAAATTCGTGGAATAGACAATGCAACGCCCCATGGGAAGCAGGATTAACCGAAAATTGTTAATCCTGAAACGGGGGTCGGAGGCAGGTCCTGGAGACTCTGTAGACGCCCTTTTGGTGCCAGATACGCATCCATGACCCGGGTTTCCGTCCGTGTAACTTTACTTCGCCCAGTTAACGCTAGGTTCACCTGCCTCCCCTCTCCTGGACGGCGTTCAACTTTTACATGGAGAGCCTGATGCTTACCTTGAAGACGCGCCGGGGGGCGCCCCTCCCAGCGCCATTGACACTGGGGCGTGTGGGTTGTGAAGAAACTTAAGAGGATAGTATTGCTGGTCCCGGAGAGCTTCCTCGAGGCCTTCGACATAAAGACTAGGGGGCTCTACACTAGCCGCAACGAGGCCATAAGGATAGGGATGAAGCAGCTAATGGAGGTGAGTAGCAAAGAGCCGTAGCCCCAGCCCCATCCACGGAGGCCCATAAATGGCTACTCCATCCACCCTTCTACGCGCCGGGCCTTACTCCTCGGCTGACCCGTCGAAGCTGGGGGGGCCAACCTGTTTTACCGGTCTGCCCTTATTGGACCAGCTTAAGCATCTACCTGTTTTATTTAAACCTGTTAATCTCCCCGCTCAGTGATCATAGAATGTTTATCTTCCTGCAACTTCAGGGTACTTTTTCTGGTTCCCTGTGCGTGGATGGGGGTATCGAGTATACCATGGAGTACAACATCGGTGTTTATCAGCCTCTTTTCCCATTATCGGTTGATGACCGTCTCAGCCACGGAGACCAGGGCAGAATACCCGGGAGAGCCGCACCTGACTGGTCGCACAGTTCGTCTGGAGCAGCTTAAGCGGTTCGCCCTCGGAATGCCCCCGTCGTCCACCTTGCGAAGCATATTACTGGCTGAGAAGGACAATCTGACGGCGGATGACTTCCTTGTAAAGATGGACACCTGGTTGAGGCTAGCTCAACTCGAAAATTAGAACAGCTTTATGTCACCAGAAAATAATACGTGTTCCATGTAACAATACATGTGAGTTTTAGGGTAGTCTTAGGATGGCTTTCTCGTCATTCAGCTTAGCCACGAAGTTCCAGCCACGGGACAGAAACTCTTCAACGTCGTCAAGGTTGACGACCCGCTGACTGTTCCCGTTATTCACCATCGAACCAAGAAGCTTTTTACGCACAGTCTCCTGGAACTCAGAGTCATCCATCGACATGTCCAGCTCATCGATCTCCTCACCGCTGAACCCAGCCACAAGCAACAGCTGACGACGCAACGCGTCCCTAAGCCTATCCTCCGAGACACCCTGCCTACCCGTCTCAAGGTACTCAATGCTACGCCGGTAGGCTTCCCTCATGTCCTCTATGACATTCTCGGGGAGCCTACCCTTGTTGGTGGTATACCGTGCCTCAATGTCACCCTTATGACCCATGAAGAACTGGCGGTAAGCATGAGCAATCTTACCGTTGTTCTCGGCCACCAGCAGCTGGGTGTCAAAGTAGGCTCTGAGCACATATGGTCGCCACTTGTACTTGGGGCGCATGGCGTCCCTGATCTCCTTCGTAAGGGTCTTCGTGGTTATGTGCATGCTGTCTCTGCCCGCCTCGCCCCTGTACCCGGTCTCTACGTAGCCCTCCTTGTAGGTTATCACAGCTGAGCCTGACTCAAGTTTCTCCCCTGACGCGAGCCGCTTCTCCAGGTAAGCCTTGAGGTGCTCGCATCCTTCGGGGCCGAGGAAGGTGAAGTACTTGTGCCTGGCCTTGCTCAGCTCGGGCCTGACTGCGACCATGGTGGGTGTCTTGGTGAAGGTGGCTTCTTTGCCGTTGATCTCCAGTTCGGGAAGGTCACCTACCTTAAGTCCTTCACTTCCTACGCTGTTACCGAGCACTTCGGGTCGTAGGCCGCTGAAGGCCATCAGCGAGACGCTCACCTTGCCCCTGTCAGAGGAGTAGCCCAGGATCTGTTTCAGCTCGTCCTTCATGGGTACCCGCTCGTCTTCGATGGTGGGTGTTCTGCCTGTGTTCCTTATCTTGATTCTTCTGATGAGGGTGATCTCGTTGAACTGGAGCCAGCTCTTCACCGTCTTCAGGTAAGCCTCAATGTATGTTGGAGCCTTTCCTTCTTGTTCCATCCTGGTTACGAAGTCGAGGAGGAGGTCCTCGAAGGCTCTCCTGTCGCTCGTAGCCTGATCAATTATGCTCTGGGGCGTCATGTCGTGCATATTCATGAACCTGTAGAGCACGCGGGCGTTCTCCTTGGCTGTTATGATGCTTCCCCGTGCGAGGTTCTCGTGCCATCGCTTGAAGTCGGGGTACTCGTCCAGGAGGCTTCTCCATCTGGCTACAATAGGCATCTAGGGCACCTGGTAGAGGCTCGGTGGATTCATTATAAATGCTTTTTGATTAAAGTTTTAGGTGGACTGGGGGGGAATTGAACCCCCGACCTCCTGGATGCAAGCCAGGCATTCATACCACTGAACTACCAGCCCTCAAACCCCAGAGAAGCCCTGCAGTCCATAAAAAGGTTTAGCATCACAGCCTTCATAAGCCATAACGCACCAGAAACAGGGATGCAGCAGGTAGACACCATAATCTTCGACCTGGACGGCACCCTCATCGACAGCAACATCAACTACGAGAAACTAGGCACAACCATAGCCGACATCCTCCGCACCCACGGCTACCAGGGCCCCCTAGAAGACCGCAGAGCCGTCTACAGAGTCATCCGAGGCGGTGAGAAAGAACTCATAGAAAACGGCCTCACAGGCCCACCCCTCAAAGAAGCCCTCCGCAGAATAGAGCTCGCCATGAACCAGGCAGAGCTGGAGGCCCTACCCACCAACACCCTCAGACCCAACGCAGCCGACACCATCAAGACCCTCCACCAGGCCGGCCTAAAACTGGGCATAGCCACCCGCAGCCACCGAGACTACACAGACAGAAGCCTCCAAGCCCTCGGCCTCACCCAGTACTTCACCACAGTCGTAGCCAGGGACGACACCCCCACCCCCAAGCCCCACCCAGGCCACCTCCTCCAAGCCATCAGCCAACTAGGCTCAGAGAAGACCAGCACCATATACGTTGGCGACACCACCACCGACCTGGAGACCGCACAGGCAGCAACCGTGACCTTCATAGGCTACTGGCGCGACGACCAGTGGGCCCAGCGCCTCCTCGACGCCGGGTGCAAAACAATCATAAAAGACCTTAAGGAGCTGGTGGCCTTGGCGGGGGCCAGCCGCCCCCTACCTTGACCTGGAGGTGCTCACCCTGGGCCCCAGGAGCACCCACAGCCAGTCCACGAACTCCCGCAGGTTCTTAGTCTGCACATACACCTCACCAGGCCCGTCAATATAGGTAACGAAGCCCTCACCGCTCAGGATGGTGTCCTTCCACCCCCCGAACTTGCGCACCTCGTACTGGCAGGTGTCGCTGAACGCCGCCAGGTGGAAGTTGTCCACCACCAGCTGCTCCCCCGCCCCCAGCACATGCTTATCGATGGCCCCGAAGGTGTTCACAAAGAGGTCCCCCGCCCCGGACACCTTCACCATGAAGAGACCCTGCCCGAAGATACCCCGGCTAAACCCTTCCCACCTCACATCCAAGTCCACGCCGTGGGTGGACGCCAGGTACCCCGACCTGGCCACCACCCAGCCCTTCCCCGGGGCCACAGGCAGCTTCGTGATGTCCCCTATGGGGGCCGCCACAAGGGCCAGCCTGCCCTGGCCGCCCCTCGCCGTGAAGTCCGTGACGAAGAGGCTCTGCCCACCCAGGATACTGGTCTTCAATGTGCCCAGGATGCTTCTCTCCCTAGCCCTGGCGTTTACCTCAATGTTGGGGGTCATGTAGGTGAGGGACCCGCCCTCCCCTGTCACCGTCTCCCCCGGCTCAAGGGTGACCTCCAGCATGCTATAGCTTGGCTGATACTTGATCTCAAACTTCAAACCGTCTCACATGGTACCTGTTGGCGAGCAGACTTTTAAAGGGTGGTCGAGGGGGCCACCCGCAGCCTCACCCCTGCTTCCTCTTGCTTATGCTGTACGCGTCTACGGCCGACGCCACCGCTAAGATAGCCCCGACGATGATGATCTGCTCGTAGCTCATGTAGCCGCTGGCCACCAGGCTGAACATGAAGGCCAGCCCGAAGAAGCCCAGGCCTCTCCGCCACTCACCTAGGTACACGTGGCCCAGGCCGGTAATCAGAAGCGAGAGCACCACCGCCACCCAGGTCCGCCTGTTTGTCTTCTTGGGCATCCCTAGCAGCCGTGGCTGCTCCTCTCCACACAAGGGGCAGAAAGCCTCCTCGTAGGGGATCATGGTGCCGCAGCGGGGGCAGAACTTGCCCCCTTCCTCGGTCATCCCTCGAGGATGTCGCTATCATCCTGTTTTAGGTAGTAGTAGGCGGCGCTTAGAACCCTGTAAAGGAAGTACAGGCTGGGGATAATAGCTACCACATACGCTACCCACTGGATGGCGCTCATATCGTTCTGCCCAGCATTGGGGTCGCGCCACTATAAAACCTTATGATGGTAACAAGAGAGACGGAAAGTCCAGCCGCGTGTAGCTGCCCCCGCACGGCGGCCCCTTTGTCAGCCACAACGCCCTATCCTCCAAGTCCATCACGACGCTGGTGAGGGTCTCCTCTTGCTGGTCAGGCTCCTTCCTGGGGTCCTGGTGGAAGCAGACGCTGCCCGGGTACCCCACGTGGCTGCGAAGCACATCCATGAACGACTCTGGGCTGTGCCCCCCGGCTCCTCTGACAAGCCCTTCCCTGGCCACCAGGAACCTGTGAACCGTACTGGGGTCCGCCTTCAGGTACTCGTCGTGTACCGTCACCGCCCTAGGACCCATGAAGTGGTTGGTGTGAGCCAGTACCCCTGCCTCCGGAAGAAGTATGTCGGCGCCGCCGGGGTGGGCCTCAAGGTCAAGCACGGCGCCCTCGCACCCAAGCACCACGTTGTAGGACACTGTCCTCTCCGTGTTCAGGAAAACCTTCATTGCCTCACTGAGATTGTCGCGGCCCAGCATCTCCCTGCACACCAGGAAGAAGGGGGCAGAGTCCCCCAGCCTGTCCCTGTTCGATACCATGGCGTTGAGGGTTAGACCCAGCCCAGCGGAGTTCATGCCCTTGTGGCCTATGATCCCCGCCTCTGTGTGCATAACCACGGCGGGCGCCCCGTCCCTTTTCACCTCAAGCACTATGCATGTGTCCCTGACGCCGAGCCTGTAGTCCCAGTTCTGGGCCAGCAGCGTGTCCCCGAACCTGGTGGCCGTGGGCATGGCCCCGATGGATGTGCATCCCCCCATGAGTTGTACTGGGCTCGCCCAGGCCAGCTCGTACCTGCCGTTCAAGGCCAGCACCGTCTCCACGGCTACATCGGAGCCGTCGGCGACCCCGCGGACCTCTTCTAGGAGAGCTGGGTTGAATCTCTTCACCGTGTCGGCGAGCTCGGAGCCCCGCCTCTCTACATCTTCCTTGTTAAGCCCTAGGTTCCTCTGCCAGTAGCCCAGGTAGTATTCTACGTTGGCTCGTACCTTCTCTCCGGCCTCCTCTCCGTGCTGCAGGCCGCACTCGTAGGCTGAGCCCTCGACCGAGACCACGGGGTAGGGTGACTCCATGGTAAATAGTTAGTTGATAGTTTCTTAAGGCGTTGGGTGCTAGTCGTCGTCGGCCAGGTCCACCCTGAACACAGCGTATACTGGGTAGTGATCGGAGACGTCCGTCACTATTTCTCCGCTCAACCCGTACTCTGAGTCGAAGTAGAAAGCGGTGCAGGACCCATCTACGTACTCGTGCAAGGAGGAGTCTGTGATGACTACCCTGTCGTAGGTCCAGTCCGTCTTGGTCATGGTGTCCAGGCTGTTGCCCGTCACCCATATGTAGGGCTCCGTCTTGAGGGGGCTGGGCCCATCCTCGTCGAAGTAGCTGCCATCCGCGTTGAGGTCCCCCAGTATGACGATGTCTCTCTCCCCTGGGTTAGCTGCCAAGACGCTGCTGGCCACAATTGTGAGGTTGCCTATCTCCCACCGGGCGTCCTCAGGTTTGGTGTGGACACCTATGAGGGTGAAGTCGAAGCCCCCGGCAGTGAAGCTGGCGATGAAGGGCTCTCTCTCGTAGATGTCCAGAGTGTCGTTGTAGACGTAGGCCGAGCCCTCCACGAGCCCGACCGTGGCGGTGTTCCAGTAGTAAGCATAACTCTCCTTGCTGCTGGTCCTGCCAAGGCGGGGGCTCTCCACGTAGGCGTAGGCCGGGCCCTCCAGGCCGTTGATGGCGGCCAGGTACGCGGGCGCCGTATCGCCGCTGATGTCCCTGATCTCCTGCACCAGGACCACGTCGAACTCCCTGGCGACCCTGGTGAGCACCTCCATGACCTCGGGTTTGCCTCTCTTGGTTGCTCCGAATATCTGGATGTTGAATGCTGCCACCCTGATGGTTGAGGTCTCCGGGGTGGGTTCAGGCTCCTCCGGCCGAAGAAGGCTGTCCAGGTATCCCTCCTGGTAGGCTAGGTATAATCCGGATAGGGCGACTATGAGTATAACCGGGAGGACACTTTTCTTACTCAAAGCTGTCAGCTACTTCTTCTCTATCTGGTCAAGCTCCAACTTCTTGAATATACTGCGGAGCTGCCGCCGCATGGAGCCCTTGTCCTGACTTATGCCCACATGGTCCGCGAAGTCGGAGGTCGTCCTGACGATCCTGGTCCGGCCCTGCTTCTCCCTTCTTATGAGGCCCATCTCCTCCAGCTGGGCCAGGTGCTTGTAGGCCTGGCTGCCCCTGTCCTGGGCTACCTCCTTCTGCTCCACCGGCTGGTAGTATGCTATGTAGCTGAGGGTCCTGAGGGGTCCCGCTGAGAGGAGCGGCTTCATGCTGTACCGGCTGGCCGGCCTGGTGAAATCGGCCTTCAGCTGGAGAACCACCTTCTCCTGGGCGAGCCTCCGTATCTCCAGGGCCGTCGCCTCGGTCTCGTAGCTCGCTATGAGGCTGTCCACCATCCTGGAGGCCTCCCTCTCGTCCTCCAGCTTCAGCATGGTAACGATCTGTGTGAGGCTCAGGGGCCTACCTGAGGCGTAGAGTAGCGCCTCCAGTTCGGCGAGTTTACCTTCTTGGGCTACCAGTGGTTCTCCCCCTAATAATATTGGAGACCCTCATCCATTAAAAGCTTGAAGGTAGCGCCCGTGGGCGATGTCTGTCCTGTAGTGGAGCCTGCCCTTGACTTGGGCAACGTCTACGTACACCTTTCTCCTGGCTTCTTGGACGTTGCTGCCTCTCCCCAGGAGCGCCAAGGCCCTGCTGCCGGTGGTCTTGATGACGCCCTTGTCGTCGTAGACGGAGGCGTAGTAGACCTCGGAGCCGGATACGTCTCCCACTTCTATGGGCTGGTCTCTAAGCGGGTTGTCGGGGTACCCCTCCGGGACCAGGTACACGCAGACGGTGGCCTCCTCGGTGAACCTGGGCTTGGGCATGTTGCCCCCGGTGATGCCGTACCCCATCTCCATGAGGGGCGTCTCGAGGAGGCTGAGCACGTTGATGGCCTCGGGGTCCCCGAACCTGCTGTTGTACTCTATGAGGAAGACCTCGCTGCCCGTGTACATGAAGCCCCCGTATAGGACCCCCTGGTATGGCCCCACGTGCTCGGCCAGCGCCTCCACTGTCCTCCTCATGATGTACGTGCCTCGCTCCACGGTCTCCCCGGGCAGGTCAGGCATCCCGTGGTCGGGGCAGCTGAAGCTCCCCATGCTGCCCGTGTTTGGTCCCTTGTCGCCGTCGTAGGCCCTCTTGAAGTCCCTGACGAGGGGCATGACCTCCACCCTCCTGCCGTCCGTGAAGGCCTGCAGCGTAAACTCCCGTCCCTTGAGCTTCTCTTCCAGTACCACCAGTCCGTCGGCCTTGACGCGCTCCAGGGCGTAGTTTTTGGCCTCCTTCACTGTGGCCAGGTGGTCACCAGACACTTTAACACCTTTACCGCCTGTTAGCACGTCTGGCTTCACGGCCACCTCGGGTTGCTCCTTGAGGAACATGTCCACGTCCTTCTCGTTCCTGCATACCTTGAACGCCGGGTTACCCGGTATCCCATACTCGTCAAGCACGACCCTGGTGTAGGCCTTGCTCCACTCCAGCTTGGCCAGCTCCTTTCTGGGGCCCACGACGGGGACGCCCATGCCCCAGAGGGCATCGGAGACACCGTGGGACAGGGGGTCCTCGGGCCCAACATAAGCCATGTCCATGCCCCTGAACCTCGTGTACTCTCCAGGGTCGTTGATGTCCATGATCTCCACCTTGCTGCTGAGGGCCGCTATCCCGGGGTTGAGCTTGGACATGGCTGCCCACAGCTCAACGTCCTCCTGGGCCAGCTTCCTGGCTATGGCGTGTTCCCTGGCGCCGTTGCCGACGACGAGTACCTTCATGAAACCACCGGGTTAACTTGGGTTGTAGAAAATATAAGGTGGAGGGCTAGACGTGCCTCGCCAGGTGCTCCAGGAACCTCTCGCCCTCGTCCACGGTGTTGTAGGCCCCGGGGCTGATTCTGAGGCCGCCCACCCTGGGGCTCACGTGGACGTTCTCCTTGGCCAGGGCCTCGGAGACCTCCTTATAGTTCAGTAGCTTGGCGTTTAGGTATATTCGTCGGCTTTCCTCCACTGGTGTGGCCAGTTCCACCCCCATTTCCAGGAGGCCGTCAACTATGACCGTGTCCACACGTTTGATCTGTCTCTCGACTCTGTCTAGCCCGAAGCCCAGGAGGACCCTCATGCTGTTCTCCACGGCCACGTAGGGGCCCTCCGACTGACTGTATATCTCCAGCCGGCTGATTTCCTTCCTGGGCTTGAACTCGTAAAGGTCGAAGCCGTCCGTGGTGTTCCTCCGGTCCTGCTCGGGGGGTAGGCTCTGTCCGCCTACGTACTCGGCCTGGAGCTCGTCTAGGAGCTCCTCTCTCATGTAGAAGAACCCGACGCTATTGTTGTAGGGGCCGCCGTACAGCCACTTGTAGCAGCTGGTGGCTAGGAAGTCGGCGCCCTCGTCGTGGATGTCCCACTTTATGGCGCCTGCTGACTGGGTGCCGTCCACCACCAGGTAGGCTCCGTGGTCGTGGGCGGCCTCGGCTATGGCTTTCACGTCGTGGAGGAGCCCATTGAACCAGCCGGCCTGGTCCACCATCACGGCCCCGGTGTTGTCGTCTATGGCTTTGACCCACTCCTCGGTCTCTATGACGCCCTCTTTATGCTTGATGAACCTGGGCTCGACGCCCTTCTCCGCCTGCTTGTGGACCACCGTGGCGCACATGGGGAAACTCATGTCGGTGACCACGATGTTCTGGCCCCGCTTGAAGGGGATCATGCCGAAGGCCGTGTTTATCCCGGTGGACGCGTTGGGCAGGAAGGCTATCTCGGACTCCTCGGCTCCTAGAACTTTGGCGAAGAGCCGTTTACTGTTTCTCTTTTTCTCGGCGTACCTGCTCAGCCCCTCGTTCCAGGAGACCTTCCCGCTGATGGTGTCGGCCAGGTTGCCCCAGTACTGCTTCACCGCCTTGATGGTGGACTCGGGGACTGCTCCGATGACCGCGTTGTTGAAGTATATCTTGTCGTCGCAGAGGGGGAAAGGCTCCACTTCTCTTATGCTCATGGGCATAGGGTGAGCCTCACAGAATATGACTTTTAAGGCGTATATCAAACCTAAAAATTAGGCCTTATTCCTTTTCTTAGGAAAACCTTCATCTCCACTCCAGTTACATCAGAGATGAACACAATAACACATCACATGTTCATGTGCCCAATCAGCATATGATAGCGTCAACACAGGCTTTTCTTTAATATTATAGTATGAGTAGGCATGAGAAATGTCCACGACTGGGTAGTGGATAAGATCATCCGCATCTTCTTCAGGAAACAAGCTATTGATGCATCAGAGATCATGTTGTTGAGTATTGGCTTGCGGGGCGTTAAGCCTTTGAGAGCAAGTAATAGGTAAGGCTCCACTTAGGTTGTGTCCAACGAGAAGCGAGAAATCTAATTTATCATGAAGATGATGGAACAGGAATCCCTATCATTAATATCTTCTACCAGCACACGTCAAGTATTGGTAGGCGTTACTATGGCGCGTAGACTCGAGATCGACGACCTAGGCAACTTCAACATGGTGAGCAGCCCCCAGCTCAGCCCCGACTCCTCCAAGCTGGCCTTCGTCGTCTGCAAGCCCCAGGGCGACGAGTACTTGACCACCATATGGGTTGTAGACAGCGGAAACGGTTACCCCATCAGGTTCTACGGGGAGGGCAACCCAGCCAACCCTCAGTGGAGCCCCAACGGCCAGCAGATACTGTTCACCAGCCGAAGGGGTATGGAGAAGGCCGAGAAGGGCACGGGCCTCTACCTAGTGCAGGTGTGGGGCGGAGAGCCCAGGCTTGTCGCCAAGGTTGTAAGCGGGGTCGCCCAGCCCAGGTGGAACAAGTACGGCACAAAGATATACTTCATCTCGGGCGTCGGGGAGGAGGACCCCGAGGTCAGGATAGTGGACACCATCCCCATATGGTATAACGCGGAGGGCTGGACTTATTATAAGACCAAGCAGCTCCACGTGGTTGACGTCAACTCAGGCATTGTAACCCAGCTCACCACCGGCGACATGAATGTTCAGTGCTACGCACCCGGAAACCTGGGAAGCAAGATAGCCTATGCCAAGTCGGCTACTCTGCTGAGGCCGGGGGAGTCCGAGCTCTGCGTCTACGACATAGCCACGGGCAAACACGAGAGGCTCATGTGTGGGTATCATATCTCGGCCCTCTGCTGGTCGCCCCAGGACGACCAGATAGCCATCCTGGGCCACAGCGGAAGCCACGGCTACCCCACCCACTGGGGAGTCCATGTGTACGACGTTAAGAGCGGGGAGGTCGCCCACCTCACAGAGAGCCTGGACAGGGGCTGCAGCAAGCGCCACTACTACGACCTGAGGAGCCCCCACTCTGCCACCCCCGAGCCCGTGTGGGTTGGCCCCGAGATATATTTCCCCGTCTCAGACAGCAGCAGGTTCGGCATCTACAGAGTCCACGTGGAGCGCGGCCACACTGACCCCGTGGTCACAGGGGACTTCAGCGTCGAGGAGTTCACCGTGAGCAAGGACGTGGTGGCGTACACCAGGGTCTCCACCGCAAAGCCCACGGAGGTTTGGGTGAAGGGGGACGCCGAGGCGTGCCTCACCAGGTTCAACGACCACCTCCTGGCCAACCTGGAGCTCAGCGAGGCCAACCGCTTCGAGTTCACCCAGAAGGACGACACAGTGGTGGAGGGCTGGGTATTGAAGCCGGTGGGGTGGGAAAAGAAAAAGAAGTACCCGGCCATACTGGACATCCATGGCGGCCCCAGGAGCAAGTTCGGGGCCAGCATGATGTTCGAGCACCAGCTCTACGCGGCTAACGGCTACGGAGTCATATACATCAACATCAGGGGCAGCGACGGGTACAGCCAGAAGTTCGCGGACATCCGGGGAGAGTGGGGCGTATGGGACTACGAGGATCTGAAGAAGGGAGTAGAGGCGGCTCTCGAGAAGTTCACCTGGATCGATAAGAACCGTCTGGGCGTCACGGGCCTCAGCTACGGCGGCTTCATGACCAACTGGGTGATAACCCACACGGACATGTTCAAGGCCGCCATAAGCCAGAACAGTATAAGCAGCTGGACCGCCTTCTTCGGAACCAGCGACATAGGTTTCCACTTCAGCCCGGAGCAGATAGGCGGCAGCCCCTGGAGCAACCTGGACGCCTACGTTGAGAAGAGCCCCATAACCTACGCGGGGGACGTGGCGACGCCGGTGCTCTTCATCCACAGCTGGAACGACTACCGGTGCTGGGTAGACCAGAGCATAGAGTTCTATACTGCCCTCAAGTACCTGGGCAAGGAGACGAAGCTGGCGCTGTTCATGGAGGGTGAGCACAGCTTCAGGTCAACGGCTAGGCTCAGCATCAGGAAGAGGCGGCTTCGGGTGATGCTTGACTGGTTCGACAAGTACCTGAAAAACTAGGAGGTTTCCTAGGAGCCTCGTTTCCGGTGGATGCGGGTCTCCTAACCGTCTCTGGACATACGATGTAGCGTATAAACGAGACACCAAGACGTGGTAACATCTCACCGGAAGGAAAAGCATGAAGCATGAGATGGAATTTTTTTTCCGCCTTATCCCGTGCCGGCCAGGATAAGCCACCCAACGTAAAGGCCTGCGCCCACCCCAATGCCACGACGAGGGGGGAGGGGGGGTAGAGTAGAAAAACCGGAAACGGACGCCCCGCGCCAAAAGGAGGCCGGGAAACCCTCCTTTATGATCCCATTCTATGCAAAAATGCCGTCCATTCCACACAGAAACACGGTCATTTCAGCGCATCAGGCACGGTACTGATGTGCAAAAAACGTAGGGGAGTATCGATTTTAGGTAGAGAAAACCTCCTAAAATCGGAGCCCAGGGCCCCAGCGCCGAGCTGAAACAGAGGTTAACCAAACCCATCTAAGATTTTTTTCCTTCAGTTTTCTTTTTCCTGTTCAGGAGCTTCCTGTACCAGAGGATGTCCGGGTGAAGCCACTCCCTGTTAATCATTAAACCCGTGTAGAAGCGGTCGCTCGAACGGGTGGGCCCGTAGATCCCGATCTCCGCCCCAGGGCCGTCGATCTTGAACTCGCCGAACTTCTCCGAGGGTGTGGGCCTAATCGACGGGTCCCTATAGGTGTGCTCCTGGTCACCAGCCTTCTCTTTCCTCAGCACGTTCCAGCACACCGGCACGGCCACGAGGGCTGTGAACAGGATGACCATGAACCTGAACACTCCGCTGAAGGCCCCTGAGAAGATGATGGTCACCATCACCACCAAGAAGCTGACCGCCACAGCCTTATCGCTAATGTCTCTCTCAGGTACGAGTCTGGACGCGCTCTCGAACCCGGGGCACCAGCCTAAATACTTTTGGCACATTCTACGAAGATTCATCTCTCTTCGACTTCTCCTTCTTCAGACGCTTGAAGTGCTTAATCCTGTCACGGTACCAGTCAATACTTATCCCTCTGAGGCCGACAACTTTGTATCGTTTGCCACCCCACAGAGGGTCAACGGCCATCGGGGTAAAGTCATTACTACTTATCCCCCAAGTAGGCGCGTCTGGTAGTGGCACATCGGGTAAATCGTCGATAGATGTGGGTCGTATGGGGAACTCTTCAAGGTTCATAGCTTTTGGCTTAAAGTTTCTCCACGCATAAAGCATAATTGCCAAGGAGCCTAGTAGGAGCATCAGGGTCGCTCTGTTGGTGAACAGCGTTAGGTCCATCCCTCTGAGGCCCTTAGCCATGTTTAAAGCCAGCCAAAGCCCAGCGAGCCAGGCTATAACGAGGAGGGAGAGACCTTCCAGCTTGGAGGATAAGGGCCTCTCCTGGAAGCCGGCGGCAGCCTGGAAACCAGGGCACCACCCCAGTATCCTGCTGAAAAGGTTGTTTCTCTTCATGTCAAAGCCCCGGTAATATGGATGAGAAGATGCGGTGGGCCAGCTCGCTCGGAGGCAGCTTCAAGTCATCCTGTGATAAGTGTACTTCCCTCTCCCCCGCCTCCTCTAACAGCCTCTCCTTACAACGGGTCATCCACTTGCATAGGCCGCAGTTTGGCTGCTGGTAGTGCCAGGTCTGGACCCCGTTGCTGGGCGAGAAGGTGATGATGACCTGGTTCTTAGTGGCGGGGCTGTAGCCCAGGAGCACCCCTTTTGAGGAGTCCACGTACCTCGTCTCCACCATGTTGGACTCCGCGGTGTGCATGAGAGCCTGCTCCACCTTCTCCAGCATAATCCCCTCCGCGTCGTAGACCGCCTGCCGGGTGATGCCCAGGGTTCTACCTACCTCGGCCTTGCTGAGCCCCCTCAGCCTCATGGCCCATATCTCCAGCTGCCGGTCCGTTAGGTAGGCTGATGGTAACATCCTATGTAACTAAAACAATCGTAAAGTATTAAACCTTTACGGAGGAGTTAAGTCGCTTGAACCCAAGTCACCTTTACCCATGGCCCTGAAAGGAACCTACCTCCTCTGCATCCGCGTCAAGGAAACAACAGAGATTAAGATAGGCGCACTAGGGCTCACACGATTTCCACACGGCAGATACGTCTACGTGGGCTCTGCCCTGAACAGCCTCGAGCCCCGCATCAATAGACACATCAAAACCAGCAGAGGTGAACACCACGTCACTCACTGGCACATAGACTACCTTCTACGTGAGCCGGCCACCGAACTGGAAGCCGCGTACTTTACCGAAGCCCCGGAAAAACTAGAGTGCGAGTACGCGTCAGCAGTGGCAGACCACGGGACAGCCGTTAAAGGCTTCGGGTGCACCGACTGCAGGTGCGTAAGCCATCTTTACAAAGTAGACGGCTGCGGCTTCATAGAAAAAATGGGTCTAAGGAAGTGGGCTAGAGGCTCTCCTCAACTTCCTGGATGAGAGGTATGGCAAGCTCGGCGACGGTGACGCCGGTGCCCCACGCCATGAGGGCCGCGGCCTGTATCTCCTTCTTGCTGATCCCAGCCTTGAGGGCCTCCACCACGAAGTGGCGTAGAGCCACAGGGTCCCTCGTGACGCTGTAGATGCCTATCCTGACAAGGAGCGCGGTCCTCTGGTCGAGGACGCCGTCGACGTTGATCTCCCGGCTCAGGCTCATCCATGCCTCTGCCACCTTGGGCGTCTCCTCGCTGAATATCTGCCAAACATTTTTCGCTACCATATTGAACACCGGCACCTAGATGGCTTCGTGAAGTTATAAGTGTGGTCTATTGACGTTGAGACGCGAATCATGGTTATTTACAGTCCTATAGCCTCCAGCCAGAGGTGAATATTCTACTGGACAAAGCAGGTACAGAAAGATTATTCAATGCAGACAGGATTGTCCATAGTAGAACAGCCATTACAGTGTTTATAAGGAAGTATACGCTGAAAGGCAAAGAACCAGGGAGGAGCAGAGGATAGGAAAGGAGTTCATCCGGGACGTCGACACCATCATAGAAAAGATCGCTGACGAGCTCACCGAGGAGGAGTTCGACAAGATCATGCTGCTCCGTGAGGAGATCATGGGCAAGTATCACCGGAACGAGGTTAAGATCAACCACACGGTCATGGAGATTATCTGCGCCAAGTACCTCATCCAGTTGGGCTTCGACGTTTCCTTGGAGCACAGCCTGAACAGCATAAGCACTGACATCTACGCCCAAAAGGGGATGGGCAGCCTCATAGTGGAGGTGGAGACAGGCTTCGTGCCCCCGGACCACGCCCTGGACCCCATGACCTACCTCAAGGCCAGGGTCACCAGCAAGATAACCCGGTACAGCTCCTACGCCAACAAGTTCGTGTTGGCCAGCCCCCCACACTACATCATGCAGGTGCCCCCCAGCCTAACCAAGCCCCCCCGGTTCAGGACGGAGGAAGAGGTGGCCCACATGAAGGAGCTGTGCGACCTCTACTACACGAGCCCGCCCGTATCCTTTGAGGAGATAAGAAACGCTAGGATCCACAGCATATACGTGGTGGACGTGGACAACGGGGCCCTCCGTGAGTGGGACGTCAACGAGTACATGGGCAAGACCGCCCTCTGGACCCTTTAACAGGAAAAGTTTAAGAAAAGGTGCTCCGGCAATAGGTGGGAACGTATATGGATGTTTCCGGTGGATTCCTGGCCCTGGGCCTAACCCTGACAGTCATAGGCGTCATCATGGTGTACATCAGCCTGAGGGCTAGGCCATCAGAGGTGCAGTCCAGGGGCGTAGGGGTTATCTTCATCGGCCCAATCCCCCTAGTGATGGGCGGAGACAGAAAGTTGGTGCTGGCAGCCCTCGGCGTAGCGGCAGTGATAATGGTGGTAATTATAGCCAGGGCGGCCGAGTCAAACCTAATCGGATGGTAAAACCTGAACATGAGCAGAAGATGCATGGTTTGTGGCAGAGGAGGCGCCGAGATCCTGTGCGCCAGATGCGGCAGCATCATCTGCGACAGATGCTATGATGATGAAGCCGATACATGCGTCGTTTGCTCCGGGAAAAGGTCTGGAAACAGGAAGGTCCTCAACCGCCCCGCGCTCCTTGTGGGCGGATTCATGCTGGTGCTGCTGGGCTTGATGGTCACATCGTGGGCTTTCATCCCCCAAGGAGGAGCCACTGTGGTGCTCTTTCCCTTCGTGTTCAACGGAGTAGGCGGCCCCGTTGCTCTGCTCCTGAGCCTGGTTTTCTTCGCGCTGTTCAGCCTGTCCAGCCTGCTACCATTGTACTTGCTGCTTAAAAGAAATGATTACACTGAATGGGACGAAGGACTCTACAATCTTTACGACTCGGTGGTATCGGGGGGAAATACCACGGAGTCCCTGGAGTATATGATAACCACGGAGATACCGAGGGGCCTCAAGGACTCCATATACTTGGAGGAAGACGACGACTCCATCATACTCATGAGCAGCAAGGACACTAACTTCGTCAAGACCTATAACCTGCCAGAGGACTACCACGTGGACGAGGTGGAGTCCGAGTTCGAGGGCAGCTTCCTTCTGGTGAGGGTCCGCCTCACGAGGGACCTCTAGCAACAGATATAATCCGCCGGCACACCAGATTCTCGATACCTTTGCCCGCAGTCTACGACCTAGGCGAGTACATTGAATCCCTGAAAGGCGTAAGCCTCATAGTTGGCGACGGCCTCTGCAGCAACATCTACGTAATAGGACGGGAAAAGGCCACCATAATAGACACGGGAGTGGGCAACAGGGCCAACCCCCTGTGGCCCCAGTTCGAGGAGCTGGGCATCAGACCCAGGAACATCGACAAGGTGGTAATCACCCACGCCCACCACGACCACGCCATGGGCGCTTTCCTCATCCTGGAGAGAGCCCGCCCCAAGGTGTACGTCCACGAGAAGGACACCACCTACATAGCCACAAGGTTGGGTGATGCCCTGGTCAGGGTGAATGAGGGCGACGTCATCGAGACAGAGCTCTGGCCTCTGGAGGTCTACTGGACGCCCGGGCACACAGAGGGAGGCATGTGCCTCTACAACCCCGAGCGCAAGATCCTGTTCAGCGGCGACACGGTTTTCCCTGACGGCTACTACGGCCGCTACGACGGCGAGAGCGGCAGCTTCGAGGCTATTGTTGACAGCCTCAGGAAGCTGGACGGCCTGGACGTGGAGGCGCTGCTCTCAGGCCACGGCTCACCGGTAATCACGGACGGCAACAAGCACATAGACTTGGCTCTGAGGAACGCAACCCGGTGGGGTTAAAACCTTAAGCAAGGTACGCGTCATACATTCCTCGATTGATTTGGTCGAGAAGAACCTGGACCTGAGAAGCGACACAGTCACATGGCCCACACCCGAGATGAGAGAGGCATCCTACAAGGCCAAGCTGGGGGACGACGTCTACGGTGACGACCCCACCGTCAACGAGCTGGAGGCTCTGAGCGCAGAGATCTTCGGTAAGGAGGCGGGGTTGTTCGTCACCAGCGGCACCATGGGCAACGCGGTCGCCGTGTTGGCTCACACCCAGAGGGGCGACGAGATAATCCTGGAGCAGACCAGCCACATCTACGTGAACGAGGTAGGCGGTCTGGCGGTAATGGGCCAGTTAATGGCCCGCACCATCCCCGGTGAGAAGGGTTGGATGAGGCCCGACGACATCAAGAGAGCCGTCCGCGCAGACAACATCCACTACCCCCGCACCAGCCTCCTCTGCATAGAGAACACCCACAACTCCGCCGGCGGAATAGCCCTCACTCCCAAGCAGATGAAGAGCAACTGGGACATGGCCAAGGAACACAGCCTAGGAGTCCACCTGGACGGGGCCCGCATCTTCAACGCCGCTGTGGCCCTTAAGGTGGATGTCAAGGAGCTGGCCAAGTACGCGGACACCATCCAGATATGCCTCAGCAAAGGCCTCTCGGCCCCCGTGGGCAGCATAGTCGTGGGCCCCGAGGACCTGGTGAAAAAGGCCCGGAAGTACAGGAAGATGCTGGGCGGAGGAATGAGGCAGGCCGGCATCATAGCGGCCCCAGGCATCCTGGCCCTCACCAAGATGGTGGACAGGCTGGAGGATGACCACAGGAACGCCAAGCTCCTGGCAGCCGGCCTCCAGAAACTTGGCGTCAAGGTAGTGAACGAGGTCCAGACCAACATGGTCTACATCGACTTCAGCGCCGTTGGCTGGAAGGGCAGCGACTGGACCAAGGCCTGCGCCAAGCTGGGCTGGAAGAGCCGTGCGGGCGACAACGCCACCGGCACCAGGCTGGTGACCCACTACGGGATCGAAGGCGAGGACATCAAGAGCTTCCTCGATGGCATAGGGAAGCTCATCCCCTAACCCTTTTTACCGTGAAACAGCACAAATAAGATTCATGATTGTTATACCCGCCGACAAGCTGAGGGAGCTGGGCGTACGCATATACACCGCCCAGGGGACCCCCGAGGAGACGGCCAGGTTCATCGTGGAGACCCTGGTGGAGGCCAACCTCACGGGCCACGACAGCCACGGCGCCCACTACTACCTGGGGTACACCGACAGGATCAGTAGAGGCTTCATAGACGTCAAGGCTGAGCCGGCCATCGTCAAGGAGACGCCATCGTCAGCCCTCATAGACGGGCGGTGGGCCTTCGGCCAGGTCACAGCCATGAGGCTCACAGAGGTAGCCGTGGAGAAGGCCAAGGAATGCATGGTGGCGGGCGTCGGAGCCTTCAACTGCAACCACATAGGGCGCCTCGGCTACTACACGGAGTGGGCGGCCAAGCACGACATCATTGCCACCATGTACGTCAACGTGGGGAACCCCAGCGTCAGCGTATACCAGGGCCTGGGCAAGGCCTTCGGCACCAACCCCTACAGCGTGTCCGCGCCCTCGGGATGCGATACGCCGTTCCTGGTGGACTGGGCCACCAGCGTCGTGGCCCACGGCAAGATATCGGTGGCCAGGGCCAAGCGCGCCAGGATTCCCATCAACTGGACCAGGGACAGGTACGACAGGGTAACGGATGACCCAAACGCCATATACGATGGGGGCTGGCTGCTGCCCTTCCAGGAGTACAAGGGCTACGGCATGGCCATGGTCTGCGAGCTCCTGGGCGCCGTGTTGACGGGGTCAAGGATAGGGTTAAGCGGCGTGGCTGAGCCGCCCTCCCCCAACGGGGTCTTCATGCTGGCTGTGAACCCTGAGGGCTTCGCGGGGCTGGACGCCTTCAAGATGAACACGGCGGAGCTCTTGGAGAAGGTCAAGAGGCTGCCCGCTGAGGCGGGTAGACGCATCCTTGTGCCCGGGGAGCCCGAGAAGGAGTCCAAGGCTCAGCGCCTCAGGGACGGAATACCGATACCGGATGACACCTGGAACCAGATTGAGGTCCTATGCAAACACCTCAACGTAGACCTGGGCGATATCCACAAATAACCTCCACCTCCTATTCTCGTTGAAATGAGCCTGGGGTTCCCGACTGAGGAGATACTGGAGGGAAGGGCCAGGGTTCTGGTGCCCAAGCTGGACACATCGAGCGGTGAGCCCCTGCAGCACCTCATGAGCGAAGCCCCAGTGTTCTACAACCCCGTCATGGCCACCAACAGGGACACGGCCGTCCTCGCCCTCAGAGCCCACACCCGGGGCGGAAAAGAGGTATCAGTCTGCGAGCCCATGTGCGGAACCGGCGTGAGGGGCATAAGGCTGGCCCTAGAAACGGACAAAGTCCAGCAGGTGGTGATGGGCGACCTGAGCCCCACGGCCCTCAAGGTCGCCCAGGCCAACGCGGCCCTGAACAGCGTCAGCCACCTGGTGAGGCTGCGGCTGCTGGACGCCAGCCTCCTCATGAGCCTCCACGGGTACCCGGGCGGCAGGTTCAGCTACCTTGACGTGGACCCATACGGGTCCCCTGCCCCCTTCATCGACTCCGCCGTCACCGCCACCGAGAACCACGGCCTCCTAGCCGCCACGGCCACCGACATGGCCCCTCTGTGCGGCGTCAACCCGAGGGCCTGCCTCAGAAAGTACGGGGGCCTCCCATTATCCGGGGAGCTCTGCCACGAAGCCGCTCTAAGGCTCTTGGTCGGTGCCCTGGTGCGGGGCTCAGCAGTCCACGAGGTAGCCG
The DNA here is from genome assembly GCA_043826455.1 of Candidatus Bathyarchaeota archaeon. Lineage (GTDB taxonomy): Archaea > Thermoproteota > Bathyarchaeia > TCS64 > TCS64 > RBG-16-57-9. The sequence continues at coordinate 22,136 of JBDRQD010000056.1, forward strand.
CCACACCCGTCTTCTCCTACTATGCCGACCACTACGTCAGGGTCTACGTCCGCCTAGACAGGGGCGCCAAGCGAGCAGACAAGGCCCTCGAACAGATGGGGTACATGAGGCACTGCCAGAGGTGCCTCCACCGTGAGTCCTCTGGGGACGGCCGAAAGGAAAGGTGCCCCATCTGTGGCGCCGAGATGCATGTAGGGGGCCCCATGTGGATGGGTGAGCTGGCTGAGGAAGGCTTCACCGAAGCCATGTTGGTGGAGGCTGAGGCCCTTGTGCATCTTGTCGGCTCCAGGGCCACAGGCCTGGTGAAACAGGTGAGGGCAGAGATCGGGTACGGCCCCGGCTTCTACGAGATAGACAAAATATGCAGCTTAGCGGGCGCGCCCAGCATACCCACAGATGAGGCACTTAACAGGCTCAGGGAAGCCGGGTTCAGGGTCACCATGGCCCACTACAGTGACAGGGCGATAAAAACCGATGCAGGAGCCGATGAGCTCCGGAAACTGCTGGGCGGCTAGGCCACCTTGTCGAAGCTCTTGGCGGGGGCGTTGCAGATGGGGCACTTCTCCGGAGGCTTGTTCTCCACAGTGTTGCCGCACACCTTGCAGACGTAGAACTCCACTTGAGGGATGTCCCTCTTCTGTTTCAGGGCCTCGGCCGCCTTCTTGTAGAGCCCCGCATGGATCTTCTCCACCTCGTTGGCTATGTTGAAGCTCCAGCTTGCCTGGTTCTCCCCCTCCTCCGCGGCGTCAGCCAGGAACTCAGGGTACATGGTCTTGAACTCGTACGTCTCCCCTTCTACGGCTTCCTGCAGGTTCTCGGCCGTGCCCTTGATGCCGCCCATGATACGCAGGTGGTTGTGGGCGTGGATGGTCTCGGCCGCCGCGGCGGCTCTGAACAGCTTGGCTACCTGGGGGTAGCCCTCGTCTTCCGCCTTCTTGGCGAAGGCCAGGTACTTCCTGTTGGCCTGGCTCTCACCGGCGAAGGCCGTTTTCAGGTTTTCCTTGGTCTTGGTCATTTACATCACAATGAAGGATTATGTGGAATGGCGGCGTATAAACTGGACAGGCTAAACCTTCATAAACCGCAGCCGTGTCTTGAGCATTGAAAAATGTCGAATCGTTGGATCCATGAGCGTAAGAGCGACCACTACCATCTGAAGGCAGTGGAGGAGGGATACAGGAGCAGGGCCAGCTACAAGCTCAAGCAGATCCACAACAAGTTCAGAGTATTCGACGACGCGCGGAACATCCTCGACCTTGGCGCGGCGCCCGGAGGTTGGCTCCAGGTGGCCTCGGAACTGGCTGCAGACGATGGCCTTGTGCTTGGCGTGGACCTAGAGGAGATCGAGCCGCTTCCAGCAGCCAACGTCATCACCATTAAAGGGGATGTCAGGGACCCTGAGATACAGGCCGAGATACTGGAGAGCTTCAACGGTAAAGCGGACGTCATCCTCTCGGATATGGCTCCAGACGTCATAGGCCAGTGGGAGTTGGATCAGTACAGGCAGATTTATCTGGCCCGGATCGCTCTGCGCCTAGCGGACAAGCTCCTGAAGGAGGATGGGTGGTTTGTTGTCAAGATTTTCCAGGGCGGCGAGCACGTCAGGTACATCAGGGAGGTCAAGGACGTGTTCGAGTTTGTCAAGAACTATAAGCCAGCGGCTAGCCGCAAGGGGAGCGCTGAGCGCTACATTGTGGCTCACAGGCTGAAGCCTGACAGGAAGCTGCCGCCGGAGAAGACGAAGGAAGACTGGTTCCTTGAGGAGGATGAAGGACCCATCCCGGGGGACCAGCTCTTCGACGAGCCTGAGAAGAGTTAAGCCCAAAAAACGTGTCGGATTTCAGGAGAAGCGTGGCGGGATGGTTACGCGCCTAGTATTCTTCGCACCTTTTCCTCGAAGCCCACGTCCTTAACCCTGTGAGAGCCGTACTGCACCTCTTCCAGGCTGTGGCCCATGGCTAGCCCCAGAAGCTGCAGATAGAACAGCACTGGCGTCTTGAAAGGGATGCCCAGCTTCCTCGCGGCCATCATCTGGCCCGTGTCATACTGTTGGTAGCACTGGGGGCAGATCACGGTGACGCAGTCGGCCTGCGCCCTCCTCATGCTCTCCAGCCTGTTCCTCAGCCACGCGTACCCTTCTTCTTGATGCCCGTAGGCTCCGATCATCCAGCCGCAGCACAGGTTCTTCAGGTCGTACTCGATGCTGCTGGCTCCTGTGGCGGAGACCAAGTCGTCCAGCAGGTGGGCCTCCAGCCCGTACCGGTTGGAGAAGTGGCACCCGGTGTGGGCGGCCACACGGAGCCCCTCCAGGGGGACCTTCACGGCTTGACTGATCCTTTTGACCCCTATGTCCTCGTCTAGAACCTGCACGAAGTGCTTCACCCTTGCCCGGCCCGTGAACTGGTGGCCTGTCTCTGAGAGAGCCTCGTTTACCCTGCTCCTAAGCTCGGCGTCCTCCAGCTCATCCACCGTGTGCTTCAGGGTGTAGTAGCAGCCGTTGCACAGGGTCAGGATGTCAAGGCCCTGCTCCTCAGCGAGGCTTATGTTTCTCGCGGCTATGGTCAGCCAGGTGAGCTTCTCATGAAGACTGAAGCCGGTGGGCTCCGGGCAGCACGTGAAACCGCCCACGTCGTGGAGCTCGACGCCCAGCTCGGGAAGAGTCTTTCTGGCGACGTGCTCGATGTGGGGAGCCCTAGAGGGAATGAAGCAGCCCCTGAAGAAAGCGTATTTCTTGGTCATCGGGCCCCACCTTCCTCGGCGCGTGCACGCCTAGTCTTCTCCGCGATGATGGCCAGGTCTGATGTGTCCGCCTCCTCCAGCGGGGGCAGGCCGAGCCTTCCTCGGGCTGAGTGGGTCATGGATGAGGCGGGGTAGACCGTGCCAGTCTTTATCACATTATCTATCTCATCCTGGACCAGCTCCTTTGCTAGCGGCCTGAAGGCCCCGGTGGGGCATACCTCGGCGCACTCGCCGCAGGAGGCGCACCCCGACTCCAGGAGGGCCTGCTCGACGCCTGAGACGATGGTCATGTGGTAGCCTCTCCCCTCGAAGTTGAGTACCCCGTAGTGCCTGAGCTCATTGCACGCGTTGACGCATCGCTCACACAGTATGCACTTGTCGGGGTCGCGGACGATGATCGGGTTTCTGGTGTCGGTCGCCCTGCTTGGCCTGGGCTTTTGAAGCAGCTTTTTCCTGTGGGGCTCAACGCCCAGCTCTTCCGCGAGGTCCAGGAGGACGTTCTCCCCGTCCTTGTCAAGCGTTGCCGCGTCCACTGGGAGGTTGTCCAGCAGTAACTCGACGACGGCACGCCTCGATTCAAGCACACGATTGTTTGCGGTCTCCACGGTCATGCCCTTGTAGAGTGGTGTCGTGCAGGCGGCCTCAAGCCTATCCTTTCTACCTATGTCCACGACACATATCCTGCACGCGCCCGTGGGCTTGAGCTTGGGGTGGGTGCAGAGGGTGGGTATGTGTATACCGTTCTCCTGGGCCACCTCCAGTATGGTCTGGTCGGGTCGCCCCGTGACCTTCTTTCCGTCGATGGTGATCTCCAAGCTCATCACCATTCCTCCTTGATTGCCCCGAACGGGCACTTGCTCTCGCATCTTCCACACTTGATGCACGTCTTCGCGTTGATGCTCGCCTTCTTCATGGTCTTCCCAGTCTTCGCGTCCTTGTTCGCGGTGAAGCTTATAGCGCTGGAGGGGCACTCCTTGGCGCATAGCTCGCAGCCCTTACACATCTCAGCATCCACCGTGTACCCCTTCATGAAGTGTTTACACAGGTGCGATGGGCATGTGCCCCCTGTGATGTGGGCGTCGTATTCGTCCCTGAAGTACATGAGGGTGCTGGTCACAGGGTTGGGGGCCGTCCGGCCCAAGGCGCAGAGGGATGAGTCGGCTATCACCTTCGAGAGTCTCTGAAGAGTCTCGATGTCCTCTAAGGTTCCCTCTCCCTCCGTTATTCGCTCCACCACCTCCAGCATGGCCTGCAGCCCTACCCTGCAGGGTGTGCACTTGCCGCAGGACTCGGCCGTGGTGAAGTTCAGGAAGTATCGGGCCAGGTCCACTATGCATGTGTCCTCGTCCAGGACGATTATTCCGCCGGACCCCATGATGGCGCCGGCGTCCTGCAGCGACTCGTAGTCCAGGGGCAGGTCAAGCCTGCTCTCGGGCAGGCAGCCGCCCGACGGTCCGCCTATCTGGACTGCCTTGAACCTTTTATCGTCCGGGACGCCGCCTCCTATATCAAAGATCAGCTGCCTCAGGGACATGCCGATGGGCACCTCGGCGGCCCCCGTTCTCGTCACCTTGCCTGCCAGGCAGTACACCTTGGTCCCCTTGCTCTTCTCGGTGCCCACCTTGGCGTACTCCTCGGCCCCCTTCACGATGAGGGCTGGGATGTGGGCCAGGGTCTCGACGTTGTTTATGGTCGTGGGTTTATCCCAGAGGCCCTTGGTGGCCGGGAAGGGCGGCCTCGGTCTGGGCATGGCCCGCTTCCCCTCTATGGCCGCCATCATGGCCGTCTCCTCGCCGCAGACGAAGGCGCCCGCGCTGAGCATCGGCTTAACCTCGAGGCTGAAGCCTGAGCCCAGTATGTTGTCACCGAGTAACCCGTACCTTTTAGCCTCCTTTATCGCGAGGGTCAGGTGCTCGGCCATCATGGGCTTCTCGGCCCTGACGAAGATGTAGCCCTCGCTCGCCCCTATGGCGTATGCGGCTATGATGAGTCCCTCGATCACCTTGTGGGGGTCTCCCTCAGCCGTGAGCCTGTTCATGAAGGCGCCTGGGTCGCCCTCGTCGGCGTTGCATATCATATACTTGACGTCGCCCTGGACCTGCCTGCAGAGCTTCAGCTTCAGGCCCGTCGGGAATCCGGCTCCGCCTCGGCCCCTCAGGCCAGACTTGGAGACCTCATCGATGACCGCGTCGGGGGTCATCTCCTTCATGACCCTGGACAGGGCTGCGTATCCGCCTGAAACTATGTACTCCTCAATGGATTTTGGGTCTATTACGCCACAGTTACGAATAACGTCTCTCTCCTGGTGCTTGAAGAAGGGAAGCTCGCTGAGGAGGGGCGCATCCCCTTCGCCCATCATCGTCCCCGTCCTCGTCCTCAGGGCGAAGGCCCCTGCAACTGAGCCGCCCAAATAAGCGTCCAGTAGCTCCTCGACTCTGTCGGGTGTCACGCCGCTGTAGATGGCCGGCGGGCTCCCTTTATTCTCGACCTCCACCATGACCTCGGCGTAGCAGGAGCCCATGCACCCGGTCCTTACCAGCTTCGCTGTAGGATACTTCTTGGAGAGCTCCCTCTTCAAGGCGTCGTACACCGCCTGGGCTCCTGACGCGAGGCCGCAGGTGCTGGTGCCCACAGTCACGCGGAGCCCGCCTATCCCGTACAGAGTCTCCTCAACGGCCTCCAGTTTTCTGGCTCTACAGCCGTCATCGCTGTGGCATAACGGGCCCTGCGTTCTGCATGGTATGAAGTCCGGGCACGGGTTCTCGGCCGAGTGGCTGCACTTGTCGCAGCACTTGTTCACGAGCCTCATCGCCTGTCAGCTCCATCCGCTTTATACTTTGATAGAATGCGTCGAACCTTCGCGGGGTCCAGGTTGCCGTAGAACTCCTCATCGATCTTCATAACGGGCGCGAGGCTGCAGGCCCCGACGCATCTGACCTGTTGAAGAGTGAACACGCCGTCCTTGGAAGTGTCTGTCGGCGGTGTGATCCCCAGCTCGCCTAGTATGAGCTCGTTGACCTCCAGCGACCCCTTGACGTGGCAGGCTGTGCCCCTGCACACAGTGATCATGTGCCTGCCCTGGGGTCGGAGTCTGAACTGGTGGTAGAACGTAGCCACGCCGTAGATGTGGCTGGTGGGCAGCCTCAGGAGCTGTGAGACCCTCTCTAGGGCCTGTTCGGGGAGGTACCCTAACTCTGACTGGATATCCTGGAGGAGGGGGATAAGCATGCTCTGCTTATTATCGTGATGACGATAACGCTCAAAGGCACGATCAATAACGAGCCTAATACTATCAGTAGCTTCAGACATATTCGCCACGTCGGCTTTCCTATAATGTGCATTCCATCCATTTTTAAAGGTTACAAGCCTGTTAAATTAAGCTGAAAAAAATTAAATGAGCTCTTTCAGAACCCGCGCCATCAACACGTTGCTCTGGATAACCGGTTTACCCGTCTCCTTGGCGACCCTGTCCTTGAGCTCAGTGGGGAACCCGAAGCAGTTAAGGAAGATCAAGTCAAGGTCCTGCTTCTTGAGCCTCTTAACCAGTCCGTCCACGTCCTTGGGCTCATAGGGAGACACTGAGTCAGCGTACACCTTCACTCCAGGTCTCCCAAACTCCTTCTCCGCGTATGGCGTCTGCTCCACGGCGGGGAAAACAACCCCCAGCTTGCCCTCCTTGAGGCTCCCCTCTATAACGCCCCTGAGAATCTCTGACGGCGTCACCACAAGGCCCCTGGACTTGAACTGGGGGAACTTGCCGGTGCACATCACCACAGTGAGCCTGACGCCTTTAGCCTCCAGCTCGTCCAAGCGCCTCTGCATCAGAGGAAGTATATACTTCTTGGTGATCTTGATCTCGGTGCCGTCCCGCATCCTGCTCACCAAGATATAGTCCTCGGGGTTCAGAGGTATCCTCTTAACGTCCTCCATGGTCTTGTCGTCCAAGGCCCCGGCCTCCAAAATCTCGACATCGTCCCCCAGCACGTCCATGAGGATGGGGAGGATGTCGTCCCTGGGGGACTGGCCTATTGTGAGCATTCCTATCTTCTTCATGGGTTGAATCTCTGCGCCCACATCCTATATGGTTTGCCGCGTAGAATGGGGCCCCGGCTACATGAACCGCTTCCGCAGGGCCTCCCGCTCGGCCTCTATGATGCGCTCGAAGAACTCGTCCGTCTCCCCCTCGGTCTGGGCTAGGATGTCCCACGCCACCGTGAGGTCCACGTACTTGGCTGAGGCGACGATGGCCGCCCTGCGCCCGTACATGGACACCAGCTTGGAGGCGTCAACGCCCCGGTTCCACCAGCGGGGAGGCTCGCGGCTGCTTCTCTTGGTGGTCTGCTGGAGCTCAGCCGTCTCCTCGTATGACCGATCGAAGACCCCTATCTCCGTGGAGCCGCACACAGGGCACATGATCCTCTCAGGGTAGTCCTTCACCTGCCGCTCCTCCAGCCAGTCCCTCTTGCCCAGACACGCCAGGATGCGGGTCTCGTTGTATATCCTAGCCTTGGCGGACTCCAAGATGATGCGGGTCATCTTCTCCGGGGGCACTATGTCGGTCTTCATGCTGATGCTGTCGACGCCCAGCTTACCAAGGGGGCTCACCTCGCCCTCTGTCTCTAGGATGACTACCTCGATCTCGCCGTCAGCCATCTTCCTCAGCAAGTCGGCTGTGGCCTCCACGTCCAGGTCCTGCCTGAGGGTGTCCTTCATAGCCTCCTCGAAGATGATGGTGCCCTCAAAGCTCTTCATTAGCCGCCCCAGTGTGATGTTGCTGAAGTTGGCAAACTTGCTCAGAGCTCCAGCCTTCCTGGCCACGTTGATGAGCCTCTTCTTGAAGAGGCCCGTCTTGGTAACAGCCTCCTTGATTACCTGGTCCATGTTGCTGTTAGCTAGGCTCCGGAGCAGACGGGCGACGTACTGGCTGTCCACTCCTCCCACGGTCTGGGTTATGATCATGTAGGTGTCCTGCTGGACCCCCACGGGGTAACCGGTGTCCTCGCTGATGACGTGGCCCACCACCCGGGCCAGGGTCCTGTTGGCGAGACTGCCGAAGTTGGCGTGGATGATGACGTTGTCCTCCCAGTCCTCCAGTACCACCCTTTTATTGGTGGGGACAAGGTAGCCCGACTCTACGTGATCCACCACCTCTGCAAGGGCCCGCTTGATGGTGTGGATGTTGGCGGGGTACTTATACTGGAGTTCGCTGGCTATCTTGTCGAGGCCGACGCCGCTCTTTGTGCTTTCCTCCACGGCGCCCTTGATCTCCCCCACCTCCATAGCCACCTCCAGGGGCACAGGTATCTGCTCGCCCACCCAGCTGGGTATAGCGCCCGTGGGGTCGTCCTCCGCTCGGACATATATCTTGTCGTTGTGGACGTTGAGTATCTTCCAGGGGCTGCCCCTGAGGGTGAACTTGACGCCCGGCTTGGCGTACTCGGCCACGAAGGCCTCCTGGAGGATGCCCACGGGGGCATCCTCGTCCACGTCCACAATGAGGTAGTCCTTCTCGTCGGGGATCATGCTCAGGTTGTTGAAGAAGTACCTGTACATGGTCTTCCTGCTGCCCCTTGGCTTGATCATCACCTCGTCCTCCTCGCTGAGCCAGGCCAGCCTGGGGAACCTGTCGTGCATGTACCTGGCCGCCTTGAGCACATCCTCCTCGGTTAGCTCCATGTAGGGGTAGGCGTGGTCGAACAGGTTCTTGGCTTGGAGGAAGTATAGCCTGCTTCTCTGCATGAGCTCGGCTATGAGCTGGTTCACTAGCACGTCGTAGGGCTTATCGGGCACCTGCAAGGGTTCCATGATCTCCTTGAGGGCGCGGCGGCATATCACCATGGATTCCAGGGCGTCGTCGCTGTTCATGGCTATGATGACGCCTTTGCTGGTCTCCTCGATGCTGTGGCCGCTGCGGCCCACTCTCTGGAGGAGCCGGGTCACCTGCCTGGGGCTGTTGTACTGGATGACCAGGTCTATCCGGCCTATGTCTATGCCCAGCTCCAGGCTGCTGGTGCAGATGACGGTCTTCAGGTCGCCTGACCTGAGCCCCTTCTCGGTGGCTATCCTGCTGGTCTTGGCCAGGCTGCCGTGGTGGATGCTAAGAGGGAAATCCATGTCCCACACGTTGAAACGGCTGGTGAGGGCCTCGCTGGTGCTCCTGGTGTTGGTGAATATGAGGGTGGTGTCGTGCTGCTCTATGAGCTCCTTCATCACCTTGAGCCTGACAGCTACCTCGGGGTGGGTGAACAGTTTGCGGGCAAGCTCGTAGTCCTCGGCGTCGGGCTCAGGGTACACTATGTCAAGCTGGGTGTCCCTGAGGGCTGAGACCTGCACGATCTCCACGGGCCTCTCGGCGCCCACCAGGAACTGGGCGACCCTCTCGGGGCTGCCTATGGTGGCGCTGAGGCCTATAAACTGGATAGGATTCTCAGTAACAGCCCTTATCCTCTCCAAGGCCAGGCTCAGCTGGCTGCCCCTCTTGTTGTCGGCCAACTCGTGTATCTCGTCTATGACGACCCACCTGACCGTCTTCAGGTGCTGCTTGATGGTGCGTCCCTGGAGTACGGCCTGCAGCGTCTCAGGGGTGGTGATGAGCATGTCCGGGGGGCTGCGCCTGAGGTAGCTGCGCTCTCTCTGACTGGTGTCCCCGTGGCGGACCCCCAGCCTCATGTCCAGCCTGTTGCACCAGTAGGTCATCCTATTCAGGATGTCCCGGTTCAGCGCCCTCAGGGGAGTGATGTATATGATGCTTATGCCTGGCTGGCGTCCACCGTTCAACAGGAACTGGTGGAGTACCGGTAGAACGGCGGCCTCCGTCTTGCCTGTGGCCGTGGCTGATATCAGTAGAACGTTCTTACCCTCCAGTATTAGGGGGATGAGCCGCCTCTGAGGCTCCGTGGGCTCCACGAAGCCCTTCTCCTCCACAAGTCTCCTCACTGGGCGGCAGAGCTGCGAAAACACGTTCTCCTGCGTCAAGGCTTGCGGCAACCTTCTACGCAGCCTAAAATAATAAAGTTGCTCATGCCCCATCTGAGAAGGTTCTTAACCGGCCCTTCCCGAGAAGCCCGTGAAATGAGCGTCGACGACGAGCTTGAGAAGATAAAGCAGGACATGATGAGGCGCATGGTGAACGCCAAGCCGTCCAAGACCACCTTTCTAAAGTCAGGGGAAGTCAACGAGCTGACGGATACCAGCTTCCACGCGGCGCTCGCCGAGACAGATAAGCCCGTCCTGGTGGACTTCTGGGCCGAGTGGTGCGCTCCCTGCAGGATGATGGCCCCCGTGGTGCACCAGATGGCCTCCGAGCTGAGTGGCAGAGCCTTCGTGGCCAAGCTCAACGTGGACCAGAACCAGAGGACAGCCGCCCAGTTCGGCGTCATGAGCATTCCCAACTTCATTGTCTTCAAGGGAGGAAAGCCCGCCGGGCAGGTCGTGGGCGCCGTCGGCAAACCAAGCTTACTGCAGCTACTTCAGCGCCACATGCCCTAGTTTTAAATACCCACCTAAATGATTCTAAACCGTCATGGCCGAGTATGTTACCAGGCAGCACATAATAGCGTTCCTGGGCGGTTTCCTTATAGGTAAGGTTCTGGGGGCTTGTGTGAGTCTTCTACCCATCTGGGGCCTGCTGCTGGAGGACCCCGACCTGGGGGGGCTAGTACTGGAGGAGTTCATGATCCAGCTTCTCGCCTTCAACCTTTACCACTACGTCCTCGGGATAATCGGCGGCCTGATTCTAGCCATCTTGGTGGAGACTCGTAGGCTGGAGGAAGCATAGGTCGGAGGGTGGGTAGGACTAGCCTAGAGCTGTTCTTCCTACCATGATGCACCGTGTTGTTAAAAAAGCGTATTTTATCTAATACTCAAATATAATCCAGTTTTGACTAATATAGAACCATTTGAATGAGATTTTTTTTTTCAATAATAAAAAAATACTAATAAAAAATCGATTATTTCATATAATACTAAATACAAGTTTCAATAGATAGTAAAAAATACTTGGGTGGTGTGTGTATAAACCCCAACCTATTAGCGGACAGATTGGCGAGTATGAGGAAGGAAGACTGGATACAGATATTGAGCACATTCGATCCTCCTCTCACTGAGAACCTTTCTAATGTCATTGGATATGATCTACCAGAAAACGACATAATCACGTCGAAGATGATTACATTCGCGAATGTCTTGAACCAGAGTATACGAGACGCCGAAACATATAGAATGATTCCCTCCGAGCTTCGTCTGTTTCTGGAGTCTAACAGTGAGGCCATGTACGCCCTGGGCCGCAGGCTCACTGAAGCGGTGAACGCGAGGGATCAGGTAACAGTAATACGAGATTATATAGACATGGCAAAAAGTAACTCCGAAAAAAAATGCGCTAAATGTGAGTTAATGGAGATAATAGAGGCCATCGAGACTATCGTGAACTCTTCCTTCCTAGATACCTCAGTCTGAGGCCCCAGCCAATGGTCCCACTTACAGGCGCCTCCCCCTCTATATCTTGTTTAGAAGGACATAAAAACCAGGCACCCGGTTACTAGGTGTGACGTGAGCACATTGAGCAGCGGAATGTGGGCTGAGAAGTACCGTCCCAAGACTCTGGACGAGATAGTCAACCAGAAGGAGATAGTGAGCAGGCTCAAGAGCTTCGTGCAGGAGAAGAACCTACCCCATCTTCTCCTAGTGGGCCCCGCCGGGGTGGGTAAGACCACCAGCATCCTGGCCCTAGCCAGAGATCTATACGGCCCAGGGTACAGGAACTTTGTGCTGGAGCTCAACGCCAGCGACGAGCGAGGCATCGACGTCATCAGGGATAAAGTGAAGAACTTTGCCCGTACAGCCGCCATAGCCAGCTCCGTCAGCTTCAAGATACTCATCATGGACGAGGCGGACAGCCTGACCTCGGCCGCGCAGCACGCCCTCCGCCGCACCATGGAGATATACACCAAGACCTGCCGCTTCTGCCTCCTCGGTAACTACAGCGAGAACATAATAGACCCCATCCAGAGCCGGTGCAGCATATTCCGTTATGGCCCTCTCGATGAATCAGACGCCAAGGGATGGATAAAGTACATTGCGAAGAATGAGGGCGTCGAGGTACTCGATGAGGGGCTAGAAGCCCTGTACCAAGCCAGCGGAGGAGACCTGAGGAAGGCCACCAACCTGCTTCAGGCCGCAGCCGCGACCAAGAGCGCCATAGACGACATCACGGTGTACGAGGTGCTGGGCAAGGTGAGCCCCGAGAGGGTCCGCGCCATGATACAGAAGGCCCTGGACGGGGGCTTCATGGAGTCCAGGGACATCCTGAGGGAGCTCCTCATAGACCAGGGCCTGGCGCCGGACGACATCATCAGGATGACCTACAGTGAACTCATGAGGCACACGGGCATCTCCGAGAAGTGGAAGGTGAAGCTCAGCGACACGGTGGGCGAGGTGGATTTCAGGCTAACCCAGGGGGCCCGCCCGGAGATACAGCTCAGCACCCTCCTGGCCCACCTGGCACTAGCAGGTGAAAAAATAAGGTGAGCACAGACCAGCCCTGGACCTACAGGTATAGGCCCAAGTCCAAGGCGGAAATCATAGGCAACAGCGAGGCCTTGGACCAGCTGGAGAAGTGGCTAAGGAGCTGGGAGAAGGGCCCCCCGAAGAAGAGGGCGGCCTTCGTCCACGGCCCCCCCGGCATAGGCAAGACATGCGCCGTCCAGGCCCTGGCCAAGGAACACAACTTTGACCTCATGGAGGTGAACGCCAGCGACAGCCGAAGCAAGACCCAGATAGAGGAGTACATTGGGAAATCATCTGGGCTGACGATGAACATCTTCGGCCAGCGCCGGATGATACTTCTGGACGAGATGGAGGGAGTAAGTGGCCAGAAGGACCGGGGAGGGATAGCGGCCATCTCAGACCTACTGAAGATTACCGTGAACCCCATCGTCATGGTGGCGACCACCATAGGGGAGAACATGCAGGACAAGTTCCGGCCCTTAGTAGACAAGGCTGTCCTAGTGGAGTTCCAACCCGTTCCCTTCAGCGACGTGTACGAGACACTGGAAACCATCGCCAAGGAGCAGGGTGTAACCGTTCACCCGGATGCGCTGGAGACCCTGGCCATGAAGAGCGGAGGAGACCTGCGGTCAGCCATCACCGACCTGGAGACGGTGGCGCGGGGCAGAACACGGGTGGAGCCCGAGGACATCTCCTGGATGAAGGACAGGGACAGGCAGGACACCACCCCAAACCTGATAAACAAGATATTCTGCGCCAGCAGCCTCCTGGAGGCCAGGCAGACCATAAGCCAGAGCATGATCCCCTACGAGGACCTCTTCGACTGGGTCTACGAGAATCTGCCCCTCATAATAGATGACCCGGAGGAGAAGCTGGAGGCCCTGGAGGTGCTGGCCAAGGCCGACGTATACCAGAACAGGGCGAGGAGCGCCGACTACAGGCTGCTGAAGTACATGTTTAACCTGATGACGGGGGGCGTCGCCTTCGCCAAGAAACGAAGCAAGGGCCTGGGCCTCATGAAGCAGGTGCAGCAGGCCGTGCTGCGGGCTGGGCTGCCCCTGAGTAGCTTCCAGACCAGCGAGGCAAAGGAAGGAATCATCGTGAACCCCACGAGGTGGCTCGGCAGAGACAAGTGGGGTGACCTCAACTCCCATATGAGGGGCATCGGCGGTAAGTGGGTGTACGGCCAGAACGTGTGGGTGGTGCCCTACCTGAGGGAGCCTCAGGCCAAGTGGAGGTACATCATGACCTACCACGACCGCAGGAAGATGAGGGCGGTGGCCGAGAAGCTGGCCCAGAGAACCCACACGTCCACCCAGGAGGCTGTTACCGAGACCTTGCCACTTCTAAGGATCATCTACAAGGCCAGCCAGGAGAGCGCCGACGTGATCGATGGGTGGCTTGAACTGGAGGACAAGGAGCGAGAGTACCTGTCCTCCTAGAGTCAAAGTATTAAGCATCCCCAAGCTATCATTATCCCAGGTGTATTACATGAAGTTCAGCGCGCTACCCAGAGCCAGGCTGGCGTCCCTGCCGACGCCCCTGCAGTACCTGCCCAACCTCACCAAGAGGCTCGGCGGACCCAGGATATGGGTGAAGAGAGACGACCTCACAGGCCTCGCCTTCGGAGGCAACAAGGCCAGGAAGCTGGAGTACCTCATGGGCGACGCCTTGGAGAAGAAGGCCGACTACATAGTCACCCACGCAGGGTTCCACAGCAACTGGTGCACCCAAACGGCAGCCGCGGCCGTGAAGCTGAGCATAAAGATCAGGCTCATCAAGACGGGGCCGAGCAAGGGTTACGACGGCGAGTCCTGGGACGGTAACCATCTTCTCCACAGGCTAATGGGGGCAGATATACAGGTGGTCAAGCCGGAGGACACGAAGTCCACCATAGACGTATCCATGAAGGAGCTCAAGGACAAGGGCTATAACCCCTACTACATGCCGGTGGGAGGCTCCATAGCCCTCGGGGCGGCGGGGTACATCAACGCCATGCTGGAGCTAACATACCAGCAGGCCGACCAGGGGGTCCAGTTCAGCCACCTAGTACACGCCACCGGCAGCGGGGGCACCCAAGCTGGCCTGGTCGCGGGGGCAAAGGCCTTCAACGCGGGCATCAAGGTCATCGGGGCCATGACGAGCCCGAGCGAAAAAGAGGCACAGGCCAAGAAGGTCAAGGAGATAACGCTGGACTCCAAGAAACAGTTTGAACTAGACTTCTCGCTCGGAGACGACGATGTAGTTGTCTACAACGAGTATGCGGGCGGCGGGTACGGCTTCATGTCGGAGGGCAAAGCCGAGGCCGTGAAGATGCTGGCGGAGACAGAGGGAATGATGATCGACCCGGTCTACACGGCCGTGGCCGCAGCGTGCCTCATCGACCAGGTCAGGAAGAAGAAGCTTACCAAGAAGGACAACGTGGTATTCCTCCACACAGGCGGAGCCGTAGCCCTGTTCCCCTACAGGGAGCCCCTGAAGGCGTACATCAAAGGGGAGGGCCTCCCTTGGACAATACCCAAGTGGAGCCCCCAGAGCCAGTGACCGGAACATCATATGACGGACTTCCCGCAGATAGACCTCACCCTCCCCTACATCACCAGCGACCTCTCGGGCGTGGGCGGGGTCATCAAAGCCAAGCCCGAGTACTTCGTCGTGGACGAGATACCTCTCTACGAGCCCAGTGGCTCTGGTGAGCACCTCTACGTAAACGTTACCAAGACCAACATGACCACCAGGGACGTTCAGGTTGGTTTAGCGGAGCTCTTCGAGCTGAAACCTGAGAACGTTGGGAAGGCCGGCCTTAAGGACAAGAACGCCGTGACCTCTCAGATCTTTAGCGTCCACCTCCAGAATAGGCCCATGACCACAGGCGAGGCCACGTGGTTGATAGAGGACCAGATGAAGGTAAAGGTGAACTGGGCAAACTATCATGTAAACAAGCTGAGGTCAGGGCACCTCAAAGGAAACAGGTTCACCATAGTCATCACGGGGCTCGAGGAGCCCATGAGCCGGGTTCTGGAGAAGATGACTAGGATCGCCTCGCGGCTCAACCAGGCGGGTTTACCCAACTACTACGGGGAGCAGAGGACCAGTGAGGATGGAGACAACATCAGGTCCGGGTGGGAGATACTTCAGGGGCGGAAGAGGATACGCGACCGGTGGCTCAACAGGTTCCTGCTGTCCAGCTACCAGAGCTACCTGTGCAACAGGTACCTGGCTGAGAGGGTGAGGCGAGGGCTGTTCGGCAGGCTGCTCCTCGGAGACGTAGCTAAGAAGCATGACACTGGGGGCCTCTTCACGGTGAGCGACCTGGAGGCAGAGCAGCATAGGTACGAGGCAAAGGAGATCAGCTTCACGGCCCCCATGTACGGGTACAAGATGTGGAAGCCGCAGAACGAGGCAGTCGAACTAGAGAACATGATCCTGGAGGAGTCCGGCCTAACAGAAGAGCAGCTCAGACGGAGCAGGGTGAAGGGGACAAGGAGGTTGGGCAGGCTGCTGCCTGAGGTGTCCCATGGGGAGGTCTCTGAGGGCGTTAGACTGGTTTTCACGTTGCCCATGGGGGGCTACGCGACGATCCTGCTGAGGGAGTTCATGAAAACAGGGTAGACAGCGGCGTCAATGATGGAGCAATATCGATGAGCCGTGTTATATAACCACGTTATGCATCTCATTACCTGATTGATAATAAAATACAATGTTATTTGTCTCACTCTCTACCTTCTTTAAAAACACCTAGCGCGGGGATACTTTAACTTGGATGGTGGGATCAAATGAGTCAATATGATAAGGTTGAGGTCATGGACTTCCTGATCAACGTGTTGAAGGATCACGAGAAATCATTGGACACTTTGATCTCCCGCGCCGAGGACGTCATAGCCGAGAACCAGAGCCGCCTCGAATCAAAGCAGCCCGGCTCACCCGAGTCCCCACCCCACAAGATCGTCCTGAAGGACTGGCCAGAGTTCAGGAAGAGGCTGAACGACGTGGATCTAGTGTGTTTCGACCTGGTCAACTCCGTTTTCGTGGTCTCTGCAAGCGTGGGCTTGAAGATTTATGAGTACCGGGAGGCCGTCCCAGCTGACGCAGCAGTTAAACATCTGGGCAAAGGACTCTCACCCACCTACCGGTTATCCATCGGCCTAGATCTTTTCTCAAAAAACGTCTGCGAGGACGAGGTAGAAGGAGGCTTAGCCCGCTTATTCGAGATAGAGCCTCAGTACACCCGGGGTTGGTTGTCCAAGGAGCTAAGCATACACCAGGACTACATCGTGTGTGGAGACATAGAGATCTAGTTATTTCTCGTGTTCTTCCGGTCCCTGGATCTCGACCAGGCTCTTGGCTTTACTGTAGTAGCGCACCACGTTCTCTCCCTTCATGGTGAGATCGAACTGGACCTTGGTTCTCTTGTCCTTGATGTCCTCCTCGATCTCCGCTATGAGGCCTTGACTGACCAGACTCCTGAGTATCTCCTGGAGGGGACGCCACGACAGGTTTGCTGCGTACATGATCTGAGTAGGCTTACTGGCACCGTTCTTGATCTCCGATAACACATCTACGTAGATCTCGAAACGGGATCTCCTACTGCTCATTAACCCCCCTCAGATAGTGGATATGATTAATTGTAAATGATATTTAACGATTTTTGTATAGATAATTCTTTCACATCAAGTTGGTACAAGTTGCGAGATACGAATCATACCGTGGATGTGTGGGACTCAGTTACATACATCTTGTTAAAAGAAATGAGGCGATGAAATTGTTGTACTTCAAAAGGATAGGAGTGACACATGACCAGTATAAGTATCCTCAGAAAACGGCATGGTATGACTGGGCTGGAGACAGCCATTATCCTTGTGGCTTTCGTCATTACGGCGGCTGCCTTCGCCTTCGTCGTGCTGAACATGGGTTTCCTGACAGCGGAGAAAGCGCAGTCGGTGATCAGCGCAGGCATGACTGAGGCCAGC
>JBDRQD010000057.1:0-94461 GCA_043826455.1 Candidatus Bathyarchaeota archaeon
GCGTTCTCCACCTGGCCGCTGGCCAGGAGGAACCCGAAGATGACCAGGAGGACGCCTGGGCCTCCGAGGCTCACCCTGCTGTAGTAGGGGTCCTCCACCAGCATCCTGAGGTACCTGAAGAAAACGGCCCAGGTCTCCTCAATGCGCTCGCTGTGCTTGACCACGACGTGGTGGATGCTGGTGATGGGCACCCGGCTCTGTACTATGGGGATGAGAGCGTCGTCGGCGAAGCCGTCCGTGACCAGGATGACGCCTGAGGCGTCGTAGATCCTCAGGACCTCTCCGAGCTCCTTTATCATTTTTCGGTCCGCCTCGACGCCGCCGGAGCTGGTCCCGGCGATGGTGGCTACCTCGAAGCTCTCTTCGGGGTAGTCTCTGCGGAGCCTGTCGTGGAGCTTTATGGCGCCGAACATGGCGTTGGCGTCGGCCTCCTCGGGGTCCGAGACGGCTAGCTGGGTGGCTGCCTTGAGGTTCTCTTCTCTGCCTATGACCGGGGTCTTCACTTCCGCCTTTTTGCCTATGTCGTCGTCCCCGTCTATGCATACGATGAGGGTTTTCTCGGTGGCAGACATGCCTAGGAGCGTATTTGGCTTGATGGGGATAAATATTTAGGGGTAGCGAAAAAAAAAGTGGGGCGGGGGCTAGACCTCCAGGTCTAGTGCTTCCTTCAGCCCCTTGTACCTGTTGCGTATAGTGACCTCGGTGACGCCGGCTGCGTCGGCTATCATCTTCTGGGTGCGTTTCTCGTCGCACATGACGCAGGCTATGTACAGGGCCGCGGCTGCGAGGCCCATGGGGTCCTTGCCCGCCGTGGTCCTGAGCTCCGTGGCCTGTCTGAGGATCTCCACGGCCTTCTGCTGGGTTCTTTCACCTACGCCCACCTTGGCGGCTATCTTGGGGACCCTCAGCTGGGCGTCGGGCTTGGGCATGGTGATGTCCAGCTCCCGGAGCATGAGCCTGTAGCACCTGGCTATGTCCTTCTTGTCTATGGGGCTCTGGTCGCTGATCTCCCGGAGGGTCCGGGGGGTCTGGGTGATCCTGCATGCCGCGTAGAGGCTCGCGGCTGTGATGGCGCTTATGCTTCGGCCGCGGACGAGGCCCCGTTCCAGGGCCTTCCTGTATATGATGGCGGCCTTCTCCTTGATGCCTGGGGGTATGTGGAGCTTGTCGCTGAGCCTGTCCAGCTCTGCCATGGCCTGGGCCAGGTTGCGGTCCATGCTGCTGTGGACCCTGCTCCTTATCTGCCATTTGCGGAGCCTGAGCATCTGGAGCTTTCTGTCCAGGGGTATTCTGCGGCCGAAGGCGTCTCTTCCTATCCTGCCGATCATGGTGGTGAGTCCCTTGTCGTGGACGGCGAAGCTGAGGGGGATGCCTACCCTGCTTCTGGTGTCCTTCTCGGCTGGGGTGAAGGCCCTCCACTCGGGGCCGTTGTTGATTATGCTCTCCTTCATGACGAGGCCGCATTTTCCGCAGATCAATTCGCCGGACTCGGGGTCGTGGATTATGTGGGTGCTTTTGCACTCGGGGCACACGTCCTCGCTGAGGTGCGTGCTGCCTTTTCTTTTCATCTCTCTCACGTTTAGGCGCGTTTCCCTTCCCAGAATCCGCATCTCTGTGAGATGTAGAAACCTGATCACTCGGGCAATTGCACCCCGGATTGAAAGAGTATTTAAGGCTTTCGGCTGAGCTGCTCTCCGTGTTGGGTGAAGGTGTGTGGAGGGTTTGGGTTAGGCTTTTATTCTGGTTGGAGTGTTTGTTGTTGCGTAGCCCGGTCGTCTAGTGGTCAAGGATCGGGGCCTCTGGAGCCTCTGACGAGAGTTCGAATCTCTCCCGGGCTACCATTCTCGTCTTTTTCTGTGTGCAGGAGTTGGGGGAGGGGGGTGTAGTCGTCGTCGCCGCGAGCGGGATGAGGAAAATGGTGAGGTTTTCTGATCCTCTAGAACAGCAGTTTCCCGTCCTCGACGTACTTCACCCCATCGACGTACAGCGTCGGCGTGAACGAGATAACGTCGATGTGCAGCTTCGCGACTATGCCGGTCTCGCCCTCCTGGAGGATGCGGCCGCCCGAGTCGCCGAAGGCCGTGTGCACCGTCCCCTCTGACTGCTTGACCTCGTGGTACGGGGGGACCGTCATCGGTAGGTTCGGGGCGCCCAGCGAGGTCATGCCCTTCCTCGTGTAAGGGTTCATGCCTATGGCCAGTTCTGCGAACCTGTATATGTTCGGGTCGTCGATGGTCTCCAGCGCCTTCCAGAACATTCTCCCCATCTCTCCCTCTGCCTTGACGAGGACGCCGTCCCTGATGGTGAGCTTCGCCTTCTCCCCGGGCATCACCTCGCTGAACGTGCCTATCCAGTCGACGACCTGTACGCCGTTCACGTCGTTGAAGTCGCCCACTGACATGCACTCGTTCTGGGTCCAGCTCGCCTTCCCCGTGCCCGGCCCCCAGCCCTCGAACCGCTTCGTCGTCCCCGTCAGCTCCCCGCCGCCTGTGATCAGTCTGAACTCCTTGCCCCTGTGCTCGTTCAGCATCCTCGCCCACCGCTGGGCCTTCTCCGCGAGGGCCTTCCTGTCTACGTCCCTGATGTGCCAGGTCGCCTCCTTGACCTGCGACTGCCAGCCAAAGAGGAACTGGGCGCCGGCGGCGCGCGCGTCCCTGATCTCCTGGAGGAACGCGGGGTCCCAGTCCGCGAACCAGTAGATGTAGTCCGTGGCCTTCAGGGCCTCGGCGACCGTCCTGGGCAGCTTCACCGCCCGCCCGAGGGACCAGAGCCCTATCGCCTCCTTCGGCGTGTTCACCACCAGCACGTGGGGGATCGCGTCTATCGCCTTGCACATGGTCACGAGGGCGCTGTACCTCGTCGTGTCCGTGTCAGGGCTCACGCAGATGAGCACCTCGTCCCCCGCTTTCACGTCCTTGAACTCGAGTGTCCATTTGGCGAGCTCGCTGAACAGAGTTTCCCTCAACATCCGTATCTAGATCATTCACCTCTATTGACGAAATAAGACTTCTCACACAGTGTAGGCCACGATGTTTTTAGAAAAAAGGTCAGACCCTTCGACTGGAGTTCGAATCTCCCCCGGACTACCACTTGAACATGCTACTAGTAGTAAGCTGCTATTAATTTTGGTGCCCAGATACGGTAAGGTTTAGTAATCTGACCACTGGAAGTGAGGGTGACCGGGGATGAGCGAGAAACGGATCATGGAGTTGAGTGATCTCCTGGCCAGGAAGCAGATATCTCAGGCTAACCTCAAACGTGGGAAGGGCTCGGCGTCTGAGATCGTGAGGCTGGAAGCCGAGATAGTGTCATTGAAGCGGGAGATCAACCAGGAGCTGCTCCAGTTGTCCAAGGAGGCTGTCTCTGAGCTCGACGTTGAGACCGACGACACTCAGCGCAACAGGTAGAACCATTTTTTCAGACATTTTTCTTATAGTGTATGCACATGCACAGGGCATTGTGTTCATAAAGAAAAGGGAGGGGCTTATTCCTGGCGTCGAAGAGGACGGTGGATGCGCGTGCCTATGCGGAGCCACGCGATGCATCCATCCGGGCCTCTTAAGACTTGACCCATGTCGCCTTTGAAGGGCTCACCCATGCCGACTATGTGGTCGTCGCCGTAGAAGGCGTAGTGGACCGGAGGCGACGGCTCGGGCGAGGCCGGAGGTGTGTCCCTAGTGGGGAACCCTCCCAGCGATCTTCTGCTTATGAACAGCTTTCCGTCGCTGGTGGTCACCTCGGCCGATGTGAGGGTGGCCCTGTACTGGCCCACGTATTCCTTGAGCCGCTCCTCTGGCACGTCCACGGGGGTCAGCTCGGGCGTTTCTAAGCCCAGGTAGTGGTCCAGGGCCAGGTTGGCAACCTTCTGGGTCATCTGGCTGCCGCTGCCCGAGTTGGTCACAAGCAGGACCGAGAAATCGTGGTCCGGGACAAGGGTCAGGAGGGATATCTGCCCCACCGTGCCTCCACTGTGGCTCAGAGTACGCGCCTCCCGGCGGTCGTCCACCCAGAACGTGTGGGCGACGCTGTTGTGGGGCGCGAACCGTACCTGGGGCGTGTGGAGCGTCCTGAGGGATTCGAGATCTAGGA
Source organism: Candidatus Bathyarchaeota archaeon (assembly GCA_043826455.1). GTDB lineage: Archaea > Thermoproteota > Bathyarchaeia > TCS64 > TCS64 > RBG-16-57-9. The sequence goes on from JBDRQD010000057.1 coordinate 4,090, forward strand.
GTCTCTTACCCTTGAATGTTCCGTCGCCCATCTGTAACTGGGTGTAGTTGAGCATATCATTCACGCAGGTCACTATGCCCCCCGCGGGGCCCGAGGCTCGGCCGATGGACCATGGCTGCGCCACCTTGGGGCTGTCATCTTTCGTTACATGTCCGGAGGCGAAGCGGTGGGTCATCATCTCCCAGGGGAGGAGATAGGTGTGGCGCATCTCCAGGGGCTCGAAGAGCATCTCCTTGATGAGGGACGAGAAGACCTTCCCCGTCACCGCCTCGAGCACCCGCCCAGCTACGTTGAACCCAGCATTGTTGTAGGACAGTACCTTGCCGAGGGGGGTCAGCTGGGGGGTGTCAGCCATGGTCTCGACGTACCTTGCGACGGCGTCATCTCCGTGGCCTAGGTCCGGGGGGAACCAGTCGCCCACCCAGCCGGACGTGTGGGTGAGGAGGTGGCGCACGGTGGCCTTCTCCGAAGCCTCGGAGTCCTGGACCTTGAAGCCTGGCAGGTAGGTCCGGATGGGCTCGTCTAGCTCAAGCTTTCCCGCCTCAACCAGCCGCATGGTGAGGGTCCCGACGAAGGTCTTGGTTATGGAGCCGATCTGGAACAGGGTGGTCTCGTCCACGGGGACGGGGTGGTCCACGTTGGTCACGCCCAGGCCCTTAGTGAGGGTCTCTTCGCCGTGGCGTATGCCCACGGCTGCTCCGGGGACCCTGTACTCCTTCATGTACTCCTTGATTTTAGCTACGAACTCTCTGCTCTTCATGACAAACCAACATCTTCGTATTGCGTTGAGCTGGTATAAAGCAGATTTCCAGCGTGCGGTCTTCACCCGTTACTGGTGTTTATCGTTGTTATCCGTTGGCTGACTGCTACTGGGTAGAATGTGAGATTTTTCTGGGTTGCTTTTAGCTAAACTCTGTTTTCATTGGGGGTCACTCGACGCTTCTCTGCTCGGTGGATTCTCATCTGCCCCTCGTCGAAGGTTCTGAGCTCGGCTTGGAGTCTGAGAGCCAGTGCAACGAACACGGTGTCGTAGAAGGGTGTGCCGTGTCTGACGGAGAGGCTATACGCGTCCCGGATGAGCTTGTTGTCGGGCTTTACCAGTGTTATCGTCTGTGCCTGGATCAGTGACTCCAAGGCATCAATGTATCTGGCCGCGTCTCTGATGTCCCGTATCAGGGTCTCGTGTTTCCAGATGACATTCACAATCTCGTAGAGAGCTAGGTCGGGTGTCACCAGCGGCTCGCCGCCAAGTAGCTCGGCGTCTCGTAGGATTGCCTCCACCAGGTAGCTGGTGTCGGCGACGTTCATCTCAGCCGGTCCCCGCGGATGAGGCTGAGGTCTTCCTCGATGGTGGTCTGGATGTTGGACGAGGCCTGGAGCCGTTTAAGCTCCTCGATGACTTGACGGCTGCTCTGCGCCTGCATGTACATACGGAGAGCCTGCCGGACTATGTCGGAGACTCGTCCATGTTTCTTTATCGCCTTTATCTCTTCGGGGGTCAGCCTGACCGTTATACTCTCCGTCATACATGACGTCTTACATTCTGGGGGCTTATAATGTTGTCTGTTACGGTTCTCCACAGGTGAATACCTAGGTAATGAGCAAATCCCATGTAAGTGTAGGGTTCTCCATACATCCGCTACTCTAGTCTTGCAGGACCTCAAGCTTGAAGCTGACTGGCCTTACTCCGTCTGAGCATGCAGTGTACATGTAGGGTGGTTCAACCCATGACTCGAAGTTACCTCCGAAGCGTAGTACAGCGAGGTCCTTGTATAGGTCTCTCCACGCCCAGCTGCAGAAATCCTCCGGCATTTTTCCGTCCTTCTCTACGATCCATTCCGCGTTTTCATCAATGGGACACACTGGATAGGCGTGATCTTTTCCGGGCTGGTTGGGGACTTTTCCATCGAAGATTATGGCTGGGTCTACTTTCTTTTGAACCGTTATCTTCACTCTATAACTCGGCATGTGTAATCACAAGATTATCCAATATGTGTTCAAATAAGTGTTCTGCAAGTGCAGTGTCATCGGCTATAACACATGAATATAGAGATTATTGTGCACTCCAGTTCCCGGTTGTGGAGCCTGTTGAACTCGGCCAGGGCCTCGGCGATGACAGTCTCACTCACGAACTGTTACAGAGCGGCTCTTGAACCATTTGGCATGTACTCGCCCCGGAGGATGCTGTACACCAGGCTGTCCCGCCACTCCCCCCGGATGAGCTTGTCCTCACGTAGAAGTCCTTCGCGCTTCATGCCGTTGTGCTCCATGACCTTCCAGGAGGCCGCGTTCCTGGGGTCGCAGGTGGCCGTGATCCTGTGCATGCCAAGGGCCTCGAAACCGTAGGCGATGAGCTTCCCGGCCACCTCGGTACCGTAGCCTTTACCCCAATGGCCTTTGTTGAGGCAGTAGCCTATGGATGCTGCTCTGTTCTGGAGGCTGGTGACGTAGACGCCACAGCCGCCGATGACCCCGTCCTCGGGGTGCTCCACGGCCAAGGTGTACCTGAGCCTAGGGTTCTCCAACTGGTCCTCCACGGCCCTGGCGAGGAAGCTCCGGGTTTCCTCGGGCATGTTGGGGCCCCACTCCATGAAGCGGGTCACCTCGGGGTCGCTGCCGTAGGCGTGGACGCCCTCGTAGTCGCCCTGGGTGAACTCCCGGATGAGGAGGCGCCTGGTCTTGAGCTGAACCAATGCGGATGCTCTGATACCTGCCTCGGTGATAAGGTGTTCGGCCTACCACCAGACCTCGTACCTGATCCTGGCCTCGTCTACGCCCAGATTCCTAAGAGCCGCCACCGTGCCCATGATCATGTCCCTGGGCCCCGAGACGAAGTAGAGGGCGTCGGCGGCCAGGCCAAGCTCACGGAGAGCCGCCTCATCGATTCTTCCTTTCCGGTGCATGGATACTTCTCCCGTCACGAAGAAGTGGGTCCTGATCCGCCTGTTACGCTTCTCCATGGCCTCGATCTCCTCAAGGTACAGGAGCTCGTCCAGAGACGAGGCGCTGTAGAGGAGGGTGGCCCAGACGTCGCCGGCCTCGTCCGCGTATCTTAGGATGCTGATGATGGGTGTGATCCCTATGCCGCCCGCGATGAGCACCAGCCGGTCACCCATATCCCGGGTGTAGTAGGTGTCGCCCTGGCCGCCGTCGACATACAGGGTGTCCCCCACCCGGGCGGACTCGTGGATGAACCTCGTAACAGGGTTGTCCCCCGTCTTCACGGATATCTCTAGGAATCCTTTCATGCTGGGTGACGATGTCAGGGTGTAGCCTGCGACTCTCCGCTCCCCATCAACATCAGCGTAGCAGTCTATCCACTGGCCTGGGTGGAAGCTGAACCCCTGGCCTAGGAGGTCCAGCCTCAGCGTCTTAACGGTGGGCGTTGACCGCCTGATCTCGGCTATCCTAACAGGTATGACGGGCATGACACACCTTTCAACGTCTGAGACACTAATAAAACGTCTAGCCCCGGACCAGGTTCCTTAACCCGATCTCGTCGGCTCATCTCCCGGGCCTCAGCGATCTCCTCGGAGCTCAGCCTTCGCTTCAGCTCCTCCCGCTCCCCGGCTCGCCGCTCGGGGTGGTACTGGAACATGAGGTTGACGAGGGTCACTTTATCAGTACATAGGGCAGATATGGCTTTACCGGTTAAGAGATCTATTTTAATTCAACTCGTATAACCTTAACTCTTATCTAAATGATTACTATATCATATATGATGTCCGTGATTAGGAAATTCCCATACTTGGTACTGGTCATATTATTGTTCATGAACGTCACGTTGGTAATAGCATCCGATATTGTTTTCTCTTTAGAACCAGAAGTAGTCCAGCTCCCATATTTGGAGAATGAATGGGGTTCAGTTTTCATATTGGAGTTAAAGGTCACTGACGTTGAGGATCTTAAGGAGTTTCACATCGACTTCGCATACGACAAGGGAATAATCGATTATATTGTCGGAGATATTGACAGAAGCTTCTATGTGAAGACAGGAGGTTGGGTTGGAAACTCTCTCGATGGAGAGTTAGCTAAATCCTTCACAGGTACAAGCATAATGTTCCACTATATCTTCAGAGTAGTGGATTTAGGAACGACTACGATTAGGCTACAGAATGCTGAATTCTTTGACAGCGAAGGTAACTCTATAGACTATGTTAAAACTGATTGTACGGTGAACGTGGTTGAATTCAGCGAGTACGTTAACGTAACCTATAGAAATCTTATCGAAGAACATGATGAACTAACATTTAACTACACTCAACTACAAGCCAACTACGACCAGCTACATGGCTTACACCTTGATTTAGAGTCAGAATTAGCCTCACTAGAATCAGAGAACGATGATTTAGCATCAGAGAATATGGAGCTACAGAGCCAAATCAACACAATCGAATCAGACATAGAAGATCTAACTACCCAAATTAAAGAACTACAGAGTGAAATTGAGAGGTTGGAGAGTCAGCAGATCCCTGGATTCCCATTAATGTCACTTATTGTTGGTTTGGTTGGCATAGTAATATTTGCTTACATGAGTAATTGTAGAGGCTCATGACACGTGTGTGGTTTGAATGAATCTCAATATTTACTAAATGTTTTGTGGAATTTCTTATAGTTGAATCATCGAAAAAGATCTAGATCTAGAATGACCTATCTATACCGCGGAGTTGAGAAGGATCTATTTACCCTCTGGTATTTTCCCATTCTTTAGGTCTTTGTGCTAATAGGAGTGTCTTTGGTGGTTGCGCGCGCTGGTGGGTTTGAACCTTTAAACTTAGGGAGAATATATTATAACCTAGCCTCTCACAAGATTCGTTAAACCTATATCCTGCGCTATTTGCTGAGCTTCAGATATTTCTTCTGAGGTTAGTCTTCTTTTCATCTCTGGTCTCTCTCTAGCTCTCCACTCTGGTCTATATTGGAACATTAGATTGACCCGAGTTCGCGGCCCCAGATTATCGTGTATCCATTGAAGTATGGGCCTGGTGCAGCAACTGTTGTGGCCCGGCAGCACCAGAACCCGTATGATGAGCTCCCCATGCTCCTTCGCCATGAGGTGGTTCCTGGTGGCGGCTTCCCAGTACCCGGGGGCGTCACTGATCTCGGAGGCGCACCTGTCGTTGCCGTACTTGAAGTCCAGCAGGTACAGGTCGATGAAGCCGGCGAGAAGCCGCGCCGTCTCCTCAGAATAATAGCTGTTGCTGTTCCATACGGTGGCTGTGTTCACGTCCACCCGGCCCATGGTGTCCAGCCAGGCCCAAGTCATGGGCGTCGGGTCCCCACCCACCATGTTGATGTTCCTGCACCCCTTCTCGCTCAGCTCCCGCACCTGCAGCGCCATCATCTCGGGGGCCACGCTGGTGCCGCTGCTGGCCCACTGGCTTATGTCCCAGTTCTGGCAGTGGATGCACCTGATGCTGCAGCCCCCCGTGAAGATGGTGCCCGACGGCACAAGCTCGGGCTCCTCACCCATGTGGGGGAAAGCCGAGTGGAGGCTGAAGTTGCGACCCGCCTTACAGTATCCTTTTTCGCCTTTGAGGCGGTCCACGCCGCACCGCCGTTCGCAGAACCCGCAGCTCTGCATGATCCTGTGGGCTATGAGAGTCTTCAGCTCAAGGAAGTTAGGCTCCACAGGCTTAGGCTTCCGGCCCTTAGCATCGTAGTCGGCTTCAATCGCCCGGTACTCCTCCAGGAGCCCCCTGTGCAGCTCCCATAATGCCTCGGTCTCGTCCCTGCGGCTATACTTGGCTGGGACGGCCTTGGCTATGAGGTACTTGGCGTATCTTCTCTTGTTGACGATGTCCACGTATCTGGGCAGCGCCTCCCTCACCCCAGGATCACTCAGGATGCCCTTGGCGTCGGGCCTCGTCAGCCACATCAATGAAACCTACGGCCCGGGACTGTTAAAGGGTACGGCTGAGCAACCGTTATTATCCTCGGCTGAGCCATCCTCCATGATGGAGTTGGAGGCCAGGTACTGGGAGAAGCTGGACGAGGATACGGTGCGGTGCACCATCTGCCCCAGGATGTGCACCGTGAAGCCCGGCAAACGGGGCTTCTGCGGCACCCGGGAGAACCGGGACGGGAAGCTGGTCAGCCTCACCTACGGCGAGCTATCGGCCCTGGCAGTGGACCCCATAGAGAAGAAGCCCCTGGCCCACTTCTACCCAGGCAGCCGCAGCCTCAGCGTCAGCAGCTTGGGCTGCAGCTTCACGTGCCCCTGGTGCCAGAACTACCACCTGAGCATGAGCCACCCGGGAGAGCAGCGCACCAGGCGCGTAATGCCTGAGGAGGTGGTGGAGATCGCCATGGCCCAGGAGTGCACCAGCGTCAGCTACACATACAACGAGCCCCTCATCAACCTGGAGTACGTGGAGGACACGGCCCGCTTCGCCAGAGACTCGGAGATCAAGAACGTCCTGGTAACCAACGGCTACATCAGCGTCCCGGCCCTCAGCCAGGTGGTGGACGTCATCGACGCCGCCAACGTGGACTGGAAGGCCTTCAGCGAAGAGTTCTACAGGAAGCACTGCTCAGCCGACCTACAGAGTGTTCTGGACGCCACCGATTACATGCATAACCACGGCGTCCACGTGGAGGTCACCTTCCTCATCATCCCCGAGACCAACGACTCGGAGGACGAGACCAGGCGCATGGCCAGGCACCTGGTGGACCACCTGGGCCCCGACACGCCCCTCCACCTGAGCCGCTTCTTCCCCATGTACAAGTTCCAGCACCTGCCGCCGACGCCTGTGGAGACACTGGAGAGGGCCAGGGAGATCGCCCAGGAGGAGGGCGTCCGCTACGTGTTCGTGGGCAACATCCGGGGTGGCGGATACGAGGACACCGTGTGCCCAGGCTGCGGCGCCCACGTGGTGAAGCGCAGCGGCTACACCATCACCGGCTGGAGCCTAGACAAGGACAACCGCTGCAAGAAGTGCGGGGCCAGCATACCCATCGTCGGCCACAGGGAGCGCCACGGCGTAGCCAGCATAGTCTAAGCATTAGGTTTAAACCCGGTCACCACCACAGTATCCATACTTCTAGGATGATCAAGATGATAGAACGGAAGACGGTCTACTGGGAGACCCCAGGAAAGGAGCACACCGAGGCCACCATCAAGCTCGCCTTCGAGGCGGCCAAGGAGCGAGGCATAGATACCGTCCTCGTCAGCAGCAGCACAGGCTACTGCGCCGAGAAGGCCGCCGAACTGGTGAAGGGTACAGGCCTCAAGCTCATAATAGTCACACACCAGACAGGCTACAGCAAGGTGGGCGTCCAGAACTTCCCCGACGAGCTACGCGCCAAGCTGGAGAAGCAGGGCGTCAAGGTGGTCACCTGCACCGATGTCCTCACAGGCACTGTGGACGTGGGCGTGAGCAGGCAGCGCCCCGAGAAGGCGGAGCCCCAGGAGGCCAGGCTCCCCTGGATACTGCCGCCCCCCAACGTCATCGTCGCCAACGTCCTGCGCCAGTTCAGCCAGGGCGTCAAGGTCTGCGTCGAGATAGCCATGATGGCCGTGGACAGCAACGCGGTGCCCAGCGGAAAGCAGGTGGTGGCCGTCGCGGGCAGCCACGCCGGCGCCGACACAGCCATGGTGCTGGTGGCCGCCGAGAGCTGCCGGATGCGGGACATGAAGTACCAGGAGATACTCTGCAAGCCCCTCTAACCCCCTTTCCTTCACCTTAAATGCGGCCGAGCCCAACCATTCATGAACAGTTTTGAAGCGGATAGACTACGGCGTACAGATAGAGCCCCAGTTCGGGTACACATACAGCCACATCAGGGACGTGGCACAGCGGGCCGAGCTCAGCGGCTTCGAGAGCCTATGGGCCTCAGACCACTTCCTCATACGGCCCGACGCTGTTGATGTCAACTGCCTGGAGGCCTGGACCCTGCTGGCCGCCCTGGCCTGGGACACAGAGAAGCTGAGGCTGGGCACCATGGTCTCTAGCCAGAGCTACAGGAACCCGGCCCTGGCCGCCAAGATGGCCGCCACTCTGGACCACATCAGCGGTGGCAGGGTCTACTACGGCGTCGGCGCCGGCTGGAAGGAGGTCGAGTACAAAGCCTACGGGATACCCTTCCCCAGGGCCTCCACCAGGATCAGGCAGCTGGACGAGGCCCTGGAGATAGCTGAACGCATGTGGACCCAGCCCAAGGCAAGCTACCAGGGCAAGCATTATACTGTCAACGAGTGCGTGTCCGCCCCCAAGCCCATCCAAAACCCCATGCCCGTCGTGGTGGGCGGCACCGGGGACATGCTCCTGAAGGTCTCGGCGAAGCACGCCCACATGGTGAACTTCGCCTGGAACACGCCCCTGGACGAGTACAGGGACCGGCTGGGCGTCCTGGAGAAGCACTGCCGAAAGCTGGGTAGGGACCCTGAGAGCATCAGAAAGTCCGCTGGGCTCCACCTGGCCCTGGAAGGAGCCAAGGGCCACATCACAGCGCCCTATGAGAAGTACAGCGGCGTCAAGAAGTGGGAGCCCAAGACGCCCAAGGAGGCCGCCGAGTTCGTTAAAGGCTACGCTGAGCTGGGCGTGGACCACTTCGTAATAGTGTTCCCCTACGGCTCCGAGGCGGACTCGGTGGAAAGCTTCATGCGGCACGTGGCCCCCAGGGTCTAACCCTTTTATTCGTGAGCATTGATCTGAAGCCATACCCGGGTTACAGGCATGAACAGAAGAGGCTGGCTCAGCATCCTGGCCGTGGCCGCCGTGGCAGCCATCTCAGGCTACCTACTGTGGAGGCTCATGGCGGGCGACGGCAGCCTGGGCCAGCTGGGCCTCGCCGGAGTCTTCATCGCGTCCATGCTCAGCCACCTCACAGTGGTGGCCCGGGACATGTTCGTCCCACTCTTCCTGCCCCTGGCCTCCGTGTACCACCCCCTGGTGCTGGGGGCCGCGGCCGGCTGCGGCGGAGCCCTGGGGGAGGTGACCACCTACTTCCTGGGCTGGGGAGTGGCCGAGTCCATGGAGCCCATGTCTGAGGCCGAGGACAGGCTGGCCCGCTGGATCAGGAAGTACGGGCTCTGGGCGGTTCTCCTGGTCTCCATGACGCCCCTGCCGGACACACCCATAGTGCTGCTGGCGGGGTCTCGGAGGCTGCCCTTCAAAAAGCTGCTGGCCGTGGAGCTTGTCGGTAAGACAGCCCTCTACAGCGTGGGGGCCGTGGTGGGCGGCCTGGTCTACTCGGGGCTGGAGGGCGCCCTGGGATCGGTGTTCGCATCGGGCCTCATGGTGGTGGGCAGCCTCCTGTTCTGCATAGCCGTCACCTGGAAGCCCAGCAGGGACTGGATATTCGGCTGGATGGAGAGGCTGGTGCCCAGCATGGGCGACTAGACGCTCGTCCTCAGGGGCGGAGACCTGGTGGTGACTGTGGGTTTTGGTGGCCTCGCCTGGGGCACCAACCTCATCCGCTGGTAGCAGCCCCTCACACATACTTTTAGGGCCTAGCCTCTGATGCGGAGAACCTGCTCCGCGTTCAGGGTGTTCACCACGTCCCCGGGACCCAGCCAGCCCCTGCGGGCCACCGAGACCCCCATCCCAAGGAACTCCATCTCGGGGACCCTGTGGGCGTCCGTCCCCAGCGACAGCTTCACCCCCTTCTCCTTGGCTCGGCGGCTGTTCACGTCGCTCAGGTCCAGCCGGTCCGGGTAGCAGTTGATCTCCATACAGACCCGCTGCCCGGCTGCCGCTTCCAACACCCTGTCCAGGTCCAGGGTGTAGGCGCTCCGCTTCTCAATGAGCCGCCCAGTGGGGTGGCCTATGGTGGAGACGTGCTCGTTATGGATGGCCTCTATCACCCGGTTGGTGATGGCCTCCTCGTCCTGCCTGAAGCCGCTGTGGATGCTGGCCACCACCCAGTCCAACTCCCTGAGCACATCGTCGGCTATATCCAGCCTACCGTCACGCAGTATATCACACTCAGTCCCCGCAAGTACCCTGACGCCGGGTATCTCATCGTCCAGCCGCCTGATCTCAGCCAGCTGCTTCAGGAGCCGCTCCTCGTCCAGGCCCCGGGCTATCCCTAGGCTCTTGGTGTGGTCGCATATGGCCAAGTACTCCAGGCCCATGGCCTGGGCCTTCTCAGCCATCTCCCTGATGGACGCGTTGCCGTCGCTCCAGTCTGTGTGGACATGGAGGTCCCCCTTCACCTGGTTGAGTTCAACCAGCTCCGGTAGCTTGTGCTTCATGGCTGCTTCTATCTCCCCCGTGTTCTCCCTCAGCTCCGGGGGCATCCAGTCCATCCCCAGGGCCTCGTAGATGCGCTCCTCTTCCTCTGCCTCCACCAGTGTATCGTCGTCCCGCCTGAAGAGGCCGTACTCGTTGAGCTTGAACCCCGCCTTGACGCCGATGGTGCGGAGCTTCACGTTGTGCTCCTTGCTGCCCGTGAAGTACTGGAGGGCGGCCCCGTAGCTCTCAGGCGAGATGACCCGGAGGTCCACCTGGAGCCTGTTCTCCAGAACGACCGTACTCTTGGTGGGCCCATGAGCCAGCACCCTGGCTACGGGCGGCATCTTGACGAAGTGGTCCGAGGCCTTCTCCGGCTCAAGGCTGCTGGCCAGGACGTCCAGGTCGCCCACGGTCTCCTTCCTGCGGCGGGCCGATCCGGCCACCTCCACCCTGCGCACCGCCTCGCAGCCACCCATGTAGGTGAGGATACCCTGGATGATGGGCAGCACCTCCCCCAGGAGGAACCTGCCGCTGCGGCTCCTGTACTCCTCGATGGCCTTCAGGAGGTTCAGCTCCTTCTTCTCCCCGAAGCCCTTCAGAGCCCTGACCAGCTGCTCCTTGGCCGCCTTCTCCAGGCTGTCGATGCCTGTGACGCCCAGCTCCTTGTTAAGCCTCATAGCCAGCTTGGGGCCCACGCCCTCCAGCTCCATGAGCTCGGGGATTCCCTTGGGCAGGCTCTCCCGGAGCTCCCTGAGCACCGTGGACTCGCCTGTGTCCAGGTACTCCTCGATGGTGGCCGCTATGCTCTTGCCGATGCCGGGGATAGCGTCCAGCTCGCCCCGCTCCCTTATGTCGCCTATGTCCTCGGTGAGGGCCGTGACGCGTTGAGCAGCCATGCTGTAGGCCCTGCTCCTGAAACGATCCCCCTTGATTGTCAGTATCTCCCCTATCTCGTAGAGGACGGCTGCTATGCCGGCGTTGGAGCTCATGTGGATGGAATTAGGTTCAGATAAGATAAAGAATAGGATTGTGATAGCAATGTAGTTACGTTATAAGAGGCTCAATGGATTTCTTAAATATACTCCATTCACCTATAGCTTCAACGCCCAAGTCCAGCTTATCAAACAAAGATGTGAGATCGCCCCTCTTCTTAGGTATAATCTTAAGGTAACCTTCTCTTTTCAAAATATACACTATTCTCTCTTCCTGTAATTCCCGATTTCTCCAGTTAGCGGGTAGGAATATACGGCCCTGCGAGTCTACTTTTTTAATCTCTACACCGTTTTTCATGTCCGACGCCAGGAAAAATGATCTCGCCCCAAAATGTAGGTATTTCTATATGCTAAGTATCACATTACCGGTTTGCCCTTCTCCCAGTAGTACTGGAAGAGATCCAGGCTCCACTGGTGAGTACCGGCATCCTTAGAGCCGAAGCCCCTGAAGTCGAACACCCCGTCCAGCCCAGGGAAGCACACGAGGGCCACCTCCTTCTCCGACATGTACAGGATCATGGGAACATCCAGCAGCCTCTCCATGTAGAGCCCAGCACCCTTAACGTGCTCGATGTAGCCCTCCGGGAAAACCCTCCTCCGGTCGTCCACCATCTCAGCCGGGAGCTGCAGGGCGCTGCCGTGGAGGAAGTAGCCCTTCACCTCTCTGTCGAAGGCCCCCTTCACTGCCTCGAAGCCGCTGCTGAAGTAGCGCATGTTGATGTTGAGGATGTACTCCTCTGCCTCTGCTATCACCCTCTGGGCCCTGTGGATGGCCACCATGACGTCGGTGATCAGGGTGCTGTCCCTGAGCTCCCCCATCCGGGCCAGGAACCCGTCGGGCAGCCCGTCCATGACGTGCTCCTTGAAGTATCCCCTGTGCTTGGAGGTGAACCTGAGGGTGGAGAGCTGCCTGAGGAGAAGGCCCCCGAAGGGTGTGAGCTCCAGGAGGCCGTCGCTGCGCCGGGTGGTCAACCCGTTCTCGGTGAGCCTCTGGACGTGGCGGCTCACCTCCTGGGTGGTGATACTGAGCCTGCGGGACAGGTCCGAGTAGGTGCACGGCTCAGAGAGCAGCTCCTGAAGTATCCTTACCCGGTCCTCGTTGCTCACCTCGAACATTAGGTCGTAGAACATGCTCACGTGGCTTCACCTCAGATTAAGGTTTCATTGACTGGTCCGGGTTAAGACTTTTGACTGACTCGAACTCCCTGAAAATGTCCCCATAGGCTGCGCAGAAGTACTGGCATGCCTCCAGGGCCCCTCTGCGGCCGTCCTCCGTCAGGCTGTATATCTTCTTCCTGCCCTTCCTCCGCCATACAACCATGCCGCTGCTCTCCAGCTCGCCAAGGGCGGGGTACAGGGTGCCGGGGGTGGGCTTGGTGCCCCTCATGCGGCCCAGCTCGTCGGCCATCTCCTGGCCGTACATGTCCTTCTTAAGCAGGAGCCACAGGATGCTGAAGGACAGCAGGCCACGCATGTCGCAGCAGCCTAGGGGCGGGTTAGGGCAGCATTCGCTCATGGTGGGGTATTGGGTGTCCGATAAATTTATATCCTTCCACACAGATTATTGGGTATCCAATAATAATGGTGGTGTAAATGAGCAAGAAACCGGATGAGATAAAGCAGCACGTCCGTGAACGCTACGGAGCCTTCGCAGAGAGGAGCCAGGCGTCCTGCGGGTGCGGCACGTCCTGCTGCGGAGGCAAGGACGACTACACCCAGAACGTGGGCTACAGCGAGGAAGAGATCAAGAACGTCCCGGAGGCCGCCGTAAGCAGCTGCGCAGCCTGTGGCAATCCAACTGCCATCGCGGGCCTCAAGGAAGGCGAGACGGTCCTCGACCTGGGCTCAGGGGGCGGCATGGACGCCATACTGGCCGCCCAGAGGGTGGGCCCCAAGGGCAGAGTCATAGGCGTAGACATGACCCCCGAGATGATCAAGCTGGCCAAGAGGAACGTGAAGGACGCAGGGCTCAGAAACGTGGAGTTCAGGCGCGGAGAGATAGAGAACCTGCCGGTGGATGACGAGACGGTGGACGTCATCATCAGCAACTGCGTCATCAACCTGAGCCCAGACAAGGACGCCGTGTTCAGGGAAGCCTACAGGGTCCTGAGGCCCGGGGGCAGGCTCACCGTCTCCGACATGGTGACGGAGGGCAAGCTCCCCGCCGAGGTGCTCAGGGACCCGGAGAACTGGGCCGCCTGCATCTCAGGGGCCCTGGAGACCGAGGACTACCTGGAGAAGATCAGGGCAGCCGGCTTCCAGGACGTGAAGGTGCTCACCAAGAGAGGCGGAGACAGGCTCTTCAGCGCCGAGGTCTACGCCTCCAAGCCCCAGTAGGCAGACTACCATTTTTTACCCAGCCTCGCTGAAGGCAGGTTATTTATTGGTTAACCGCCGCATTCAATTGGAGCCTTATGGCGCCTAAAAGCAGCTTCGACGAGCTTTACCCCATCAAGGACTCCTACAGGCGGTTCGACCAGAGGAACACGTCCTTCGGCAGGGCCCTCAGGGATACCGGCAGGATCGTTGAGTTCGGCTCAGACGAGTACCAGACCGACAAGATAAGGCAGGGCCTCCCCGGGTTCGGTGTCGTGGAGTACGCCTTCAACGGCGCCGCGGGCATGTACGAGTACCCCAAGGGCGTCTCGGACAATCAGGGGAGCGCCTACTACTCGTGGCAGCCCCTAGGCTACGTGAACAAGCCGAATGGCGTCCCTCGGTGGGAGGGCTCACCCGAGGAGGCTGCCCGCATCATCACCAAGGCGGCCAAGTACTTCGGCGCCCACGATGTGGGCTTCACCACCCTGGACAAGCGGTGGTTCTACACTCATAGCAGGCAAGGCAGGGAGACGGTCTTCGAGGACGTGGAGGAGGGCTACGTCACCGAGGACAAGGCAGTCTTCCCTGAGAGCCACAGGTATGTGATAGCCTTGACCGTGGCCATGGAGTACGAGGAGTTCATGCACGCCCCCACCCAACTGGAAGTCTCCACCAACATGGGGTACAGCAGGATGCACCTCCTGGCCGGGCAGCTGGCAGAGTTCATCAGAGGCTTGGGCTGGCACGCCACCCCCACAGGCAACGACACCGCCATAAGCGTGCCCATAGCCATCCAGGCGGGGCTGGGCCACGCCGGACGCCACGGCAGACTCATCACATGGGACAGGGGCCCCCTGGTCAGGGTGCTGAAGGTGTTCACCGACCTGCCGCTGCCCCAGAGCGAGCTGGCCCACCCAGGCATCATCGGGTTCTGCGAGACATGCAACAAGTGCGCCAGGCACTGCCCCAGCCAAGCCATACCCTTTGGGCCCAGGACCTACGAGGCGGTGAGCGAGGCCAACAACCCAGGGGTGCTCAAGTGGTACGGGGACGAGGACGCGTGCCTCAGGTACTGGAACGAGGTGGGCTCAGCGTGCAGCGTATGCTTCAGGGTGTGCAGCTTCACCAAGAAGCAGGGGCTGCTGCACGATGTCGTGAAGTGGTTCATCAGGAACGTGCCTCAGCTGAACCCCCTGATGGCGTGGGCCGACGACCTGGCGGGGTACGGCAGGATGCATGACCCCCGGGAGTACTGGCTCAAGCCCTTCAGGCGCACCTAGCCATAAACCTAAATTCGTGGGACCATCCACTATCCTCGAACCGGTTTGAACGTGCTCGACTACCTGAAGAAGCAGGAGATCGTTGACCTTGCATGCGAACTGATCCGTTGTCCCAGTCTCACCAACCAGGAGGGCCCCGCCGTGGACTACATGATCGACTGGTACGAGGACCAGGGCTTCGACCAGGTCATCGTCCAGGAGGTCCAGCCCGGGCGGAGGCAGGTCATCGGCGTCCTCAGGGGCGACGGTTCCGGGAAGAGCATGATGTTCAACGGCCACCTGGACATCGACCCCATAACGGCTGACTGGGAGTGGGACCCCTACGAGCCCAAGGTGGACGGCAACAGGCTGTGGGGCGCCGGCGTCCACAACATGAAGAGCGGCGACGCGGCGTTCCTCTCCGCGGCCCTGGCCATCAAGCGGTCAGGAGCCAAGCTGAAGGGCGACCTGGTGTGCGCCACCGTCGTCGGCGAGCTCCAGGGCGGCGTCGGCACCGTCCACATGCTCAAGGAGGGCATCCGGACCGACTACGCCATCGTCCCCGAGCCCTACAGCGTGGACAACATACTGACTAAATGCGTGGGGGTCCACGACTTCGCCATCAACGTCATCGGCAAGTCCGAGCACATAAGCCGCATGGAGGAAAGCGTAGACGCCATCAAGAAGATGAGAACCGTCCTAGACCGCATCGACAAGATGGAGTTCGAGGCCCGGGACCCAGACCTACCCGGGGCTCCCAGGTGGGTGGCCGGCAGCATCATAGGCGGCCGCAACAGAGACCACGACCTGGCGGGCCCCTACAACATACCCGACTTCTGCACCGTCATAGTGGACTTCAGGTACCCGCCAGGCTACACGATAGAGGAGATCAATGAACGCTTCACGGAGATGCTGGAGGGGATAGTGGCTGAGGACCCGGAGTTCAGGTACGAGTTCGAGTACCCTGTGAACCCCCGGTTCAGGGTGGGCGGCACCGTGATGCCCCCCATGGGCGTGGACCCTGACGCAGAGATCGTCAGAATCCTCAAGGAGAACCACAGGAAGGTGACGGGCGGCTACCCCATTCAGATAGGCGCAGTGATCCCCCGCAGCTACTGCGGCAACGACACAGCCCACCTGGCCCAGGCTGGCGTCGAGTGCTGCCTGTACGGGCCCAGGGGTTACCCGGACCAGGTTGAGAAGCACGTCAGGATAGACGAGATGGTGACCTGCGCCAAGGCCCTGGCCCTCAGCGGATACCAGGTGGTCACCCGGCCCAGGTAGCCTCACCTCGCAACGCTCAGCTCTATGCTGAAACCCGTGAACTCACCCTGAAGAGGCCCTTGGGGTACCTGGCCTCCTCCCCCAACCACTCCTCGATCCTCAGAAGCTGGTTGTACTTGGCGGTGCGCTCCCCGCGTGCAGGAGCCCCCGTCTTGATCTGGCCGCACCCTATGCCGACGCTGAGGTCCGCGACGAAGGGGTCCTCCGTCTCACCGCTCCTATGGCTGGCCATCACCGTGTACCCGCTCCTCATGGCTAGTTCGGCGGCGTCCCTGGCCTCGGTGAGGCTGCCTATCTGGTTCACCTTCCATAGTAGGCTGTTGCAGGCACCCATCTCGATGCCCTTCCTAAGACGCTCAGGGTTGGTGACGAAGAGGTCGTCCCCCACGATCTGTATGGGCAGGGCCTTCGTCGCCTCAACGAAGCCCTCGTAGTCCTCCTCCTCCAGGGGGTCCTCGATGCTGGCCACGTGGAACTTGGATACTAGCTCACGGTAGACGTCTATGAGCTCGCCGCGGCTTATGACGCGGCCCATGTAGTGGTACCCGTTGGGCTTGTAGAAGCTGCTGGCGGCCACGTCCATGGCGAGCCGCGTTTTCCCGCCGTAGCCCAGCTCCTCCACCGACGCCTGCACAGCCTCCAGGGCCTCCTCGGGGCCAGTCATGGGTGGACTGAACCCGCCCTCGTCCCCCACGTTTATCGCGTTCTTACCGTACTTCTTGAGGAGGCGGGCCTTCAGCGTCTGGTAAATCTCGGCGCCCATCCGCAGGGCCTCGGTGAAGCTGGATGCGCCTGTGGGGGCCACCATGAACTCCTGGAAGTCCAGCTGGTTGCCGGCGTGCTTCCCGCCGTTGATGACGTTGAAGAAGGGCACCGGCAGGAGGCTGGCCCTAGGGTCGATGTACTTGTAGAGCCTTAAGCCCATGCTGTCGGCCGCGGCCTTGGCGCAGGCGACGCTGACCCCCAGTATGGCGTTTCCGCCGAGGCGGCTCTTGTTGCCTGTGCCGTCCAGCTCAGTCATGGCCGTGTCCAGCTCGCGCTGAGCTGTGACATCCATTCCCTTGAGCCTTGGCGCTATCTCCTTGCGGACAGCCCCGACCGCCTTTAAGACTCCTTTCCCGTGGAAGGGTTTTCCACCGTCCCTCAGTTCCACGGCCTCATAGATGCCTGTAGAGGCGCCGCTGGGCACCGCCGCCCTCCCGGCGAAGCCCCTGGCCGTGGAGACCTCCACCTCGATGGTGGGATTGCCGCGGCTGTCAAGTATCTGCCGGGCGTGGATGGCCTTGATCTTGTCGCCCATACCTTGTCTGATATGGGAGAATGCGGTGGAGTGAAAAATTTATCTCCTACCTGGCTTCCTGCATGGCTCAATTCTACCATCATAACCGAGCACACATGGCGAAGCCATGTGAAACGTGACATGCCTTATCAGCCCGTTCACGGGCGAATGCCCGTGGTTGGTTGGGTTAAATTTAATCCTAAGTTCCGCCTGATACTAATCTGTGAAGCTATATGGTTGACCTATCGTTGCTTCAGGCAGTGTCCTACATCGCCGGAGCTTTTGGAGTGTGTGTGGCAGCTATCTATTATATCCTAAACCTCAGAGAGGTGGGGTTGAATAGACGCATATCCTTCACTACTAACTTCATTCTACCAATTTCATCCACGGAGGGCATGATGTACTATGTCACGCTTGTGAGAATGAATTGGACCGATATTGATGACTATATGAAGAAATATGACTCCGTAGTAAATCAAGAAAATTTTATTGCGCGAAATACATATTGGATTACCTGTGAAGTATTAGGCTTCCAATATAAGAGAGGTCTCATCGATATTGAAACAGTATATGAAATGTGTGGGGAGTATATAATCGATGTCTGGGTGAAGTTCAAACCTATCATTGATGAATATAAGAGACTTGGTCAATATGGTAAAGATTCATTTAAGAATTTTGAGTATTTGGCTTATGAACTAGCTAAGATCAAACAACAGAGAGATCCTACATATCCTATTATTCAAATATTTTTTCAGCAAAATAAATCAGAAACGTTTGTAAAGAAATAAGTGTTCAATGTGTATTCGACTTATTTTTCCCTTTTCTTATAATAGGATATGTGTTAAGGAACCTGTATCGAGTATGCTCTTTTTCCTCTAGGGATATACCCGCCATATTTTTTACTTATGAATAACAGAGTATATCTTCCACTGAAAACAGGTACACCAGCGTCTCCTGCCCTGACTTCAATATTCTGCCAGTACATGCTCTGACTTTACATTCTGTCCGCACGCATCTAAAAAACGCTCCAGAGCAGCCCGTCGTCTCGAGGCGGAGTGAAAAATGTATCTCCTACCTGGCTTCCTCTATGGCCTTCTCTAGGTCGCCCTCGTCGAAGGGCCATCCCACCAGCTTGATGACGCCGTCCACGGCGACCGTGGGCACCGCCATCACCTGGAGGCTCATGCCCCGCTCTATGCCGGCCTCCGTGTACGTGTTTACCTCCTCGAAGGTGTCCTCCGGGTGCCTCTCGGCGACGCCGAAGAAGACTTTTCGGGCAGCAGGGCAGTGGGGGCAGACAGGCGACAGGAAAAGCTCTACTTTCACCAAACCTTAACTCACCGTCTTCACGTGCCTCATGGCCGAGAGGGCCGCCTTGGCGCCCATGCCCGTGGCTGTGACTATCTGCATTCCTCTGCAGCTGCAGTCACCGGCCGCGTAGATGCCCCTTATGTTGGTCATACCGTCGTCGTCTACCATGATGCAGCCCCCGTCGTCGGTGGCTATTCCCGCGTCCTGGATGATACCCGCCGTACTCACCCGCTCCAGGATGATGAACACGCCGTCAACGTCCAGCCTGGTGCCGTCGTCGAGCTTCAAGCCCTTGACTTGATCCTGACCGGTGATCTCCTTCACAGCCTTTCCCTCAAGCAATCGGACCTTGGGGTTGCTTCTCAGGTTTTGTATCTCGGGGAAGTCGCCGCTGTACCCCTTCTTGCCCGGTAACGCGTAGACTTTGAAGGCGGTCTCCGCCAGTATCTCGGCGTCGTGGACTGCCTCGTGGCCCTCACCAACGACGGCCACTGTCTTGTCCTTGAAGAAGGGGCCGTCGCAGACGGCGCAGTAGCTGACGCCCCGGCCCTTGAACTCGTTCTCGCCGGGGACGCTTAGCTGTCTTCTATTGACCCCCGTGGCTAGAATTATGGTCTTGCCCTGGTGATACCCCTGCCGGGTGGACACCATCTTCAGGTCTCCGAAGTCGCTGAGCCCAATCACTGTCTCGTGTCTGACCTCGGCCCCGAACCTTTCAACCTGCTCATTGAACTTTTGCATGAGGTCGGGTCCGCTTATGCCCTCCGGGAACCCGGGGTAGTTGTCCACCCAGTGGGCTTCCAAGGCTCTGCCACCCACCTTGACCCCTTCCAGGACCAGGGTCTTCAGGTTGTGGCGGGCCGCATAGAGGGCGGCGGTCAGCCCCGCGGGGCCTCCGCCGACGATGATCACATCATATATGTCCTCGGTCATCGCTCCGATCGGTGTTTAATGTTGGCGGGAGATAAAAAGGGTGGTGATTAGCTCCTGTACTCTTTGGCGATCTGGGCTAGCTCGTCGAGGCGCTTCTGCACCTTCTCGTTGATGCTGCCGGGGGTCCACTCGTCGTCGATCTTCTCCCCGGTTGGGACCCCTGTGAGCACCTCTATGCCCTCGTCAATGGTTCTCACGGGGTAGACGCTGAAAGTGCCATTCTTGATGGACTCTACAACCTCCTCCTTGAGCATCAGGTTCTTGACGTTGCTCTCGGGGATGACCACGCCGTGGCTGCCGTCTAGGCCCCTGTACTTGCACAGCTCGTAGTAGCCCTCTATCTTCTCGTTGACGCCGCCGATGGCCTGGACCTCACCCTTCTGGTTGACGCTGCCAGTCACGGCCAGGTTCTGTTTGATGGGGACCCCGCTTAGGGCACTGAGGAGAGAGTATGTCTCGGTGCTGCTGGCGCTGTCACCGTCCACGCCGCTGTAGCTCTGCTCGAAGGTGAGCCTGGCTGTGAGGCTCAGCGGGTGCTGCCCGGCGTAGCGGCTGGTGAGGAAACCTGTGAGTATGTGAACCCCCTTGGTGTGGGTGGGGCCGCCCATCTCGGCCTCCCGCTCGATGTCGATGATGCCGTCCTTACCGGCGCCGATGCTGGCCGTGATCCTGCTGGGCTTCCCGAACATGTAGTCCCCGGTTCCTAGGACGGCGAGGCCGTTGACCTGGCCCACCTTCTCCCCGCCGGTGTCCACAAGTATACTGCCCCGCTCCATCATCTCCTCGATCTTCTCCTCGATGAGGTTGCTGCGGTACACCTTAGCCTCCACGGCCTGCCTGACATGCGCCTCAGTGATCTGCTCGCTGCCGTTCTGCTTGGCGTAGAAGTTGGCCTCCCGGATGATGTCGCTCACCTCCGCGAACTGGGTGCTCAGCTTCTCCTGGTCCGCGGCCAGCCTGCTGCTGAACTCGACCACAGCCGAGATGCCCGAGGAGTCGAGGTGCTTGAGGTCCTCCTTGTTGCAGAGGGTGCACATGAACTGGGCGTACTGCCTCACGTTCTTCTCGTCCCGGTCCATGGTGGTGTCGAACTCTGCCTTCACCTTGAAGATCTTCTTGAACTCGGGGTCCAGCTGGTAGAGCAGGTAGTAGATCCTGGACTCGCCCACTATGATGACCTTGGCGTCGAAGGGTATAGGCTCCGGCCTTAGGCTCTTGGTGGTAATATAGCCCATACGTTCGGCCAGCTCCTCTATGTCGAGCTTCTGGTTCATGATGGTGCGCTTCAGTGTCTCGTAGCTGCCAGGGTTCCTGGCAAGCTCCTCCACAGGTATCACCAGGTACCCGCCGTTGGCCTTGTGGGCGCTCCCGGCTCGGATCATGGTGTAGTCGGTGATTAGGGCTCCGAACCTGGCCTCCTTCTCTGTTGCGCCGAAGAGGTGGCTGTGGGTGGGGTTCATCTCCATGACCACTGGCGCCCCCTCCTGCTTACTGTTGTCTACCATCAGGTTGACCTTGTACCTGAAGGTTGGGTCAGGGGTTTGCCCCATGAGGAATGGAAAGGGTGTCTCTGGCTGCTTCTGCGCTCCCAGGATGGCGTCCAGGTTCCCCAGGACATCGTTACGAACGGCCTCCACGTACCCCATGCACTCCGCTACGCCACCGTACTTATCCTTAAGGCGCTGAATTAGGTGATCCATGGCGAACTCCGCCACCTCCTTGTTGAACTTCTCTATGGCTGCCTCGGCGTCCTTGTCGCTGTCCCTGAACTGGCGGAAGGCGCTCTTGAGTTCGTCCTGCAGCTTCTTACGCCGGCTCTGGATCTCGTCCCTGACGCTCTGGGGAAGGATGCTCAGCTGCTGTTCTTGGATAATCTGGCCGTTGATGATGGGGATTATGAGGAGCCCTATCTCTGTGCGCTGGAGGACGAAGCCGGCGTCGCTGGCCTTCTTGTTCAGCGTCTTGAGGAGCTCCTGCTTCATGTCATCGAACTGTTTGGTGACCTCCTCGCGACGGTTTGCGTAGTCCTCGCTCTCGAAGGCGGCCGCCAGAGCCTTCCTCATGTCCTCCACGAACTTGGCCATGTCATCCCTGAACTGGACGCCCATGCCTGAGGGCAGCCTCAGGGCGTTGGGCTTATCCTCCTCCTCGAAGTTATACACGTAGCACCAGTCGGAGGGCGTGGGCATGTCCTTGGCCCTCAGCTCCAGAAACGTTAAGATGGCCGTCTTCTTGCCGGTACCCGGCATCCCAGCCACATAGATGTTGAATCCCTCCTCCTTGATGTCCAGGCCGAACTGGAGGGCCTTGACGGCCCGGTCCTGGCCTATGATCTCCATGAGGGGCTCCAGGTCCAGGGTGCTCTCACAGGCTATGAAGTTGGGTGGGCATCTGCGCCGGGCCTTAGTGTAATCCAGTTTCTGTACCACGACTATCACCTAAATAATTCAGTAATGAGTCTGGAGGGACCCTATATAAACGGTGAGTCGAACTCATCTACCCTAATTTAGCCATGAGCTCGTTCCAAGTGAGGCCCTGGTCCACCTTGATGGTGTAGTCGTCCACCTTCTCGGCCACGCTGAACCACCAGCCCTTGTACTTGAACTTCCCGGCCAGCACCGCGAAGCGCCGGGGATAGATCCTGTGGATGTGGAGGAACGCGTGGAGCTTCTGCACCTGGTCTCTCTTATAGTAGGCGTACCTGACCTGGGCCTTCACCTCCACCGCCAGGATGGCGTCGCCCTTGATGGCGAAGACATCCGGCAGGGGCTCGGTGCTGGGGGCGCTCACGGGCACCCTGATGGCGTCGTACCCCACATCCCTCAGCATGTGCACCAGCTCACGCTCCGCGTCGTAGCCCCGCTTCTTCATGGCCCGCACCTGCCTGGCCGTGAGGGTCCGGGTGTACCTCTGGCGCGGGGGCTTCTTCGTGGAGGCCAGGTCCCTTAGGCTCATCAGTCTTCCTCGTCCTGCTCCTCGGGCAGCTTGAGGGAGCCGCTCTCCAGGGGCTCCAATGCCAGCTTCATTAGGTCCTTCATCCAGTCGCTGAACCTGTTGGCGTTGGCGTATTTCTGGTACATGCGCTTGTGGGGCACCTTAGTGATCAGACGCAGGTCCACCATCTTGTTGACGTAGAACTTGGCCGAGCTTCTGCTGATGTCGCAGGTCTTGGCCAGGTCGCCGCTGGTGAAGTCCCGCTCCAGCTTGTTGTATCCGACGATGATCTTGGGTGGCAGGGGGAGCGCCCTCTCCAGTATCTCTATCAGTGACTCTTCGCGTGACAAAATACTACCTCGGGCTACCGAGATAGATTGGGCTCCAGCGATAATAAAAGTATCACTGGTGGTTGGGCTAGGAGTCTCCCGTGGGGACGGGGACCACCTTCTTTCCCATCTCCTTGATGCCCTCCTCAACAACGGTCCTCTTCAGGTTCCAGGCCGAGACGCTGGGCAGACCCCACAGGTTGATGAAGCCCACGGCGTCACCCTGGTCGTAGTGGGTGTTGATGTCGAAGCTGGCCAGGTTGTAGTCGTAGAGGCTGAAGGGGCTCTCCCTGCTCACGGGCTTCGCTGAGCCCTTGAACAGCTTCATGGTCACCGAGCCCGTCACGTTCTCCTGGGTGCTGTCGATGAAGGCGTCAAGGTTAGCCTTGAATGGGTCAATCCATAGACCCTGGTACACGATCGTGGCCCACATCTGGTCCACCTGGTACTTGAAGGCCTTCTGGTGGCGCGTCAGCACCATCTTCTCCAGGTCGTGGTGCGCGTTCAGGATGATCTCCGCTGCCGGGATCTCGTAGGTCTCGCGGGTCTTCAGGCCAACGACCCGGTCCTCCATGTGCTCTATCCTGCCTATGCCGTGCTTGCCCCCTAGCTGCTTCAGCTTCTGGATGATCTCCACAGGCTTGTAGGGTATCCCGTCCAGGCTGGTGGGGACACCCTTCTGGAACCCGATCTTCACGTAGTCGGGCTCGTCGGGCGCGTTCTCCACGTCCACGGTCCAGTCCCAGATGTCCCCGGGCACCATCTTATCCGGGTGCTCCAGGATGCCTCCCTCGATGCTGCGGCCCCAGAGGTTCTCGTCGATGCTGTAGGGGCTGTCAGCCGTCACGGGCACAGGCACGTCGTGGTCCTTGGCCCACTGGATCTGGCTCTTCCTGTTGAACTTCCACTCCCTGACGGGGGCGATGATCTTCAGCTTAGGGTTCAGAGCCTTGAAGGTGAGGTCGAACCTCACCTGGTCGTTCCCCTTCCCGGTGCACCCGTGGGCCACGGCCTTGGCGTCCTCCATCTCGGCCACCTCCACCACCTTGCTGGCTATCAGTGGCCTGCTGAGGCTGCTGCTCACCGGATAAGTGCCCATGTAGAGGGCGTTGGCCTTTATGGCCGGGAAGAGGTAGTTTGTGGCGAACTCCTCCTTGGCGTCGAAGGTGTAGTGGTTGACGACCCCCAGCTTCCAGGCCTTCTCCTCGATGCCCTTCCGCTCCTTGCCCTGGCCCACGTCTAGGTTGACTGTTACCACATCCATCTTGTACTCCATCTGGAGCCACTTGACCATCATGGAAGTGTCCAGGCCGCCCGAGTAGGCTAGAACAACCTTGTCTTTAACCATCGCAAACTTACTCCTATCAGGATAACTCCTTCAATTATAGGGCAACCTTTTATACCTTGTGACACGGATGTAACAAATATGGCACATGATACGACGGATAGGACAAAGAGCGTGGCCCAGCTCGTCAGGGACACCATCCAGATGAGGCCCAGCCTCCTGGACGCCCTCAACATGAAGGTGGTCAACTACAGCGCCTTGGCCCGCCTCCTCCAAGAGGAGATGGGGGAGGGCAGCTTGGAGGCCGTGAAGGCCGCCATAATCCGGGTGGCCGACGAGATATCAGAGGACAGGGGACTCAGGGAGGAGGCCGTCCTAGGAATCCTGAAAGAGTCCAAGGTCAGGCTCCAGGACAAGATAGCCGTGGTCATAAGCCCCATCAGGCTGGACATCCCCCACATAGTCACCGCCCACCTCACGGACCAGTACATCTACATCGTCGACCAGACCATAATGAAGCAGAGGCTCCCGGAGCAGGTGAAGATAGAGAGCAACCTGGTGGCCCTTATACTGCTCAGCCCCCTCAGGGTGGAGACCACGCCCGGCTTCGTGGCCTTCGTGACCCAGCTCTTGGCCAGCAGGAACCTGAACATAGTGGAGTTCATCAGCTGCAGCACCAACACCATAATAATACTCAGCCCCAAGGACGCTCTCACAGCCTTCAGCCTCCTACAGAACTACACGTGACCCGTCAACCCCCCATTTATAAGGCAAAGGTTTTTACACTGAGCGCATCGATAAAGTGTTGATAATGGCGGAGATTTGTCCCGTATGCGGCCTCCCTAAAGACCTCTGCGTATGCGAGGAGATGAGCAAGGAGGAGCAGCGGATCAGAATTCGTTTAGAGACAAGAAAATGGGGAAAGAAATGGACCATCATCGATGGCATCGACTCTGGAACCGTGTCTCTGAACCGTTTAGCATCTGAACTCAAGGCCAAGTGCGCCTGCGGGGGCACGGCCAAGAACGAACAGGTAATGCTCATGGGGGACCACCGGGACACTGTCAGGGACTCCCTCATACAGATGGGCTTCCCAGACGAGAACATAGAGGTCCAGTAGAATGGCCCCCCTCAAGGGCCTAATGGACACCCTAAAGAGCACAAAGTACAGAGCCCCCAACCCAGTTTTCTGCCCCAACTGCAGAAGCCACAGAGTCAAGCTCAAGGAGAGCTACGGCATACTGCCCCACACCTACCGCTGCGAAGACTGCGGCTACGAAGGACCCCTGGTCCTGGAGCTGGAGCCAGAGGAAGAGGAGCCGCGCTGAGTTTTTAACCCCGAACCCTCCTATGTAGGTGAAGCACCCCCGCCCGTGAGCAAGATGTCCGAGGACCTAGAGTATTTCAAGGCCAAGTACCAGACCCTAGAGGACCTGCCGGGCATCGGCCCCGCCACGGTGGCCAAGCTCAAGGAGATAGGGTTTAGGACAGTGGAGAGCCTGGGGACCGCGGCGGTCAGCGAGCTGGTGGCCGCGGGCATCGGGGAAGCTGTGGCCACGAAGGTGATCGAGGAGGCTAGGAAGGGCCTAGCCATTACCTTCGTCAGGGGCGACGAGCTCGTGGAGCTCCGCCGGAACGTGAGGAAGCTCACCACGGGGTGCAGCAGCCTGGACCAGCTCACGAACGGGGGCCTGGAGACCCAGAGCCTCACTGAGTTCTACGGAGAGTTCGGCTCCGGGAAGAGCCAGATGTGCCACCAGCTCTGCGTCACGGTGCAGCTCCCCGAGAGCCAGGGGGGCCTGGGCGGCAGCGCCCTCTACATAGACACCGAGAACACCTTCAGGCCCGAGAGGGTCCAGCAGATAGCCCCCAGGTTCGGAGTGGACCCCGACGAGGTCCTAGCAGGGATCGTCTACGCCGAGGCCTACACCAGCAACCACCAGACTGTGCTCCTGGACAACGCTGACGAGGTCATCAAGGAGAACGGCATCAGACTCATCATCGTGGACAGCGTCATGAGTCACTTCAGGAGCGAGTACCTGGGCAGGGAGATGCTGGCCCCCCGGCAGCAGCAGCTAAACAAGCACCTCCACAAGCTCATGAGGCTGAGCCGCGCCTTCAACACAGTTGCCGTCATCACCAACCAGGTGATGGCCAGCCCGGACGCCTTCTTCAGCAAGGCCGTGTCGCCTGTAGGCGGCCACATAATAGGCCACATGAGCCACAACAGGATATTCCTGAGGAAGGGCAGAAACAACGTCAGGATAGCCAAGCTGACGGCGAGCCCCAGCCTCCCCGAGGGGGAGGTACCCATGAGGATAACAGAGAGAGGGATCGAGAGTGACGAAGAGTTCTAACCCCACAAAAGGATTCACCGTGACCGGCAAGACCAAGGAGGCCGTGTCCACCTTCATAACCAACGTCCTGGAGCGCAAGTTCACCGACGCGGAGCGCACCCTGGAGGACGTGAAGACCAAGAGCTTCAGCGACGACGAGTACAGGGCGGGCTACATCAACGCCCTGGAGGGGATACTGCTGTCCGTCCGGTCAGGGGACGAGAGGGACTTCTTCAACAAGGTGGAGTTCAACAAGAGCAACATGAAGAAGTACACAGAGGACTTCAAGAGCTTCAACAGCAGCCCCATAAGGACCAACTGGGACTTGGGATACTTCTCGGCGTGGACCGACCTGCTGAACTACCGGATAAACACCGAGAACCACTCTAAACCATAGTAATATTCAGGGTGTGCAGAAGGGTCCAGGCGAAGAGCCACAGGAACAGGAAGGCCCCGATACCTATCTTGATGGTCCTGTTCCTGTCGATGCCCGTCAACACGGCCAGGCTCTCAGACAGGGCCACGTAGACGCTGACACCCGCCATGAGCGTCAGGTGCTCCTGTAGACCCAGGATAGAGTTAAGGTACATACACAGGGCGCCTGTTACCAGGGCGCCCCCGGCCTTGATCCAGTAGACCTTCTCAGACGGCTTCAAGCGTTGTAGCTCCGGTGGGTTTCAACTCTATTTCCCTACACCCTATATATAGGTTAGCTGATGTACCCCAGCTTCTTCTCCTCGGGGAGGAAGCCCTCTTCCTCCTCCTCGTAGATGTCCAGCCGCTTCTTGATGGAAGCGTCTATCCTCTGGGCCCTGATCCTCAGCTGCTCGGTGTCTATGTCCAGGCTCAGGAGGTCAGCCAGCTTCTCCACCACCGCCTTGCTAGCCAGATGCTGGGGCACGTTGGCGTAGGTGATGTCCCCCATGAGGCAGACGCCCTCAATGCCCTTCATCTTGGCCACCCCAATGAGGACCCCGTTGAGCCCGTTCACGGCCCCCTCAGTCTCCAGTATCTTGACGCCCGCGGCCTCCAGCTCAGGCCTCATGGCCTCATCCGTGTAGATTCCGTACACTTCAGGCGTCTCATAGACATCGTTGGGGTAGGCCGCCATGGTGTACAGGCGCTTCACCCCGAGGTCGAGGGCGAGCTCACTGATCTTCTCCGCCAGCCTTAGGCTCTCCTCGGGTATGCTGGGCTGGGCGTCCCCTACGCAGATGACCAGGTTGTGCTCCTTGGACGCGTAGAGCTTGTGGCGTATGGGGGCCAGGTCCACCTTACCGTTGTTGTAGACTAGGACATTGTGGTAGTACTTTATCTCGGCGAAGAGGGTGGCCCTGAGGCGTCTCCTCAGGTAGTCGGCGGATATCTTGGCCAGGTAGCCCATCCCGGGCCAAGCCGCTATCATGTTGGGCTGCTGCAGCTCGGGTCTGTGCATGTATTGGATGTCCATGAGACTCAGCATATGGTGAAATGTATTCGCATTAAACGTTTCGTTTTCCTGGGCCACACATGGATTCACTGTCGACATGTATGGGTTGACAACGAGCTTTTGTAGTTCGTGTTAAGCGTTTTAAAGGCGTCTCCCCGTGTTTTTCTATCCCCGGGTAAATACACCGGTTGTCACATAAAGGTGTAACATTCTTTACACGTGTGAGGCAAAACCTCTATAAGGGTGCATGCGGCTAACCGCCCGTTATGCCTTCTCCGTGAAACAGAACCATATTATAATAAACGAGTCCAATGTGTTGCTGTAGCGGGGGGCACCCGGGGGAGAAGGGGTCCGAGCCCAGCTGACTAGCCCACTAGCGGCGGTTGAGCAGCGACCTTGTTCGGGTTTGCCTGGACAAGCCCCTGCGCGCGGCCCCCGAAGCCACTGGACTGGGTCCGCACGGATAAGGTCCGGCCGAGGGGACGGGGTTAAGCCCCCGGAACTGAGCCCCGCTACACCTTTTCAGGTTCAAGGATAGTGGATACTGGGTATGGCTAGAGTGAGAGAGTGGTCAGACGAGGAGGTTAGGAGACTCACCAAATTGTATACGTCGAACAAGGCCTTCGATGAGATTGTGCTGGAGTTCCCCTCCCGGACCTCAAACGCCATAAGACTCAAGGCCTCCAGGATGGGTTTAAAGAGACCGACCTTTCCTGTGAACCTGATCCAAGCCGAGAGAGTGAGGTATCACTCCCTGGACGGGGACGGCGCCACAGGATACCTCATCAAGTGCAGTGAGTGCGGCTCATGGATCCAGGCCGAGAGGACGGGTGGCGGCATATGCCAGACCATCTCCTGCAGCGAGTGCGGCGCCCTCCACGAGGTGCTTACAGATTCCTAAGTGAACTCGGGTGCGCCGGGTTCATGATGTTTTTATACCCTTTAACCTAAGTTGATATGAGGGTGCCTGATGGTACTAGAGATCACTTCCAGGATGCTGGTGAGGGAAGCAATGTCCAGCCCCGTTATATCCATCCACGAGGACGCCAGCGTGGTGGAGCTGGCTGACACCATGAAGACCCAGAGAGTGGGCGCCATCATCGTCGTTAACAAGCAGAGCAAGCCTGTGGGCATCGTCACCGAGAGGGACATCGTGACCCGGGTGGTGGCGGGAGGAAGAACCCCTAAGGCGGTGATAGCTAAGGAGATCATGTCCTCGCCCCTCAGGATGGTGGAGCCGGACATGAAGCTCATGGACGTCATGAGCCTCATGGATAAGCTCAACGTGAGGCGCCTGGGTGTTATATACAAGGGGGACCTGGTCGGCATCGTGTCAGACAGGGACATCATACGGCTGGTGCCCACCATCGTGGAGATCATGAGGAGCAGAGGGAGATCAACAACCTGGCCAACGTGTCAGGTCCATCAGTGGCCGGGTACTGCGACCGCTGCGAGATCTACAGCAACAACCTGCGGACCGTGGACGGAGAGTTCCTCTGCGAGGACTGTAGGGTAGAGGAGTAAACCCTTAACCCGTCCAACCATACTTCTACTCATGAGGCCCCGTTTCCTTGTGGACAGCATGCTGGGCTCCCTGTCCCGGTGGCTGAGGATAACGGGGTTCGACGCGGAGTATCGGAGGGACGCCGCCGACGAGGACCTCATAGATGAGGCCATCGCCACGGGGCGGGTGCTATTGACCCGGGACAAGGTGTTGGCGGCTAGAGCAGCCAAGAGGGGTGTCCAGGTGGTGCTGGTGGAGGGCGAGCATGACGTGGAGCAGCTGGGTATGGTGGCGTCGGCCCTTAGCCTGGAACTGGAGGTCTCCGAGTCCAGGTGCCCGAAATGTAACGGATGCCTCGAGAGGGCCGAGAAGAGTATGCTAACGGACCAGGTTCCAGAAGCGTCCCTCAACGCCTTCGACGAGTTCTGGGTCTGTCGGGAGTGTGGCTCCGTATTCTGGAGGGGGAGCCACTGGGACCAGATAAGATCCACCCTCGAGAAGGCCGAAAGGATGGGGAGCACGGGCTAAGTCTTTATAAGATGATGTAGGTGAGCTTGTCTTAAAGGGGGCCATACATCTGTTCAGTTTAACTGATAAGGAGGGGGAGTACCTGGTGCGGTTAGCCCGGGCCACCATAGAGGCAAGGCTGGGGCTGGCTGAAGCCCCCAACGTGACTGACGCCCCGAAGGCCACACATGAGAAATGCGGGGTCTTCGTCACCCTCAACAAACTGGGGGCGGGCGGTCACAGCCTTAGGGGCTGCATTGGCTATCCTCTTCCCCATAAGCGGCTGATTGAGGCGCTCACCGAGTCAGCTTTGAACGCCGCCTTCGACGACCCCAGGTTTCCCCCCGTGAAAGCCCCAGAGATGGACAGGATCACGGTGGAGGTGAGCGTCCTTACGCCCCCCGAAACCGTTAAAGTGGGTTCCCCTAGAGAATACACTGAGCATGTGAGGGTCGGCACGGACGGCCTCATCGTGGGCAGAGGGATGAGGAGGGGGCTTCTGCTCCCCCAGGTGGCCACGGACTGGAGTTGGGACTCTGAGGAGTTCCTCTCCCAGTGCTGCTTGAAGGCTGGCCTACCCCCGGACGCCTGGCTCCTGGAAGAGACAGAGGTGGAGAGGTTTCAGGCCATAATCTTCGGGGAGGAGTTGCCCCGAGGCAAGGTGTCGAGACACAAGTTAATCTGAGGAGAAGGTCACCCCGTTGGACGGATTCGAAGGGTCACGGATCTACTTCAGCCCATGCGGCATAGGACTGGGTCACGTGAGTAGAAGTGTCCCCCTCGCTCAGGAGGTCGTTAAGCGGGGTGGCAGTGTACTGTTCTCCACGTACCTGGAGGCCGTGGACTATGTGCAGAAGTATGGGCTGCCCGTGGTGGCTGCGCCACCCATACAGATGGAGAACGACCCAACGGGGAGCATAGACATCAAGGGCACAACCATTGAAGCGGGGATCACCGCTATACCCACCTTCATGGAGCAGATCAGGTTCGAGATACTGTACATGAAGGCCTTCAAGCCCCACGTAGTCTTCTCGGACTCACGCCTGAGCACCATATACGCCGCCAAGCTGCTGAAGCTGCCCATTGTGCTGCTGCTGAACCAGTTTCTGCCGCGGATACCCAGGGTGGAGGACACCAACTTCTTCAGGATCGTGGACGGCACAATCCTCACCCTCCTAGGCAGGAGTTGGACCCTCAGCGACGTCCTGGTGATCCCTGACTTCCCGGAACCCTACACCATCAGCCTTGACAGCCTGAGGATGCCGAGGCGGTACGGCGCCCGCGTGAACCTGGTGGGATGCATACTGCCTGAGAAGCCTGAGGACAACCACAAGAGAGAAGAGATCAGGGAGAGCCTGGGGGTTGAGGAGGGGCAGACCCTGGTGTACGCCGGGATCAGTGGCCCCCGCTCCGAGAGGATGCCTCTCATCAATATGCTTGTCCCCATATTCAAGAGGTTCCCTGAAAGGTACAAGGTTATCATGTCCATGGGGGTCCCGGACGGGGGCTCCAAGGCGGTTAACCACTCATCCCTCACCCTGATCCCTTGGATTGAGAACAGGTTCGAGTACCTGAACGCGTGCGACATGGTCATCAGCAGAGGCGGCCACGAGACCATCATGCAGAGCATATGCTACGGGAAGCCCAGCATCATCATCCCCGTGCCTAAACACCCTGAGCAGTACGGTAACGCACGCCGAGCCATGGAGCTGGGGGTGGCCAAGGCGATCCACCAGAGCAACGTGTCTCAGGAGAGCCTCTTTAAGAAGGTAGACGCAGTGGTAGACAACGACCACTATGGGCAGAGGCTGCAGGAAATCAACTCCAAGGAGAAGCTGGACATGGGCCTGGAGCACACCTTGGAGGTCATCCACGAGTTCCTCGTCGGCTAGTCGAATGTGTTAAATCGGGTACCGCTTGTATTTGGGGGCATGGACTACCACTATGCTAAGAAACGTGACCCGAAGGTCAACGAGTACTTCGACACGGGCGTCATGGACGCCTGGAGTGAATGGAATAGGAAGGTCATGGAGCCGGGTAAGCTGGACGTGAAGACCAAGGAGCTCATCGCCGTGGCTTGCACCTACATGACGAGGTGCCCATACTGCATCGAGGGACACGCGAAGGCGGCCATCAAGGCGGGGGCCACCAAGGAGGAGCTGGCCGAGGTCATCCAGATAACCATGGCGCTCAGCAGCGGAGCAGTAGTCGCCCACAGGAACTTCGCCCTAGACGTCTAGGACCCCCTATTTGTTGTCCCAGTACTGTCTTGTCTTCATGTACTGTATCTTCGCTTTGAGCAGGTCCTTGTAGAACTCCTCGTCGCTGCGGTGCATCTTGCTGAGCACCTGGTATGATGTGACTGGGCCGACGCCATAGACCATGAGGGCCTCCACGGCCTTCCTGCCGTAGCTGAGGACCATATCGGCGGTCTTCCGCCCGTGGACTAGCTGGTCCTGGTCGTCCCCGAAGAGTTCCTCCCCTTCTTTGAAGCGTCGGAGGAGTCCTAGGAAGTGGTCCGGGCTCTGGTGTCGTCTCATCATGGCGAGGAGGCCGCTGCTGCAGCTGCCGCACCGGGGGTGGTCCTCCATCTCTCTGATCCTTATCCTCTGGTGCCACTCTCCGCAGCTGACGCAGGCCAGGTGGACGCTCCGAGACTCTATGTTCTCCTTCATGTACCCTAGCTGGTCCTTGATGGTGGCGTCCGTCGCCATGAGCTCCTCGGCGTCGGCGTACTTCTCCAGGATGTGGCGGGCCAGGGTGCTAGGCTGAGCCACCAGCCTGGTTGAAACCGCCACTGAGCCGTCCCTGATGCGGGCTAACACCTCCTTCAAGCCTGGGAGGTCAAGCTTCTCCTGGTATGCTTCACGCAGTGTCTCCTTGTAGATGGGAGTGTCCTTGAACCTGAAGTACAGGTTCTCCAGCCTGTCGGGGCCCATGATCTTGCCCCGGGGGATGACGCCGAACCTCTCAGCGATGAACTTCATCTTGTAGCCGAAGGGGAACCTGGCCTCCAGGAACTCTGTGAGAAGCCTGTCAGCGTCCTCCTCGGTGAAGCCTACGAGGATGCTCCTAATCTCATCCAGGTCTTGGTTCTCCAGTTTGTGGGGGGCCTCCACCAGCACCCTGTAGGGATCGTTCCACCAGTTGTAGATGAGGTCCCGCTGGCTTAGGGCCGCGTCCAGGACGGCTCCCAGGGTCCTGTTGAGGTTCTCGCCCCGGGTGCTGTGGATGACCAGGTACCTGTCGTATGCCTCCAGCACCAGGTTGTCTGGGCTCGGTAGGGGCACCCCCGACTTGAGGTGGGCTAGGGACTCGTCCGCGATCTCTTTGAGGCTGCTCTCGTCGGCGTCCATGGCCCTCGCCATCTCCGGGAGGGCCTCACCTTTCACGGCCTCAGACACTCGTCCACGTAGCCTGCCTCCCTCCTCGGCCACCTCTCTGGTGACGGGTATTAGCTCGCCGTCCCACCCCGGCAGGGCTCCCAGGGGGTCCGTGCTGGGGAGGGCGTGGAGGACGCCCCTCTCCTCGTCTATCTGGAGGATTCGCCAGACGCGGCCGCGGAGTATGACGTTGAGGCCGACGCGGGCTCGGAGGCTCCAGAACTCGTCGCCCACTGTGCCCACCACCTCGTCAGTGACGGCGTTGATGAAGGGGTACCGTCGCTCGTCGTTGATCATCCCCAGGTTCTCGTAGTAGTACTTTCTCCCTTTCCCGGTCTTCCTCAGTTTGTCATCCATCTTTACTATCACCCCTATCTTATGCATGAAGGTGGTGAGCTCGTCCAGCTCAGCCTCTGAAAGCCCCCGGAACGGGTAGGCCCTCATCACCAGCTTAAGGGCCTCAGCCTGATCCAAACCCTCCTCGTGGCTGAGGGTGAGGCCCACCAGCTGGTGGGTGAGGACGTCCAGGGGCTTCATGTGGATCATGGTGGGCTCCAGCTGCTTACGACGCGCCATATCCGAGGCCACCAGGCTCTCAAGAGCATCCTCCCCGTAGGCGGGTATGGTGACTCCCTCGCTGAGCATGCTGATCCTGTGGCCTGCCCGTCCTACCCGCTGGATGAGGGCGGAGACCTGGCGGGGGCTCTGGTACTGGATGCAGAGGTCCACATCGCCAACATCGATGCCCAGCTGGAGGGTGCTGGTACAGACTATAGCCTTGAGCTCGCCCGCCTTGAACTCGTCCTCCACCCTGTGCCTCTGCTCCCTGCTGAGGCTGCCGTGGTGGACCTCGACGCCTTTGTCCAGTTGCTTGAGCTTGAAGCCAAGGCTCTCAGCCTGGCCCCGGCCCTGGACGAAGATGAGGGTGCTATTGTGGTCCCGGACCAGCTGCCTGATCCTGCTGAGCCTGGAGGCCGCCTTGGGGCTGGTGTCCAGCTCGTCGGCCAGGTCGTAGTCTGCCTCCGTGGGCTGGGGGTACTCCACGTTGTACAGGTATCTCTTGTCCACTTCCACCTCCACGGCGGTCACCGGGTGGACGCCGCCCAGGAACCGGGCCACCTCCCCGGGGCTGCCCACCGTGGCGCTGAGACCGATCCTCTGGAACCGGGCTATCTCCTCAAGCCTCTCCATACCGACGGTGAGCTGGGTACCCCTCTTGCTTCCAGCTAGGTCGTGTATCTCGTCCACTATGAGCCAGCGCACAGCCTCCAGGTGCTGCCTCATGGACTTGGTGGGCAGGATGGCCTGGAGGGTCTCAGGGGTGGTTATCAGCATCTGGGGCGGCCTCCGGCTTTGCTGCCTCCGTTCCCTCTGGGTGGTATCTCCGTGGCGCACCTGCACGGTGATGCCCAGGTGGTCGGCCCAGAACATCATGCGCCTGTGGATGTCCCGGTTCAGGGCCCGCAGCGGCGTGATGTAGATGATACTGATCCCCTTGGCCGGGGGGGCGCTCAGGTAGCTGTGGAACACTGGTAGGAGCGCCGCCTCCGTCTTGCCGCTGGCCGTGGGCGCTATGAGGAGGACGTTCTCGCCCCGGGTTATGGGTTCTATGACCTTCTCCTGGGGCGGCGTCGGCTCATCTATGCCCAGCGCCTGCAGCCCTGACCTGATCCTGGGGTGGAGGCTGTCGAAGACGCTGGGGCTCATGGGTATGGTGGGGCTTGTGGTGGAAATAAAGGCTACTCACTAGAGGTTTTTGATTAACTGTGTGGGCCCTGGAGCCAAGGAGAAGTCATCTCACTGAAGAAAAAGCATGAACCAAAAGATGAAATTTTATCCGCCTTATCCCGGCTGGCACAGGATAAGCCACCTGGCGGAACGATACGTGTACCACACCAGCACCGGACACCCAGTGAGGGGGAGGGGGGTAGAGCAAGATAGACCGGAAACGGACGCCCCACACCAAAAGGAGCCACAGAACAGGTCCGACGCCGCATGAATCTATGCAAAAACGCTGTCCATACCATACAAAAACACGGCACATTCATCACATCAAGCACAGGGCAACGATGGTTGATGTGCAATAAACGTGGGGGTATCACCTATTGGCGAATATTTCTATTATTATAAAAATAAGTGTGCCCGCCCTGACGAAGCCGACGCCCACGGCACCTAAAAAAAGAAGATAATCAAAACCCTCACTAATATTTTCGGCCGGTGAGGACAGCCACAAAGCTGCTCATCTTGGGGGTGGCTTTGGTCTTGGCGTACTCTGCGAGGGCTGCGAGGCTGGCCGCCGACGCGGGGAGCACTGATAGGCCCTCCTCTTTCTCTAGGAACCTGCTGAATGTGACCATCACCTCGTCGCTGATGAGGGCTCCGTAGCCGTTGCTGTTCCAGAGGGCGTCCAGGGCGCGCTGCCCGTCCAGGCTCCTCCAGTTGACTATTGGCTCGTTGTGCTCCGTCTCCACGATGCTGGCTGGGTCCAGGTCCCTGATCTTCTTCCGGCCGTCGTTGAAGCTGGTTACCACGGGGCTCCCCCCCTCGGTGCTGGCCGCCACCATCACCGGCACCTTGTCCGTCTCCCCCCGCCTCCGGAGCACCTTGAAGCCCTGGTGTACGCCGGAGAAGCAGGTGCCGTTGCTCACGGACACAGATACGGCGTCCGGTGCGTACTCCAGGCGGTCGAATATCTCGTAGGCTATGGTCTCGTAGGCGCGGAGGCTTACCTCGGTGTTCTCCTCGGTGCCAGGGTTGCCGTTGTACCAGCCGTTCTCCTGGGCCTCCCTGCCGCTCTGCTCCACCAGCTCCTCGTAAGTGCCGGGGGCCCTGTGGATGATTCCGCCCTGGCGCTCCATCTCCTGGATGCGGGGTGTGTGGTAGCTCTCAGGGATGTAGACGTGGGGTGTTATCTCGAAGATGCGGCTCAGGTGGACTATGCTTGCGCCGAAGTTGCCGCAGCTGGCCACAGCTATGGTGGTGAAGCCCTTCTCCTGGGCGTGTTTGAGGGTGGCGTAGCTGGCCCTGTCCTTCATCGTGCCCGTGGGATTTCCGCCCTCGAATTTTAGGTAGAGTTTACTAAAATCTAGCAATTTCTCAAGGTTTCGTGAACGCGTAAATATGGTATCCCCTATCCCGTGTTCTTTAAACTCTTTTGTGAACAAGGTGGCTTATCTATCCTGAATCGAAATAGTAAAAAATATGTTTCACCATATAACGATTTGGAAATCGTAATCATAGCAGGTAGTACCGCGTGTCAAATATCATAATAAACGCGAGGCAGACGGCCACCGGCTTTGAGATGTTCTTCCGGGGCTCCAAGTATGTGGTGAACTACCCTGACGAGATATGGCAGGGCTACCCACAGGAAGCCAAGGACATCCTCTTCGAGAA
Source organism: Candidatus Bathyarchaeota archaeon (assembly GCA_043826455.1). Lineage (GTDB taxonomy): Archaea > Thermoproteota > Bathyarchaeia > TCS64 > TCS64 > RBG-16-57-9. Next base: position 40,745 of record JBDRQD010000057.1, read on the forward strand.
CCTTGTGTACGCCGAGACCGTCCACCTTCCCCTAACTTTCAGGAAGGGAGAGATAAGGTACAATATATCTCCGCCCTTCTTCCAGACCCAGTTCTTCCAGAACATGGTCATGGACCTTCCCAGCTGCGCCGATGTGGACGGCACATACACCTCGGAGCTGCTGAAGGAGTTCATGAACCTTAAGATCAGGTTCAAGGACAACGACATCAGGTTCCCCACCTATAGGGAGGAGACCAGGGAGGACAGCTCCGTCGTAAGCCTCAGCTTCGGTAAGGACAGCCTTCTCACCTGGGCCGTGTGCAGGGAGCTGGGACTGCACCCCCAGGCCAGCTATATAGTTGAGCCTGTGCTCCTCTACGAGGAGAAGCACAAGGACGTGTTGGCTAAGGAGTTCCAGAAGGAGTTCGGCGTGGAGCTTCAGAAGATTGAGCACACTGTAGGCCACCTACGCGACGGGCCTAGGCTGGGCGTCGGCAAGACGGAGATAGGGTGGGGCCTTCAGAGCACCCAGTACGCCATGATGTTGCTGCCTATAGCCCATAAGTTCGGGGCTAGGTACGTCCTGTTCGGGAACGAGCAGAGCTGTGGCGAGCACTACTATGACCGTGAGGGCTACGTGTGTTACCCAGCCTACGACCAGTGTCACGTCTGGACCACCCAGATCGACAGCATAACCAGGCAGATGACGGGCGGAGGCGTGCGTACCATGAGCGTCATAGAGCCGCTTAACGACATCGCCGTTGTGTACATCCTCTACAAGCGTTACCCCGAGGTAGCTAAGTACCACATGAGCTGCTTCGTGGAGACGGAGGCCGGCAGGAACACCAGGTGGTGTATGGACTGCAGCGTCTGCACCAAGATGTATCTCCTCATCAAGGCGTCGGGCTACGACCCCAAGATGGTGGGCCTGACCCGGAACATGCTCACCATGGACATGAGGAACTACTTCAGCCTCTTCGGCGGCAGCGAGGTCCAGACCTACGCGTTGACGGGCAGGGGCCGCGACGAGCAGCTCTTCGGCTTCTACCTAGCGTGGAGAAACGGTGACAAAAGCCCCCTAGTGGAGGAGTTCGAGAAGCGGTTCCTGGACGAGGCCCAGGGCCGGGAGGACGAGCTCTACAAAACCTTCTTCGGCATCAATGAGGCCATCACCATGCCCAAGCACATCAACGACCAGGCTGTGAGCATCTACAAGGAGGCCCTCAGTGATGTCCCGTAAGCTGCGGGTCGCCTTCTGCTGCAATACCAGGCATGCAGACGACGAGTTCAACGTGGAGTTCGAGCCCGAGGAGACTATCCACCACGTCAAGAACGGCATAGAGAAGGCGGGCTGGGAGTACCTCCAGATAGAGGCGGATGAGGGCTGCTACGAGAACCTGAAGAAGCTGAGGCCCGACTTGGTCTTCAACAGGGCCGAGGGCATCCGAGGTGAGAGCCGGGAGAGCCAGATACCCGCCTTCTGCGAGATGCTGGGCATCCCATACGTGGGCAGCGGCATCATGGCCAACGCCATCGGCTTGGACAAGCCCACCACCAAGATGATCCTGGAGTACCATGGCCTGAAGACGGCTCCCTTCCAGGTGCTCAGCAGGGCCGACGAGAAGCTTCGCAGGGGCCTCAAGTATCCTCTGATACTGAAGCCGAGCCACGAGGGTAGCAGCATAGGCATCAACTGGGATAACGTAGTCCACGACGAGAAGGCCCTTAGGAAGAAGCTGGCTGAGATGCTGGACACCTACAAACAGCCCATACTCGTGGAGAAGTTCCTTGACGGCCGCGAGTTCAGCGTGGGCCTGGTGGGCAACTACCTGGACGGAGAGGAGCCCACGGTGCTGCCCATCCTAGAGGTGGACTTCAGCGGTTTCCCCCCTGAGCTGGGCCGCGTCCTGGGCCAGAAGGCTAAGAGCGTCTTCGACGACAGCAGTAACTACAAGTGCCCGACAAAAATCGATGAGGCGCTGAGGAAGAGGATAGAGGCCCACGCCAAGGCCAGCTTCAGGGCCCTCAACTGCATGGACTGGGCCAGGATGGACTACAGGCTGGACACCGACGGGGAGCTCTACTTCCTGGAGGTGAACACGTTGCCCGGCATCGACTATGATGTCGTGCGGGACGAGCTCAGCTTCTACCCCATGATGTGGTACGCCCTGGGCAAGAAGTACCCTGACATGGTCAGGGGAGTCATATCCGCGGCCATGAGGCGTCACGGCCTCAACTAGGATGAATCATGTTTGGACGATGAAACGCTCCCGTTTTTCGAGGACGCACTGAGGCGGGCGGTGGAGAGGGCTGAGGAGAAGCTGGAGAGGCATGTCAGCATCACCGTCTTCACACACCTGAACGAGAGGATGATGGCCAAGCTGGAGGCCATCGACCAAGAAAAGTTCAGGCGCGAGCTGTGGTACACCCACGACGAGTTCACGGAGAAGGCCGGGAAGAAGGACTTCATGTGCATAACCCTCTCAGTGGAGGGGGACCCCGCGGCCTTCATCTTCGGGTACGACTACGAGGGAGACCCGGCAGCCTACTTCCTGGACGAGCTGGCCACCAAGATAGAGGGCAAGGGCCTGGGCAAGATACTGATAACGCTGGCGCTCATCTACTGCTATGAGCTGGACTACGGCTCAGTGATCCTGTACACCGAGGAAACCGACCAGGTTGGAAGGCGCCTCCAGGAGTTCTACGAGCACGTAGGCTTCAAGTACGTCACAACGGACCCCGCCCTGGGCGTCGTCATGAGGTACGACCTAGAGGAGAATGCCTTGGCGGCCCTCTACAGGCGGGTGATGCACGCCGAGGGAGGCCCCTTCCCGCCCTACCTCAGCAAGATCTGAATCTTCTCGGCTGTCACCTCGGCGGCCACGGCGCAGACCTTGGGACACCCATGGTCTCCGTGGCCCCCGGCGTCTAGGAACGCCTTGTAGTCCTCGGGCTTGTTGAGGTCGAAGCCTCTGCCGTATATGTGTTGCTGGATGTCGCGGCAGATGGTGGACTCCAGGGGCTTCCTGAACCCGAACTCCTTTTGCAGTCGGGCCTTGAACCCGTCCACTACCTGGTTGGCGGGCGCCATGGCGTCCCTGTAAGCCTGGGTGTCGGTTATGTCATCCCGGCCCTTGACTAGGCCGAGGGCGAGGAGGCCGCCCAGGAGGGCGCCGCAGGTCTCGCCGCGTCTGGCCACCCCGCCGCTGAGGGTGGTGGCAGCCTTGAAGCTCATGTGGTCGCCGATGTTGTATGCTTCCTGGAGGGCGAGGAGCACCGACTGGCTGCAGCCGCTGTACTTGTCGTACTCCAGAGCCCGCTTTCCTATCTCCTTGGGGTTCATATCAGCTCACCAGGTGTAGTTTCTTCTGGCGCCCCGCCATGAAGACCAGCTTCTCGCCGGTCCACCATGCGTCCTGCTCCAGGCTCATCCTCACCTCCTGGCCGCCCCACTCAGGGACCTGCCTCTTGGCGTTGAGCTCTATGGCGTAGCAGGTGTCAGGGTATAGGGGGTGGTCGCCGCGGCCGGGGACCCCGTCCTGCTGGTCCCAGAGGCCCACCGGGGGCCCGGCGGCGTGGCCGTGTACGCCGATGGGGTGGGTGTAGACGCTTGGCTTGATTCCCTCCTTCTTGGCGTTCTCCAGGGTCAGCCTCAGGGTCTCGTTGCCCGTACGGCCTGTCCTCATGGCCTCCGCGTGGTGGTCCTGGAGTCTGTTGGCGTCTGCCAGGGCGTCCTTGAGGCCCTGGGGGGCATCGGTCTCACCTGGCTTTAGCACATAGGCGTTCTGCTGTATGTCCGTGGCTAGGCCCAGGTAGTAGAACCCTATGTCGCAGTGGAGGAGGTCCCCCCGCTTGATGAGGGTGCGCTTCTCCTTGGCGTCGTAGGCATCCCCGTGGCCCTGGAGGTCCGCGGTGGCTGGGAACCACATCTCTACGCCCAGGTCCAGCATCCGTTGACGCATCCACCACTGGACATCTTCGGTGGTGGTGACACCGGGTGTGATGATTTTGCTACTGAAGGCCTCCTGGACTATGGCGTGGGTGAGCTCGACTAGGGTGGGGTAGGTCTCCAGCTCCTCGGGTATGCGTGTCTCCAGCCACCTGACGCACAGGGTCTCAGCCGGTGTGAGCCTTTGGCTGAGGTCGCCCAGGGCATCCACCAGCTGGGTGTGCTCGCCGTGGGTGAGGCCGTCGCCGAAGGCCCAGGTCTCTGAGACGTTGATGCCTATGGTCTTGGGGTTCCTCTCCCTGATTATCCTGGCCAGGCACTCGTGCTGGTCCTCCTTCTCCGGGTCCCAGACGCCCTCGTAGAAGTCTCCGAACCCGTACCTGTAGACGGCGAGCCTGTCCACCTTGTCCGGTTTTCTGTGGAGGAGCAGGATGGTGCGTCTGCGGGCGTAGAGGTTGGGCTCCGGCAGGAGGCTCATGATGACGGGGTCCTCGTTGTACTCCCGGGCTATGATGAGCCACATCTCTATGCCGCACTCGTCCATGAGGCGGGGTAGCAGCGTCTCCAGCCGCTTCCTGAGCCAGCCGTTGTATGCTTCCATCCGCTGCCTGAGGGGCAGTATCCTCTGCCTGTAGCTCTCTGAGCCGGGGTTGGTGTAGGGGGGGTAAAGCTGATCGTCCATGATGGATATGCTGTGTATGAGTAGAAAAAATTTCACAGGAGATGTCTACTTGCAGGGAGTTCACTTGTTGAAGTGATCAGGTTTAAACGGCGTCATCAGGTGTTCCTGGTGTGAAGGTCACCAAGGTTAAGCTGGTCTATTTTTCGCCCACCGGCACATCTAGGAGGGTGGCTGAGGCTGTTACAGAAGGAATCAGCGTCCACGTGGAGCACGTTGACTTGACTCGTCCAGACGCTGAGGGTAAAATGCCCCGCGTCAAGAAAGACGAGCTGGCGGTGATTGCGGCCCCCGTGTACAGCGGCCGCATCCCTGTTGCGGCGGCCGGACGGATCATGAACCTGAATGGCTGTGGCGGCCCCGCGGTTCTACTCGCTGTTTACGGTAACAGGGCCTATGAGGACGCCCTCCTGGAGCTCAGGGACATCGCTACCGAGCGAGGCTTCAAGCCTCTAGCTGCGGCTGCCTTCATCGGCGAGCACAGTTACAGCACCGAGAAGAAGCCAGTGGCTGACGGGCGACCGGACGAGGCGGACCTGGAGAAGGCTAGGGCCTTCGGTGAGAAAGTGAGGAAGAAGCTGGGCTCCATTGAAGATGTACCTGATCTGGCTGTCCCGGGCAACAAACCCTACAGGGAGAGGAGCGCCTCTGATCCCATTTCCCCGGAGACGGACGCCGGAACCTGTATCCTCTGCGGCATGTGCGCAGATGTGTGCCCCACCGGAGCCGTGACGGTGACCGACGCCGTGGAGACAGTAAAGGAAGACTGCATCAGGTGCACGGCGTGCGTCAAGGCTTGCCCCACTAGGGCCAGGGCCTGGGCTCACAAGGGCATCGAGAGGGCCGCCACGTGGCTGCACACCAACTTCAGCGAAAGAAAAGAGCCTGAGACCTTCCTGTAAGGGGGTTAGCCGCCCCACACCTTCTTGAACAGCCTGACCCAGTTGCTGCCCAGGATGCCCTTTATCTCCTGGTCGCTGTAGCCGCGGGCCACTAGGCCCATGGTGAAGTTGGGCATGTGCTCCAGCCAACCGTAACCCCACGTCTTGTCCATGGGGGTGAAGTAGTCCACGTCGATCCTGTCAGGGTTCTTCCAGATGAAGGCAGCCCGGGTGATGCTGTTGGGGAACTCCAGGTCTGATCCGAAGCCCGTGTGGTCTACGCCAACTATGTCCACTGTCTCGTCCAACTGGTCCAGGGTGTCGTCGGTGATAGTGGATTTACCAGCCTTCTTGGCGAAGAAAGGCGTGACGCCTATCACGCCGCCCTTCTCGGCGCATGCCTGCATCATGTCGTCTGGCTTGCCCCTCTGCTTGCTGTACTCGACGAAGCTGCCCCAGAGGCTGGTAGATCGGGTGGCCCACTCGGCGTAGCCGCCCGGCTTCATGGGGGCGCTGCGCCTGGGGATTATGTGTGTGAAGCTGACGGGGTCCCTGCTCTGCTCTATGGCGTCCCAGCAGGTCTGGTCCCCGGTGTGGCTCAGATCGATGAGAACGCCTAGCTCGTTCATCCTCTGGACCACCTTCTCGCCGAAGGCTGTGAGGCCGGCGTCCTTCTTCTCACGGCACCCGGCGCCCACCTCGTTCTGCCAGTTGTAGGTGATCTGCATGGCTCTCAGCCCGTGCTGGTAGGCGACGTTCAGGAGGTCTATGCTGCGCTCCAGGAACATGCTGTCCTGGGGCCCGTACATGATGCCGTGCTTGCCCTCCTTCTTGGCCCGCTCTATGTCCGCTGCCTTCCGGACCACGATGACCCGGTCCTTATTCTTCTCGGCCCAGTGGTTGTGCTCGATGAGCTCCTTGAGGGCCTCGGTGAAGCTGCGCTGCATGCAGACGGTGAGGTTTGTGGCCGTCAGCCCGCCTCTGAGGACGTCGTCCAGCCACATGTTCTCGGCCACGTAGTCGATGACGGCGACTACGCTGCTGTCGATGACTATGCTCTCCTTGTGGAGGGCCAGGGCGTGGCTTCGCTCGTCCTTATTAAGGTCAGCATAACTTCTAGCCATAACAATCCCTCATAGCAGAGGCAGATGAGTATAAAAAATGGTCATCCAGTCATAGCGGGTAAATCCCTTCAATCGTTAGAGGTCGAGCGCTCTTTCCATTGAAAGAAAAAATCAGCATTATATGAACCCCCTATCTTTTTCACGTGCGCTCTTCCCCCAGGCTCTGAGGATCATTTATTCTTGTATTGATGAAAATATTCTCCATTATATGATACCCCCCCCTTTTTTTGCACATCAATACCGTGCCTGATGCGCTGAAATGACCGTGTCTCTGTGTGGAATGGACGGCGTTTCTGCATAGAATGGGAACGTGAAGGCGTGTTTCCCGGGCTCCTTTCTGCGTGGGGAGGCCGTTTCCGGTTTATCTTGCTCTACCCCCTCCCCCCTCTGCCTGGGCTCGGTGGCAGGCGCAGGCGTTTACGTTGGGTGGCTTATCCTGGCCGGCACGGGATAAGGCGGAAAAAAATTCCATCTTCTTCTTCATGCTTTTCCTTCGGTGAAATGTCTCACCAATTTTCGGCGATTAATCTTCACTGATATTCGAGTCCTGTTAGCTGAGGTGGGCTTTTTTATGGTTGAGGTCCCTTGAGGACACCCTCATCCTTTTTATCAAGTGCCCAGAATATAGAAGGATAACATCACAGGGCTGAGAACCAGTTGAACTTCGTAAAGACACCCAAACAGAGAGACTACACGGTGGAGCTCGAGGAAAAAGCCATCGAGTTCCACGGCCACGGAGGCCCATTCATGATCATCGGCCTCAGGATGGGGCTGGCGGCCCTGGATAAGCTGGACTCCAGGGGCTGGTTCGGAATCCGGTGCAAGGCTTACCTGAGGTGGGCGCCCCCAGACTCCTGCGTCATAGACGGCGTCCAGAGCAGCACGGGCTGCACTATGGGGAAACACAACATAGAGGTGGAGGAGGCCGGGGGCATAGCCGTGGAGTTCAGCGTTGGCGAGAAAAGGGTCAGGGTCACCCTGAGAGAGGACACGCTATCCTTTGTGAGGGGCAGCTTCGACGCCGGGGATGAAGCCGTGGAGACCTGTATGGCGAGGCTGAGAGAGGTCGGGGTAGATGAACTATTCCACGTGGAGTGGGTGTAGGGCTAGCCCTGCTCCCTGAGCCTCCTCTGATGCTCATCCTTGGCCTTCCTCAACAGCTCAGGCCGCGTTATAAGGTCGACGGCCGTGTAGGCCAGGCCCTTGGCCGCGTTGATCATGGCCTCATGGGCCTGGTGGGTGGCCGTCATGGTAGTCCCCTCCGGGCTGTGGAGCACCACGGGCCCGATGTTGATGTAAGCGCTGAGGGCCGGGATGACCTGGCTCACGTTACCGAAGTCGGTGCTTCCTCCGCTCTGCCTCACCTCCGTCTCCTCAGGGTAGTCCACGCCGGCCAAGCCCATGTTCTCCCTGAAGGCGTCCGTGAGCGTCTTACTCGGTATGGTGTTGGCGTAGGTGTTGGCCACCTGGGTGACCTTGCTCCTGGCCCCAGTGGCCAGCTCGGCCCCCTTCACAATGTTCTCCACCTTGGCGTAGTACTCCCTCATCATGGGCAGGGTCGGAGCCCTCACGTAGAGGTGGGCCGAGGCGTAGTCCGGCACCGTGTTGGGGCTGTCCCCGCCGTGCTTGATGATGCCGTGGATGCGCACGTCCCTGCTGATGTGCTGACGCAGCGCGTTGATGCCCTGGAACGTGAGCAGAACCCCCTCAAGGGCGTTGACCCCCTTCTCCGGGGCGGCCCCAGCGTGGCTACTCTTACCGTAGAACTCCACCATGAAGCTCTCCCTGGCGTTGCTGGTCCCGTAGCTGCCCCATAGGCTACTGGGATGGATCATGATAGCGGCGTCCGCCTTCCTGATCTCGTCCAGCATCACCACCTTGCCCCCTGCGTTTTGCACCACCCCCTCCTCCGCCGGCGCTCCGTAGATGACCACGTTCCCCGGCAGATCATCAGCGACGGCCGCTAACCCTACGGCGGCTCCCAGAGCCGAGGTGGCTATCAGGTTGTGGCCGCAGGCGTGCCCGATGCCCGGTAACGCGTCGTACTCGGCCAAGACTCCCACTGTCGGCCCCTTCTTCTTCCTTCTGGAGGCGATGAAGGCGGTTTCCATGCCCGAGACCCCCAGCTTAACCTCATACCCGTGCCTCTTCAGCTCCTCCGCGAGCAGCTTGGAGGCCTTGTACTCCTTGTGGCCTAGCTCAGGCTCCTCATGGATCCTTCTGCTGACGCCTACAATCTCATCCCTGTGCTCGTCGATCCTGTGACCGACTTGACCCTTAAACTCCATAAATGAACATGTTCAGAGTGAATAGAAAATTTTTCCGCTATTCTAGGCGGCGGAGTCGCGTTTATTTATCTTGCTGACGGTTCTGAAGGAGCGCCCTCAAGGCGTTTCTCTTATCTTCCAATATTTTACTGGGATCACGCGCTGCGGCCACGTCTTTACCCGGGCCTGTCTCGCCCTCTAAATCGTACACGTAGAGGTCCATCATCCTGACGCTGCTCTTGTCCATGTCTATGGCTATAGGTTCACTTGATCCCGTGACAAATGACTTGGTGTACTTTTTCATGAACCGATGAGACTGTGTTTTACTGATATAAGGGAAGCGGACACTGAAACTAGACTAGTAAAATAGAGTAGCTGCCTCAATGGTCGCCCGGATGTCAAGATACTAAAATGTGTATTTGAATATTAATAAAATTTTAAATGATCAATATTTGAGATGAAAAAATGATGAAACTACCAATAGCCCTGTGCCCACACTGGCTGGCTAGATCATCTTCTGGAGTATGGAAACGAACCTGTCGTCGGTGCGTGGATCCTGGTCGTCCCGGGCTTTCACGTCGACGCTCTTGACGATCCTGAGAACCCTGAACATCTCCTCAGCTGACGTGGAGGGTTCCAAGATCAATATTCCTTCTTTACGTTCCACGAAATCTCAAGCCAGGATTTTCGTATATAAGGGTCGTGTAGTCTCCGTCTCTACCCGGAATATAGAGCCGTGTCACTGTTTTCCTTGAATCTCAAGAGTTCAACGAGCATGAAGACGCTCCCAGTCGCACATCATTGAAGTAGATAGATATAGATGCTGGTACAAAGAGACCCCTGTTAGAAGAAATGGAGGAAGATCATTCTGCCTGATATGCTCGTCTCGCTTCTCGATCTGCCGCCTTTGGATCCGTTGATAGGTGAGTTGAGAAGACACAAGATAGTGATACGCCGGGCTTACGCCTTCGAGATTACTCAGGTACGGTCCTTTGTTAAAGAAAACTTCGGAGAGGGTTGGGCCGACGAGATCAGCGTGGGGTTTGCGAACAAGCCCCGCTCAGTCTACATCGCCATTGACCAGTCCCAGGAAAAGGCTATAATCGTGGGGTTCGCTGCCTATGAGTGTACGTGCCGTAGCTTCTTTGGTCCAGAGGGAGTGGCTGAGACTCATCGGAGACGGGGCATCGGGAGGGCGCTGCTTATCGCTTGTCTGCACGGGCTCAGGGAGATGGGCTACGCGTATGGGATAATCGGAGGAGTAGGCCCACACATGTTCTATGAGAAAGCCTGTGGAGCCACCCTTATTGAGGGTAGCAGCCCAGGAATATATCGGGACATGTTGAGATAGTCTTTAACATAGCGTGTGTGACCGATTTACTTTTCACTTATTTTGTGTCTATCAACTCCCCTAACAGAAAACCATTTGAAAAAGTTTATCGTCTTGCGTAAGACAATGCGTTAGAAATTAAAAAAGGGGTTTTGTGGACTTTAGATGTCCATGTCTTCGTCCATGCCACCGGGCGGCCCACCCCCTGGGCCTCCGGCTCCTGGGCCGGCTCCAGACTTGGCGGCCAACACGTCGTCGATCCTGAGGATCATGGACGCGACCTCGATGCCGCTCTTGATGGCCTGCTCCTTCACCACAGTGGGCTCCACTACGCCCTCGGTCATCATGTCGATGACGCCCTCATCAAAGACGTTAACGCCCATGTAGGCGCCATCCTTCTTGGCGTGGGCGGTCTTCATGGCCACCATGGTGTCCAGGATGTCCAGGCCGGCGTTCTCCGCCAGGGTCCTGGGGATTATCTCCATGGCGTCGGCGAAGGCCTCTATGGCCAGCTGCTCGCGGCCTCCTATCTGGGACGCGTAACCGCGGACGGCCTTGGACATCTCCATCTCCACGCTGCCGCCTCCGGCCACCATCTTGGGCGACTCGGCCACGTCGCTGATGACGTAGAGGGCGTCGTTCAGGGCCCTCTCGGCTTCGTCGAGCATGCGCTCGAGGCCGGCCCTTACGAAGATGGCTACGGCCTGGGGGTCCTTGCACTCCTCGACGAAGATCATCTTGTCGTTTCCGACCTTCCTCTCCTCGACGAGCCCGCATAAGCCCAGGTCATCCTTATTCAGGTCGGCTAGGTTGTTAACCACCTTGCCACCCGTGGCCTTGGCCAGCTTGTCCATGTCGCTCTTCTTGACGCGCCTGGCAGCCATGACGCCCGCCTTGGCCATGTAGTGCTGAGCCATGTCGTCTATGCCCTTCTGGCAGAAGACCACGTTGGCGCCCGTCGCCACGACCTGGTCCACCTTTCTTTTCAGCATCTCGCTTTCCTGATCCAGGAAGGCTTTGATGTTTCCGGGGCTGGTGATCCTGATCTCGGCGTCGAACTCGGTTTTCTTGACCTCCAGCTGGGTGTCAAGCAACGCGATCTTGGCCTTCTTGATCTTCTTGGGCATGCCGTCGTGGACGACTTCCTTGTCCACTATGATGCCCTTGACCAGTTCGGTGGCTTCCAGGCTCTGGCCCTCCTTCTTGACGATCTGGACGTTGTCCACGTCGGCGATGACGGTGCCGTCCCGCTTCTCCACGATCAGCCTGATGGCGTCGATGACGATCCGGCTCAAGTGCTCGCGCTCATTGGAGACGGCCTTGCTCCTCATGCTGGTGTTGCTCAGCTTCATGAGGGTCTCGTCGTCGTTCATGTCCACGGGGATGCTGACCTTGTTCAGGGTCTCCAGGGCCTTCTCCGAGGCCTTCTGGTAGCCGCTGATGATGATGCTGGGGTGGATGTTGTCCTCCAGCAGCTCGCCTGCCTTTTTCAGGAGCTCAGCCGCCAGCATGACCGCGGTGGTGGTTCCATCGCCCACCTCCTTGTCCTGGGTCTTGGCCACCTCGATCATCATCTTGGCCGCGGGGTGCTGTACGTCTATCTCCTCCAGCACGGTGGCGCCGTCGCTGGTGATGGTGATGTCCCCCAAGCTATCGATGAGCATCTTGTCCATGCCCCTCGGCCCAAGGGTGGTCTTCAGCACCTCGGCTATGATCTGGGCCGCCATCATGTTGGATTTACGTGCGTCCCTGCCGCGGGTCCTCTCGGTGTCTTCTTTCAGCACTATCACGGGCTGTCCGCCCGCTGTCGTATAGTATGCCATTCTCATTCTCCTCCTACATCATGGGGGGCATGCCGCCGGGCATCCCGCCAGGCATGCCGCCTCCTCCGGGTGGTCCGGCCGGGCCCCTCATCTTGGACACGGCTATGATGTCGTCGATCTTCAGCAGCATGGTGGCAGCCTCTGTGGCGCTCTTTATGGCCTGGGCCTTCACCACCATGGGCTCGTAGATGTTTAGCTTGGTCATGTCGTCCACCTTGTTCTCTAAGCCGTTGATGCCCGTCCACTTCTTACCTTTGGCGTGGGCGCTCTGCATCTCGCTGATGGCATCTATGGGGTCCATGCCGCTGTTCTCGGCCAGGGTGATGGGTATCACCTCTAGGGCGTCAGCGAAGGCGACCACAGCTAGGCGCTCGCGTCCCACGAGCTTCTCGGCGTAGTTGCGTAGCAGCCTGGCCACCTCGATCTCGGGGGCGCCTCCGCCCGCCACGATCTTGGGGGTCTCCACCACGTCCTTGACTACGCATAGGGCGTCGTGGATGCTGCGCTCGGCCTCATCGACGATGCGCTCGGTGCCTCCTCTTATGAGGATGCTGACGGCCTTGGGGTTCTTGCAGCCCTCTACGAAGATCATCTTGTCCTCGCTGACCTTCCTCTCCTCCACTAGGGCGGCGTAGCCGGCGTCCTCGACGCTCAGCTGCTCCACGGCGTTGGCGACCTTTGCGCCCGTGGCCTTGGCCAGGGCCTCCATGTCGCTCTTCTTGAGCCTCCTGGCGGCCAGGATGCCCTCGCGACTGAGGAAGTGCTGCACCATGTCGTCGATGCCCTTCTGGCAGAAGAGGACGTTGATCTTGGCTTCCTTCACTTTCTTGACCATGTCCCGGAGCATCTGCTCCTCCTGGTCCAGGTAGGCCTGCATCTGATCGGGGGTCTCGATGGCGATCTTGCTGTCGAACTCGGTCTTCTCTATCTCCATGGCGGCGTTGAGCAGCCCGATCCTGGCGTCCTTCACCAGCTTGGGCATGCCGTCGTGGACTACCTCCTTGTCGATGATGAGGCCCTTCACGAGCCTGGTGTCGGTCATGGATGCGCCGGGCTTCTTCTCCACCTTGACCATGTCCAAGTCCACCTTGTAGCCGCCGTTGCTCTCCTCCGCGATCTGGAGTATGGCGTCCACAGCGATGTCGCTCAGGTGGTCGCTGTGGCTGCTGACGAGCTTGCTGGCCATGGTGGTTATGCTGACCTTCTTGAGGATCTTCTTGTCCCGGGGGTCCACCTTCTCGGCGATCTGGTCCAGTATCTTAAGGGCCTGGTCCTCTGCCTGCCTGTAGCCGTCGATGATAACGATGGGGTGAACCTTCTTCTCCATGAGCTCAGAGGCTTTGCCCAGAAGCTCGCCGGTGAGGATGACCACGGTGGTGGTTCCGTCGCCGACCTCGTCGTCCTGGGTCTTGCTGACCTCCACCATCATCTTGGCGGCGGGGTGCTGCACATCCATCTCCTTGAGCATGGTGGCGCCGTCGTTGGTGATGGTGACGTCGCCGAAGCTGTCCACCAGCATCTTGTCCATTCCCTTGGGGCCAAGGCTGGTCTTCACCGCTTCCGAGACGATCCTGGCGGCCATGATGTTGTTGCCGCGGGCGTCCCTTCCGGTGCTGCGCTCGGTGCCCTCCCTGAGGATTAGGACCGGCTGTCCTTGTGTACTCATATTTTTTTCTCCTTAACGTTTACTATAGGTGGCCCTGCGCTGGTGAATGCAGGAAAATCGGCTGTATGGTCTGAAATTGTAAGCGCTAGCACAGTGTACCACCTTTAGTTGTAAACCATTGGTTGTATACCATCGGGGGTTTAAAAAACGTTACGATCGTGACCCTAGATGAGCTCCACCAGGTACACGTTGTTGCCTATCCGCTTCACCAGGTCCTCCTTCTCCAGGTCGCCCACTATGTTGCGGATGGTCTCCTCCCTCAGCTGCAGTTGCCTGGAGAGGGTCTCGACGCTGGCCTGGCCTTTGTCCAGGATGTAGTGGAGGACCTGCCGTTTTCCGCGGTCCAGTTCGTCCATGGCTTGGCCGCTGGCGTTCATTGCCAGGTTTCTTATGTATAGGAGGCGGGCGCGGCGTTTCTCCATGCTCTCCAGTTCTTCGTCTATGTCCTGGATGACCTGGCTGAGGGGGTTGATCTTGTCGACGCCGCTCTCCTCCTCCGTGAGGTCCTGGACCTGGTTCTCCAGGTGCTCCATGTAGTTGTCGGCCAGAATCCACCTGTCGGGGTTGTTGAAGCTGATGAGGCGCTCGTTGTATAGGCTGGGGCTGAAGTCTATCTGAAGGCTGTAGAACTTGTTGAGGCTGAAGAGCTTCTGGTCTGCGCCTCTGTCGCTCTTCTGGCGCACCATGTCCACCAGGTCGGCGTTCCTGATGACCTTCAGGTGTTTGGCGGCCAGCTGCTGGTGGATGTTAAGCTCGTTGCTGAGCCTGAGGGCGTAGTCTGGGCCCTCGCTGAGCTTGCGGATTATCTGACGGCGTATGGGGTTGCCTAGGACCTCGACCACGGTCTCGAAGTCGCCGCGGGTAACCCGCCTCACGTTAAGTGTCGCCTCAGATTCCTCGCCCATTTGTGGCTCAGCGTCCCGGTTGTAAACCTAGGGTTGTATACCTGAGGGTTGCTAATAAATTTAGTGAACGGGCGGCGTGGGTCAGAGGGCGGCGGCGACGGCCTCCGCAACCTCCATGGTCCGGTTTTTTCCGCCCAGGTCGGGGGTCCTAACCCTGCCCTCCTTTAGGACCTTGAGGACCGCTGCCTCAAGCATCTCGGCTGCACCGGTTTCGCCCAGCCACTCCAGCATCATGGCGGCGCTGAGGATGGTGGCCACCGGGTTGGCGACGCCCTTTCCGGCGATGTCCGGGGCCGAGCCGTGGACTGGCTCGAAGATGGCCATCTCGTCCCCCACGTTTCCGCTGGGGGCTAGACCCAGGCCGCCTACGAGGCCGGCGGTCTCGTCGCTGAGGATGTCGCCGAACATGTTGGTGGTGACTATGACGTCGAACTGCTCTGGGGCCAGGACCAGCTTCATGGCGCAGGCGTCCACTATCTGCTCATCGTACCTGACGCGGGGGTACTCCTTGGCTACGGCTCTGGCGGCCTCCAGGAACACGTCGTCTGTGTAGTCCAGGACGTTGGCCTTGTGGACGGCGGTCACCTTCTTCCTGCCGTTCTTTACGGCGTACTCGAAGGCGTACCGGGTGATGCGCTCCGAGGCCTGGCTGGTGATTATCCTGAGGTTGACGCCGAAGTCGGGGCCCCTGTACCCCACCATCTTGTAGAGGCACTCGGTGTTCTCGCGGACGATCATGATGTCCACATTGGGTTTGAGGGCCGGGACTCCGGGGTACGCCTTGGCTGGCCGCAGGTTGGCGTAGAGGCCCAGGCTCTGTCGGAGGGGTAGTATGACTTCCTTGGCGGTGTTGCCGACGGCGGCGAAGAGGCACGCGTCCGCTGCCTTGACTCCCTTCACGGTTTCAGGGGGTAGGGCCACGCCGGTCCTCGCCTTGTACTCGTCCCCCGCCCACAGGGTGCTGAACTCGAATTTGAGGCCCGTCTTCTCGGCCAGGGCCTCCAGGACCTTGACGGTGGCCGCCATGACCTCGGTGCCTATGCCGTCCCCGGGTATGGTCGCTATCTTGTAGTTTGCCAATTCACCAATCCTCCGCTTTGCTGAGGTAAGGTGCTAGCCCGCCCGCATTTAATACTTCCACCATGAAGGGGGGCAGCGGGTTGAAACGGAGAGATGCACCGGTGGTGTGGTTTCTCACGACTCCCCCGGTCACGTCCACCTCCAGCGTGTGCCCCTTCTCCACGGCAGCGTGGATGCCCGGGCACTCCAGGGCGGGCAGCCCTATGTTGATGCAGTTCCTGTAGAATATGCGGGCGAAGCTCTCGGCGAGGACGCTGCCCACCCCAGAGTGTTTGAGGGCGAGGGGCGCGTGCTCCCGGCTTGAGCCGCACCCGAAGTTGGCCCGGCCCACAACTACGTCTCCGTGCTGGACTCCTTTCCTGAACCCTGGGTCGTGGTCCTCGAAGGCGTGGAGCGCCATCTCCTCCGGGTCTGTGAGCTCCATGTAGCGGCCGGGGATAATGTAGTCGGTGTTGACGTCGTCTCCGTACCTCCACGCTTTTCCTTTGATCCTCATCAGGTCACCTCCCTGGGGTCCATGATGCGGCCTGTGAGAGCTGAGGCGGCGGCCACGGCTGCGCTGCTGAGGTAGACCTCAGCCTCGGGGCTGCCCTGGCGGCCCTTGAAGTTTCGGTTGCTGGTGGTTATGCCTCGCTCCCCCGGGGCGAGGATGCCTATGTGGCCTCCGAAGCAGGCGGCGCAGCTGGGGTTGCTGACGGTGGCGCCGGCGTCCACCAGGTCTGCTATGATTCCTTTCTCGAGGGCGTCTCTGTAGACGCCTCTGGAGGCTGGGACCACCAGCAGCCGGACGCCGGGGTGTACCTGGCGTCCCTTGAGGATGCTGTGGGCGGCCTCCAGGTCTTCCAGCCTACCGTTGGTGCAGCTCCCTATGAAGCTCTGGTTGATCTTGATGTCTCCTAGTTCGGTGACGGGTTTGACGTTGTCCACGTTGTGGGGGCAGGCCACCTGGGGCTCCAAGCTGTTCACGTTTAGGTTTAACACGCTCCTGTAGTTGGCGCCTGGGTCAGCGTATATTGGGTTGAGCTCATCCTCTGTGCGTTCCTTCA
Organism: Candidatus Bathyarchaeota archaeon; assembly: GCA_043826455.1. GTDB lineage: Archaea > Thermoproteota > Bathyarchaeia > TCS64 > TCS64 > RBG-16-57-9. Next base: position 57,474 of record JBDRQD010000057.1, read on the forward strand.
GCCATCTGAGGGTTTTTTGGTCGGGCTCGCAGAGGCCCGTCTTTCCGCCCATCTCGATGGCCATGTTGCAGAGGGTCATGCGGCTGGAGACACTCATGTCTGCGACTGTCTCCCCGTGGAACTCCAGGGCCATGTAGGTTGCCCCGCTGACGCCGATCTCCTTGGCCACCCTGAGGATAACGTCCTTGCTGGTGACGTGCTCAGGCAGCCTTCCGCTGACCTCCACCTTGATGGTCTCGGGGACCTTGAGCCAGGTCTTGCCCTTGGCCAGGACGGCGCCCATGTCCGTGCTGCCCACGCCGGTGGCGAAGGCCCCGAAGGCGCCGTGGGTGCAGGTGTGGCTGTCGGCGCCGATGACCACCTGGCCGGGCTTTACGTGACCGTGCTCGGGGAGTACCTGGTGGCAGACGCCGCTGTTAACGTCGTAGAGGTGGGGGATGCCCTGCTCCTGGGCGAACTCTCGGATGGCTTTGTGGACGCGGGCGGAGTTGACGCTGCTGGGGGGCGCCACGTGGTCCAGGATGAGGACGACCTTCTCGGGGTCCCACACCTTTTGTGTTCCTATGGCTTTCATGGCCTCGAAGGCGAGGACCGCAGTGATGTCTGGCATCATGGCCACATCGATCCGGGCCTTGACGAATTGGCCAGCCTTGGCTGTCGTCTGGCCTGAAGCCTTGGTGAGTATCTTCTCTGACAGTGTCTCTCCCATCTCAGTTTCTCCTGTTCATGCTGTGGTAGAGGTTGACTCCCTTCAGGTAGGCGTCCACGCTGGCCATGACTATGTCCGTGTCTTCGCCCCTGCTGGTGACCACCTTGTCTCCCTGCCTGAGCCTGACCTCCACGTTGACGGCGGCGTCTGTGCCGCCGGTGATGGCCTCCACCTGGTACAGCTCCAGGGTCACCTCCTCCTCGGGCTTGACTGCCTTGATGACGGCGTTGAGGGTGGCGTCCACGGGGCCGTTGCCTGTGGCTGCCTCCATGTAGGTTTCGCCGTTGCGGGTGAGCTTGACCGAGGCGGTGGGGGTTATCCTGTTGCCTGTGGTTACTATAAACTCGTCGAGGACCAGGGGTCTGTGCTGTTGGACGGCCATCACCTCTGTAGCGATGGCGTAGAGGTCGGTGTCGCTGAGGGTGAAGCCCCTGTCGCCAAGCTCCTTGACGCGCTGGTACACGGCCTCAAACTGGTCTCTGGTGGAGTCTAGGCCCATCTCGCCTAGGCTCTTGCTGAGGCCTGCGCTTCCGGCGTGTTTGCCTGAGACTATGCGTCTGGCTGCGCCGACGATGGCGGGGTCTATGCGCTCGTAGGTCGCTGGGTCCTTGAGGATGGCGTGGGTGTGGATGCCTGACTCGTGGGCGAAGGCGTTCTTGCCCACGATGGCCTTGTTGGGCTGGACGTGGACGCCTGTGACGCGGCTGACGGTCATGCTGGCCTGGGTGATGTGTCTGAGGTTGATGCCCGGCTCCACATCGTATAGGAGTTTTAAGGCTACGGCGAGCTCCTCGAGGCTGGCGTTTCCGGCACGTTCTCCTAGGCCGTTGACTGTTGCGTGGATGTGGATGGCTCCTGCGGCAATAGCGGAGAGGGTGTTTGCTACGGCGAGGCCGAAGTCGTTGTGGCAGTGGACGCCCAGGGTCATGTCTGGGTAGGCGTCGTGGATCTCCTTGTAGAAGGCGTGGCTTTTTTCTGGTGTTAGGGTGCCCACGGTGTCGCAGGGTGTGACTCTGTCGGCTCCGGCGTCGAGGGCGCGGCCGATGACCTGTTTGATGTAGCTCATCTCGGTGCGGGTTCCGTCCTCCAGGCAGACTTCGGCGGTGACGCCCCGGTCTTTGGCGTGCTGGACGACGTTGGTGGTTACTTCCAGCATCTCTGGCTGGGTTTTGCCCAGCTTCTTGTGGATGTGGAGCTCGCTTGTAGGGATTATTATGTTGACGCTGTCGGCTCCGGCGTCTATGGCTACGTCGATGTCCTGAATGACGCTGCGGGTGGCGCTGCAGATCTCTGCGTCGAGGCCTGCTTTGCTTATGAGTTTGACTGCTTCTTTTTCTCCGGGGCTGACGGCGGCGAAGCCTGCCTCGATGACGGTTACGCCTAGCTGGTCTAGGCTTCTGGCTATCTGGAGCTTCTTGGTTGGTGTCAGGCTTATGCCGGGGGTTTGTTCTCCGTCGCGGAGGGTGGTGTCTAGGAACTGTACCTTTTGTGGGTACTCAGCTAATAAAACGATACCCCATGTTCCTCACGTACCCTGTATCCGTCTGTTAAGCGGATTTAAGTTTAGCGTCTCATGGGTGGGTGGGTTGTTCTGTGGGTGGGGTTGTGTGTTTGTTGTTGTGTGTGGGGTGGGGGGGGGGAGGGGGGTGTCGCCGCCGCCGTCATTTTTCCCCTGTTTTCGGGTTTTTTTAGGGTTTGGAGGCTTTTCCGGGGTTGTTTGGCGGCGGCGGAGGGTGGCGGTGTCCGCCGCGGTTTTGTGGGTTGGGTGTTTTGGGGTTGTTTTTATTCTGCTCCTAGGAGGTGGATCATGCTGAGGGCGTAGGCCTTGGTGGTGGCTACTATGTCATCGACCTTGATGCGCTCGTTGGGGGAGTGGACGCCCTCTCCGCCGATGCCGTAGCTGGCGAAGGGTTTGCCGTGGCGGCGGACGAACCAGCCGTGGTCGCTGCTGTGGCTGCCGCCCACGGGTTTGGCGTTGTGTCCTAGGGTTTTGGCTGCCCGCTGTATGGCTTTGACGAGGGGGGTGTCGGCGGGGGCCACGGAGACTAGGTTTCCCTGCTCAACCCTGTAATCGATATCTAGTGCTGGGTTGCTCTTCTTGGCTCGTTTGATAGCGTCCGCATACTCCTTGTCTATCTGTTTCTCGGTCTCGCCTGGGGTGTACCTGCGGTCCACGTATATCTCGCAGTGATCCGGGACGTTGTTGTTGGCCACGTAGCCGTGGACGCGGTTTATGCTGAACCTTGACTTCATCACGGAGTCTGTGCCGGGCAGGTGGTAGGCCCTGGCGTTGACTTGGTCGGCCAGCCTCTGGAGCTCAGTGATGAGGGCGGCTCCGTGGACGACTGCGTTGACGCCTTCCTCCAGCTGGGCCGTGTGGGCGCTGCGGCCCTTCACTGTCAGGGTTAGGCCCCGTGAGCCGTTGGCGGCTATGCCTATCTGGTCGGGTTTTCCTCCGTGGGCGTAGTAGAGGTAGTCTACGCCTTCGCCGTAGCCCCTGTTGAGGACCTCCTGGAACCCGTATCGGCCTCCCTTCTCCTCGTCGCCCACGTGGGTGAACACGATGTCGCCTTTGAGTTGAACTCCTAGCTCCTTGAGGGTCCTGTACGCCATTGTGAGGCCGCATGTGGCCACCTTGTTGTCCTGGGCGCCCCTGCCCCAGAGGTAGCCTTCGGCGATCTCTCCACTGAAGGGTGGGTGCTTCCAGGTGGATAGGTCGCCAGCGGGCACGACGTCGATGTGGCTGTACATCATTACCTTGGGTCCTCCGCCGGTACCCGTGTGCTTGGCCACGACATTGACTCGGCCCTGTGAGGGCTCTACGAGTTCTACTTCCAGGCCATCTCTGGTGAGTTCCTTCTCCATCAACGCACAGATCTCGGCCTCTTCACCTGTGACGCTTCTGGTCTGGATGAGCCTCTGCATGAAGGAGATGATCTCATCACGCTCTGATTCAATATAACTCATTACTCTCTGTTCTGCTGACAATGACAATCAGTAGTTTTCATGATTCGATGTAATTTAAAACAGATGCTATTATGGTTCAGTGCAGATGCTAGTGGAAACTGGAAGGCATCCGTCTAACCTCATTAAATTAAATGAGACAAAAAAGGAGAAAAGACACCTTTATTTATTATTTTATATTAAAGCATATTATAATTCTAAACAATTAAATAAGTATAAAACAAGTATAATGAGGAACCTGCGATATCATCCATTTTTACAGGGAGCACCATTAAGATATTACATGTTGACGATGAGAACGATCATCTATTATTTACCAAGAGGTTCTTGGAAAGTCTTGATAAAGAAATTAAGGTTGTATCTATTAATTCGTCCTCAGAGGCATTAAAAGCAGTAAAGGATGATGACTTTGATTGTGTTGTATCAGATTACGTTATGCCGTCAATGAATGGAATTGATCTGGCTCGAAAAATAAGGGAGTTTAACTCCATCCCTTTCATTCTGTACACAGGGCAGGGAAGCGAGGAAGTGGCTGAGAGCGCCTACAAGGTCGGAGTGGACGACTATATCCGCAAAGAGGTGGAGCCCAGCCACTTTCAAGTGCTCCTACACAGAATAAGGAACATTATGGAGAAAAAGTGGTTAGAGGAACTATACAGGTGTGTAACCGAGGACACCTCTAACCCTATTACAATTACCTACAACACAACACGCGTTTATGCCAATGAAGCCTTTGCCGAGTTAGTGGGCGTCAAAGACGTATCAACTCTATTGGGTAAAGACGCCTTGAATAGGATACACCCTGATGATAGAGAGATGGTGAAAATGGCGCTGCTAGGAGACCAGAGCTCCTTTAGACTAAGGTACAGGGTTTTAAGGGAAGACGGCAGTAATAGAGTCGTAGAGAACTCTTCAAGCAGAATAGACATAAGGGATAAGCAGGTTACTGTAAACTTCCTACGAGATATTACCGAGCGTCAAATATATCTTGAGAGACTGATGGCCCTCCACAGGCACGCAACAGAGCTTAACTTGGCTGATTCTGAGGACGACGTCGCCAGAATCACATTCAACATAGTTCAGAGTGTGTTAGGTTTTGATAGAGGAAGCTTTTCAGTGGTAGTCGTTAACAAACTCGTCCACATACTAGTTGAAGGCGTTGAACTCGGCTACGTTTTCAAGCAGCCCTTAGACGGCCCTGGGATAACGGTGAGGGCCCTTAAGACAGGTAAGACTCAGTTGGTGCCATACACTTCAAAGGACCCTGACTTCGTCCAACCTAATGAAGGCGAGGTCTCACTGTCCGAGTTGGCGGTCCCAATTTTGTTTAGAGGCGAGCCACTCGGAGTCATCAACCTGGAAAGCCTGAGAGCAGACGACTTTGATCAACAAGATGCTATTCTCGTTGAAACCCTTGCTCTCCACGTGGGCTCAACCCTGCACCGCCTTAGGACACACCCAGTAAAGTAACTCGGATATCAACTATTATCTTTGCAGACGCTTAGCTGTGTTTATTTTAACTCCTTCAAATGGTTTCAGGCCAGGCCCAGCAACAATGCAATATTAAGCCCAGCAAGTAGAACGAAGAGAGACGAGACATTAACTCTTGTGAACAGTCTAGCGTGCGAATGACTGGCATTTAGCAACAAGACGCAAGCAAGACTGGACGCAACCGGAACAAGAGAGATGGATGGCAGCAACCAGGATACCCCTGTGACATCGGGAACGAGATAGAAAAATGAGACTGAGGCAGCGACCGAGGAAACCAGCACCAGCATGTACGAGTACCGTCTCCCAATCAACCCCACCAGGGTCCTCTTACCCAGAGCCTGATCGCTTTCAAGGTCAGGCATCTGCAGACAGAGACTCAGAACGAACCCGTAGAGCACTAGGGGAGCCGAGAACAGCAGAAAGGCGCCGTCAACCGCCCCACTAGCCACGATGTAGCCAACGGCGGGCACGCAGAACCCGGTGCCAACAGCTATGGTTACCTCTCCGAGCCTCCGGGAGTGAAGTCTGACGGGGGGAGCCGAGTACAGCCACCCCAAGACGTTGAACAATAAGACTACCACAAGCAGATGCCACATTGAACCCATCAAAACCATGGCCGAAGCGCACAGCAAAGATAATACTGAGAACCCGACTGCAACGAGAAACGCTGAATCCCTCAGCTCAGGGTGCTCTATGAACAGGTTGACGCTGCCGAAAGGCTTGAAAGGGGCACGCCTATCGATCTCCACGTCATAGTAGTCGTTGTTGTAGTGAGTCGAGAGGTCCATAAAGAGCACAACAAGGTAACCCAGGGCGAACCCAGTCCAAGAGACTCTGCCACCCAGGTTCAAGGAAAACAACACACCCACTAGGTACCCGAGGAAGCCCCCAGCCACAATGTGGGGGCGGACAACCTTCAAAAGCCTCAGGTCAACCAAGGAGCGCCACCATCCTCAAACTACTTTAATACTGATACCCGTTTGCCTGTATTATGCCCTTTGACTCCGTTAAAGCCTACCTGGACTTAACCAGGCTCCACTTCTTCATAGTCTGGCCCCTCCTCTTCTGCTCGGGCGTCTTCCTCAGCTTTATCCTGTATGGCGGGTTCTCTTGGCTACTTGTCGCGAAAGCCGCCTTGATCGCGTTGTTCGGCTTTGAGGCCGGTTTCGTCCTCAATGACATCGTTGACGCCGATCTGGACCGGCTGGACGTCGACCATAAGCTCACCCGGTACTGGAGGCCCTTCGGCTCCAGGCCCATATCTTCGGGTAGCGTCACGCCAAGACAAGCACATGTCCTGTTTCTGGTCCTCTTCGCGGCGGCCTCCGCCCTAATATTCACTCTCCCTTACCCTAACTCGGTCTACGTGTTCACCATAATGGTGTACAGCTACGCCATGGAGTACTTCTACCAAGTGAAGAAGAGGGACCAGGGCTTCCCAATCGCCCAGCTGCTGGGCAGAACCGACTTCTCCCTGTTCCCTGTCGCCGGGTACCTCGTCAACGGGAGACCCGACGCCACAGCCCTGGCCTACTTCCTGTTCTTCTACCCCTTCGCCCAGACCCACCTGGGAGTGAACGACATCATCGACCACATCAACGACGAGGCCCGGGGCCTGAAAACCATCCCGGTCCTCTACGGCGTGGAGAGCACCAAGCGCTGGATACAGCTCTTCACCGCGCTGCACATCGTTGCAGCGTACCTGTTCTTCAGAGGCTTGGGCGGAATAATGATGTACAGCTTCGTGGCAGGACTCGTCTTGCTCCTGGCGGCCAACGTATTGATACTGAGGGGAAGGGACTCTACTGGATGGCTGAAGGCTCTGCCCCTGTTCCACGTGACGATGCTCATATACGTCGCCTCCATGATAGCCGACTACTTCATCTAAACGTCGGCTAGGTCAAGCATAAGTATGCCCGCGGCCCATGTACCCTGATTACCTTGGCCCAGCCGACCCCCCAACAGGTTGAAGACATAATCGAAGGGAACATAGCCCGCTACGTGGAGCACCTCAGAATCCTTGTTCAGGCGTACCCCGGGGGAGAGGAACAGCTTCAGAGGCTGATGTCGGAGAGTCTGAAGGAGATCGGGTGCACCGTTCAGACCCTCAGGCTAATGCCCACCAATGTGCAGCTCAACAGAGAGTTCGCCCTACCTGAGGCCATAGACCTGACGGAGCGCATACATGTCATAGGCAAACTAGCTGGGAAAGGGGGCGGGCGCAGCATAATGCTGATAGTGCACCCGGACGCGGACCCCGTCAACACCGTGGGCTGGTCCAAGCCTCCCCACGCGGGCCACGTGGAGGGTGGCAGGATGTACGGATGGGCAGTGGCCGACGACCTCGCCGGCGCAGCCATAATGGTGGCGGCGGCTCAGGCCCTCAACAGAGCCGGGTTCACCCCCAGGGGCGACATCTACCTCATGAGCGCCTCATCCAAACGGAATGCCTGGGGCATAGCCGCCCTCCTCAGGGAAGGTTACAGGGCAGACGCGGCTCTGTACGTCCACCCAGCAGAGTCGGAACTGGGCCTCAAGGAGATAAAGACCCTCACCAGCGGCCTCCTCAAGTTCAGGATAAGGGTCAGGGGTAGGAAGCCGGACAGAACCGAGTTTGTCCAAGTAACCTTCCACCACCTCGGGGTAAACCCCATCGACAAGGCCATCTACCTCATCGAGAGCCTCAAGCTGCTGGACGAGGAGCGGCGGGCGACCACGAACTACGGCCCCCTGGCGGACAGCGTAGGCAGAGGCACGAACCTCCTCGTGACCCACGTGGAAGCCGGGAGAAGGGACAACCTCACGGATGTCCCAGCGGAGTGCACAGTCGGCTTCGGCCTCACCTTCCCTCCCACCGAGGACATAGATGACGTGGTCGGGCAGGTTGAGCGCGCCATCAGGGAGGCATCTGAGTCAGACACCCACCTCCGGGAGTATCCCCCTGAGGTCACATGGGTTCAGGGAACCCAGGGAGTCGAGGTGCCCATGGACCACCCCATAGTCCAGACGACGATGAGGGCAGTCGAGGCTGTGACAGGGGAGCGACCCTTCAGCAACCCCCTGTACTCTAAGAGCGACGTGCGGACCCCCGTCCTCATAGCCGGCATACCCAACGTGGGCCTCGGCCCCCTGGCGGGCGGCCTGGCGACCACGGGCGGTGTAGACGAGTGGGTGGACATCAGGGAGTACGTGGACACCATAAAGGTATGCGCCAGGATCATCATGGACTGGTGCGGCTAGGCCGCCCAGGAAACGTTTTTCCGGCCGCGCAGACAACTCTGCACCATGCTGTACTTCACCTACGGCTCCTTCATGGACGCCAACAACCTCAAGAGGCACACACCCTCAGCCAAGTTCGTCTGTAAGGCGTTGATCCCCAACTGGGAGGTCCAGTTCAACTACTACTCCAAGAACTACAGGGGCGGCGTAACCGGCATCGAGCCCGCCCTCAACAGACTCGTCCGCGGAGCCGTCTACGAGATACCGCCCGACGAGATGGAGCACCTAGACACCGTGGAAGGCGTCCCCGGAGGCACCTACTACAGGCACCCCATAATGGTCGTAAGCGAGGCGGGGGAGCCTATGATCGCCCACGTGTACCGCACCACCAACCCCCGAGGCCCCTTCAAGCCGACCAAGAAGTACCTCCGCTACATGGTGGACGGAGCCAAGGCCCTGGGCCTACCAGCCGAGTACATAGCAGAGCTGGAGGCCTCGGAGACCGTCGACTAAACCCCTTTATTCCACTGCCCCACCTATTCGACTGAGTTGAAGCTAGACGACGTCATCATCAGCGCCACCAGCAGCCTCAGGGAGCAGCGGTTCAGGCTCGCCCTCAACGTCCTGGGCATCCTCATAGGCTGCGCCGCCGTCACGGGCCTCATAAGCATCACCCAGGGCCTGACGGTGGAGGTGGGCACCCAGCTTGAGCTCTTCGGCCCCAACAACCTCATGGTGGTCCCCTACGAGATCAGGGCGGGCAGAGGCCTGGTGGGCCAGGGCATGACTTGGAGGGAGGTCCAGCTCATCGAGAGGGTCCCCCACGTCAGGTACGTGGCCCCCATCATCGGCACCAAGCAGGCCACCCACACCTACCGGGGCCAGACCTACCGGTCCAGCGTCTTCGGCGTGGACCCCGTCTACTTCCAGATATTCAAGGCTTACGAGATAGAGGACGGTAGAAGCATGATTTCAGCTGACTCGGGCGCCGCCGTCATAGGCCACCTGGTCAGCCAGCCACGGGACAGGGACGAGCCCATATACCAGGCCGGCGACCGGATAAAGCTCACCTTCAACGTGAAGGGAGAGGAGCGGGTGCTCACCTTCAGGGTGGTGGGCGTCATGAAGGAGGTGGGTGGCACCTTCGGCTCTGAGGACGACAACAGCATAATGATCAGCTTCCGGGAGGCCCAGCAGATCTTCGAGACCGGCAGCAAGGTGGACTACGTGGCCCTCAGCGTGGACGACGCCCAGTACATCAAGGCTGTCATAGAGGACATCAAGGAAAAGTTCAGCGACAACGTCATGATCATGGACTACGAGATGGTGCAGCAGCAGGTGGACCAGATCCTGGGCTCCGTGGAGGCTGTGCTGGGGGGCATCGCGGCCATCAGCCTCCTGGTGGCGGGCGTGGGCATCATCAACACCATGACCATCAGCGTCATGGAGCGCACCAAGGAGATAGGAGTCCTCAAGGCCATAGGGGGCAAGAACCGTGACATAATGTCCCTGTTCCTCACGGAGGTCACCATCACGGGGATGCTGGGCGGCATCACGGGCAGCGCCTTCGGCTTCGTCCTAGGCAAGGCCGTGGGCGGCTACGTGGGCCTGCCTGTGTCCACCTCACCCGTCCTGGGCGCCATGGTGGTAGGCTTCGCCATAGTCACAGCGGTCCTCGCCGGCCTTTACCCGGCGTGGAGGGCGGCCAACCTCCACCCCGTGGAGGCCCTCCGCTACGAGTAGGTATCGATCCACCATCCTGGCTCACGCTCATGGTGCACCAGCCTACTCGGTGGACCTGTAGAGCTTCACCAGGGCGTCCACCAGCTCCTCCTCCGTCTTCAGCCCCGAAACCGCCAGAGGTATGCCCTCGTGCCTCGCCAGCTGGACCGCCAGGGGGTCAACTTCTCCCCTGACCCCGTGGAGCACTATGATCCTGGGCTTGAAGGGGCTTATCTTGACGGCTATCATGGGAGACCTGCCCCTGCTGACGTTGCTGAACACCAGGGCCCGCTCGCTGGTGGTGCCGAATATCCTGTAAAAGTCCAGGCCGCTCAGCATCTGGATAGCCTTGATGCTGTCCACTATGGTGTACCCGAACACGTCCTGCTGGAGCCTGTCCTCGCCGGCATACACCTTCCCCTTGACGGCCTCAACGATCTCGGTGATCTGGACGGGGGCCATGAACTCCCGGATGTCTATGAATACGTCGCTGGGGTCCAGGGTGATCCTGCTCAGCTGCCTTATGTACTGGCCGCCCTTGCCCTCGTCCAGCTCCAGGAGGGCCTCAACGTAGCGCTTTACGAAGCCGCTTCCCGGGCTCTTCCTGCGCCCCGTCTCGTAGTCGCTTATGACGCTGGGGCTGAGCTCCAGGGCGTTGGCTATCTCTATCTGGCTGACGTTAAGGAGCCCCCTCCACTTGCGCATGGTCTGCCCGGGGACGTTGGATAGCACTATCTCGCCGGCTATCCGTTTGGCCAATGTGTCCCGGGTGGGGCTGTAGTTGGACATCAACCATGATCAGTGTGCCTCGGCTTTAAGTGGATCGAAAAAAAATTGGGGTTGCGCCCAATCACTTGGCGGGCTTGAGCTTGACGCCGCAGACGCTGCACTTGCCCTCCGCCGTGATCTTGGGCTGCTCCTTAACCTCTTTACCGCATACTCCGCATTTCGGCATGGTTTACGCCTTGAGTTTTATGTGCATCCGTAAATAAAAATGCTGGGTTAATTTAAAAAAAAATATAATTAACCCTTTTTTCATCGATAAACACACACAAAATCGGTTTAACTTAATGTATTTAGATAAACAATGGGAAAAATGGTTAAAATGTATGCACCCCCATTTTTCGCACAAAAGTACCAGAAACGGGGACGGTTCTCCACTGCTCCCTTTTATTCCGCTGCTCCCCATGGAAACATGGTGTGGTTAACTTAAAGGCGGGTGACGAGGCCCCCGACTTCACCCTCCCCGACCAGGATGGCGGGCAGGTGACTCTGAGCAGCTTCAGGGGCAGGAACCACGTGGTCCTCTACTTTTACCCTAAGGATTTTTCGCCGGGGTGCACGGCCCAGGCCTGCGGCTTCAGGGACGCCTACGAGGACTTCACGGACCTGGATGCCGTGGTCATCGGCATCAGCGGCGACACCGTGGAGTCCCATAAAAAGTTCGTTGAAGACTACCTGCTCCCCTTCACTCTCCTCAGCGACAGGGACGGCGTGGTGAGGAAACTGTACGGAGCCACCAAGGGGTTCGGGCTGCTGCCGGGGAGGTACACCCTAATCATCGATAAGAGGGGCGTCGTGCGCCACGTGTTCACCTCTGAGACCAACATGGGTAAGCATGTGGAGGAGGCGACCCGCATCCTCAGGGAGCTGGAAGGCTAGCTCCAGGGCGTCACGGCCGCCTTCATCAGGAACAGGAGGCCACCAAGCCCCACGTTGATGATGGGGTAGAACCAGTACACGGACGCCACGGGCCTGTTGAGGGCCAGCACCCCAGCAACAAGTAAAGGGTAGACCAGAGGCAGAAACGATAGTGGGCTGCCCTGGCCCAGGCTGAGGGCTATGAACGCTAACGCGGACCACGAGGCCAGGCAGAGCATGAGGGCCGCCCTCTCACCTATGAACACCGCGGTGGTTCTCACGCCCGTCGAGGCGTCGAAGACAACGTCGGGTACAGCGGAGAAGAGGTGCATGGCGAAGGTGTGGGCGAAGGCGGCCGCCAAGATCGGAGTCGGCGGCAGCGCCCCCGCCACCTGGTAGTATGCGAAGACCCCGGGCAGAACGTACAGGTAGTTGGAAGCGGAGTCCAGCAATGGCCTGGCCTTGAACCTGAGGGGCGGGGCGCTGTAGAACACGCTTAGGAACAGGAAGCCGAGGAATATGAGGCGCTCACCGTTGCTCCCCTGGAGAGGGATCAAGGCCAGGCTGAGGGCGAGGACGACCATAAGTAGCCTACGCAGCATGTCGCGCTCGCTCTGCTTGACCCTGTACTCCCTCTCATCCTTCTTAGGGTTCAGCAGGTCCGTCTCGTAGTCGTAGAGGTCGTTGACTCCGTACAGGAGGAGGTTGGCGGGGAACAGGAAGTAGAGGAAGTAGACGAAGAAGGCCGGGTTCAGGAGATCCAGGTATCTGTCGGCGCCCCATATGCAGCCCACCGTGAAGGGGCCCAGCAGGTAGAACCAGAACCGGGGCCTGCTCACCCTGTACGCTAGGCTGAGGTGCTCCCTTAGGCTCAACGCGGGTCACAGGAATATGGCGTTGTAGCCGATGACGGACACTATCCGGGGGATACTGGGCTTGACCTTCTTGGCGTACACTATGAAGGGCCTCCTCTCAATCACATTGGCTGTCCACTTGTACATCTCGCTGGCCGTCTTGATGGGTATCAGGTACCGCTTGGGTATGTAGCGGAACCCCTCCTCTGCGGCCGTCTGCCACTCGCGGTACCTCTGGATCTGGCGACGCATGAACCGGGTGAACCCCTCAGGTTTCAGGATCGTCTCCCCGGGGTCCAGGCTCTCCAGGCCGTTGATTCTGTACTCGTAGCGGGGGAAGTAGTTGCGGTCCAGCCACAGGTCCTCGTTTATGTCCCGTATGAAGTTGACGTACTGCATGGCGCGGCCCAGGAGCCTGGCCGAGGTGTGGCTGTCGTCGTGGAGGCCCAGTATCCGGGCCATCATGAGGCCCACCACCTCCGCTGAGCCGTACAGGTATGTCTCCAGCTTTTCCAGGGTCTCGTAGCTGCGGATGTATAGGTCTGACTCCATGCTGTTCAGGAAGGATTCCACCCAGGCGGGGTCAAAATCCCTCTTCACCATGAGCCCCCGGAAGCCGTCTATGACCAGGTCCCCGGTCTTCTCGTCGTTCAGCGACCTCTCGTAGAACTCCCTGAACCCGTAGAACTCCTGCTTCATCTGGGGCAACGTGTCCACGTAGTCGTCGGCCTTCCTCACGAAGCTGTAGAGCCTGTAGACGTCCTCCTTGACCCCTGGGGGGAAGAAGAGGCTGCTGTAGAAGTAGGTCTTGCTGCCCTGCTTGAATATTCGGCTCAGTACAGGGTTCAACCGCCACGATCAACTCCCTGCTGCTTCTCTATGGATTTGGCGAGGACCTGGCTGCTGATGAGGCACATGGGCATCCCTATGCCGGGGTGGGTGTAGTGGCCCGTGTAGTAGAGGTTCCTCACCTTCCTGCTCCTGTGGCTGGGCCTGAAGATGGCCGTCTGTAGCAGCGTGTGGGTGAGGCCCAGGGCGGTGCCCTTGTAGGCGTTGTAGTCCTTCTTGAAGTCGTTGACCGCGTATATTCGCTTCACGACCTCGTGGCCCCTGATCTTCTCCCCGGCAAGGGCCTCCAGGTGGGCCATCAGCTTGTTGTAGTATCTTTCCCTGATCTCGGGGGTGTCCTCCAGGTCCGGGGCCAGGGGCACCAGAATGAACAGGGTCTCACCGGTCTCAGGCGAGACGGTGGGGTCGGTCTTGCTCGTTATGTTGATGTAGTAGCTTGGGGTCTCGGGCCACCTGGCCTTCTCCGGGTCGAACACGGACTCAAAGCCCTGGTCCCAGTCCTTGGTTAGGAACAGGTTGTGGTGGAGCAGCCGGGGGAGCTTCTTGTCTATGCCGACGTATAGGACCAGGGCGCTGGGCGCCATGATGCGGCTCTCCCAGTACCCCTCGTCGTAGCTCCGGTACCGTTCCTCTAGGAGCTCCAGCTCGGCGTGGGGGTAGTCGGCGTTCACCACCACCAGGTCGGTCTCGTAGGTCTGGTTCCCTGTGACGACTCTCTTGGCCCTGTTCCTGAGGACGTGGATGCGCTTGACCTCCTGGTTGTACCTGATATCGACGCCGTGCTCCTCGCAGAGGCTGACCAGGGCGTCCACAACCCTGCCGATGCCTCCCTCGGCCGGGTACCAGACACCCAGCTTGAAGTCCACGTGGTTCATGATGTAGTAGAGGGCGGGGGTGTTGTGGGGGCTGCCGCCGATGAAGCCTATGCTGTACTCAAGTATCTTCCTGGACCGGGGGTCCTTGAACCACTTGCTCACGTATGTGTCGATGTCGCTGAAGAGGGGCAGCTTGAAGCCCTCCAGCGCCAGTTTACCGCTGAAGAGGTCCCAGACCCTGTCGTACTCCCGGTAGAGCATCTCGTCCATGGAGAGCCTGTAGTGGCGCTCGGCCTGCTCCAGGTACTCCCTGAGCTTCTCTCCGCCCCTCTCCTCGAAGCCGTCGAAGAGCCTGAAGTTGTCTTCCAGGCTCGCGGACACGTCTGTCGTGGACTCGCCGTCGAAGAAGATGCGGTAGCTTGGGTCGATGCGTATCAGATCGTAATAGTCGCTGGGCTTCTTGCCGAACTCTTTGAAGAAGTTCTCGAACACGTCTGGCATCAGGTACCAGCTGGGCCCCATGTCGAAGGAGTAGCCTTTCTCCCTTAGGACCCTGGCCCTGCCCCCGGGCTGACTGTTCTTCTCCAGGACAGTGACCTTGTGGCCTTGCTTGGCCAGGAGGGCTGCGGCGGCCAATCCGCCGAATCCGGCCCCCACAACTGTTACAATCATGTTGCTCTTCAGTGAGCCGCCATTAAAATACCTTTATAATATATACCATATAGGGGCTTTGCCTTGAAACACCTGCGGGATGCCTTTTACAGCCGAAGAACCATGGCCGCTCTGGGCATCGCCTTCCTGGGCTCCAGCTACTTCATGACAAGGTTCTCAGATGTCCCCATCTTCAGCCAGGCCTCAGGCGTCTTCATAGTCGCCATGGCGGCGCCCTCCTACGCGGCGCTGGTCTTGTGGAGGGGAGCGAGGAGGGGTTCAGCGGCTCTCGTTGTCTTGAGCGTCCTTCCCGTGCTGGTGGAGGCGGCAGCCATATTCACCGGTTTCCCCTACGGCGAGTTCACCTACTCTGGTAGGCTCGGCTACATGGTTCTGGGCGTTGTGCCATGGCCGGTGGCCTTCGCTTACCCTCCCATGCTGCTGGGGTCCATGGCCTACGCCAGTAGGCTCAGGGGGGACAGGCTGGGCTTCTCGGCTCTCTCAGCAATCTTCAACGTGGCGGTGGATCTGGTTGTGGATCCGGGGACCGTCCACAGCGGTTTCTGGAGCTGGTCGCAGCCTGGAGCCTATTTCGGTGTGCCCGTCGTGAACTTCCTGGGCTGGCTGCTCACCGGGTTCCTGTACGCCAACGTATTCTACTCGTTGACGGGTGGCGAGACCCCGATGGATGCAAGGGTCTCAAGCAGCCTGTTCCTCATCCTGTGCTTCTGGGCCGGGTACCTGTTCTTTAATGGGCTGCATCTCCCGGCGGCGCTGGGCCTAGCCGAGGCTTGGCTGCTTCTGAGAGAATACGGTTAAAGAAAAGTAGAGGTGCGGCTACCCGCACTTGTTTAAGAGCTGCTGCCACCTCTGGTCCACGCCGTCCTGGATGGCCTTCAGTATCTCCTCGTTGCGCTTGGGCCTGAACAGGTGCCTGAACCTGCCCTGGGCCTCTAGGTACTGCTCCACCGGCTTCTTGGTCTCCGGCCTCCTGGCTATGGCGGCGCTTGGTCCGCTGAGCTTCCAGACCGGCTTGCCGTTCACCCTCTCCACATCGAAGAGGGGGAAGATGCAGGTCTGGGTGGCCAGCCGGGCGACGCTTATGGTGTCGCTGGTCTCGTACCTCCAGCCCCTGGTGCAGGGGATGATGGCGTGGAGGAACTTGGGGCCCACGGTGTCGAAGGCCTTCCTGCTCTTGTCCAGTACGTCCTGGGGCCAGGCCGGGTTCAGCGACGCCGCGTAGGGTATGTCGTGAGCCACCACTATGTCCATTATGGGCTTCTTCCACTCCATCTTGCCGGGGATGACGCGGCCCGCCGGGCTGGTGGTGGTGCTGGCGGCGAGGGGGGTGCCCCCGCTGCGCTGGATTCCCGTGTTCATGTAGGCCTCGTTGTCGATGAGCACGTATGTGAAGTGGTGGCCCCTCTCCAGGGCGCCGCTCAGCGCCTGGAACCCTATGTCGTAGGTGCCTCCGTCTCCCGCGTAGGCTATGACGTTGATGTTCTCGTACTTTGCCAGGGGCCCCTTACCCTTGCGTCTGTGGGCCTTCCACGCCGCCTCTATTCCGCTGGCGTTGGCCGCCGCGTTCTCGAAGGCGTTGTGGAGCCAGGGCACGTGCCAGCTGGTGTAGGGGAAGATGGTGGTGGCCACCTCCAGGCAGCCCGTGGCGTTGGTGACTATGGTGGGCCTGTCCGCGGCTGCCTTCATTATCATGCGCACCACTATGGGGTGGGCGCAGCCGGCGCACAGCCTGTGGCCGCTCACCAGGGAGTCGGGTATCCTGGCTGCTTCCTTCATGGTTAGTCTGGCGCTCATCCTACTCACCTCTCACTCCTATGTAGTTCATCAGCTTGGTCACCTTGCCCGCCTTCCCTGCCTTCAGGAGGCTGCCGTATATCTCCCTGATCATGGTGGGGCTCACGTCGCGGCCGCCCAGGCCGACAACGTAGTTGGCCATCATGGGCTTCTCCTGGTCGTGGTAGTAGGCTGTCATCATCTCCTCCATGAGGGGGCTGGCGGGGGCGCCGAAGCTTATGCACTTCTCCATGACGCCCAGCGCAGGCACCTTGCCCATGGCCTTCTTCAGCTCCGCCACGGGGAAGGGCCTGAACAGTCTGAGCTTTATCATGCCGGCCTTGACGCCCTCGGCCCTCAGCTCGTCCACCACGTGGCGGACGGTACCCATGGCTGACCCCATTCCTATGACTGCGACCTCGGCGTCGTCCATCAGGTAGGGCTCCACGTACTCGTAGTTGCGGCCGCTAATCTTGGCCCACTCCTTCTCCACCTCCTTGATGAACTTGAGGGAGTCCTTGAGGGCCTCCACCTGGTGCATCTTGTGCTCGAAGTAGAAGTCTTGGAGGTCTAGGGGCCCCATGGTGAGGGGCGCGTCGGGGTTAAGCCTCAGCTCGGCCTCGCCCAAGTGGCCCTCCACCTTGACGAAGGGGCGCTCGCCCACGAACTTCTGGACCACCTCATCGGGCAGGGTCATGACGTTCTCCATGGTGTGGCTGAGGGTGAACCCGTCCAGGCACACCATGACGGGGAGCTGAACCTTCAGGTGCTCGCCGATCCTCCAGGCCGTGATGCTGGCGTCGTAGACCTCCTGGGCGTTCTCGCAGTAGATCTGTATCCAGCCGCTGTCCCTGGCGCCCATAGAGTCGCTGTGATCGTTGTGGATGTTGATGGGACCGCTCAGCGCTCTGTTAGCCACGGCCATCACAATGGGCAGCCGTAGACTCGAAGCTATGTAGAGTATCTCCCACATGAGGGCCAGGCCGTTGGCCGCCGTGGCGGTGAAGGCCCTGGCGCCTGCGGCCGCCGCCCCTACGCTGCAGCTCATGGCGCTGTGCTCGCTCTCAACGGCCACGAACTCCGTGTCCACGAGCCCGTCGGCCACGTACTCGCTGTACCGCTCCACTATGATGGTCTGGGGGGTGATGGGGTACGCGGCCACCACGTCGGGGTTGACCTGCTTGGTGGCGTAGGCTACCGCCTCGTCCCCGTTGAGTCCCATAAGTATCTGCTTAGCCATTACTTCCTCACCATCTCAATCGCCTTGACGGGGCACTCAGTGGCGCATATGCCGCACCCCTTGCAGTATTCCAGGTCGGGCTCGGGGCTGCCGTCCTCCTTGACCGCTATGCAGCCCTCGGGGCAGAACATGTGGCACATGTTGCACTTGGTGCACTTGCCGTGGTCGATCCTGGGGGCGTCCACGCCCCAGTCCCCGGTCTTGTACTCCAGGGACGACCTGTAGCTCACGGCCCCCTTGGGCAGCTCCTTCCACGTCCGCTCCTTGCTCAACCCTTCCTCGCCTCCTCGTACGCCTTCTTGACCAGATCGGCGTTAAGCTCGCTGATCTTGCCCTCGAACCGCTCCTTGACCACCGCCAGGAGGCTCTCCAACTTCACGACGCCCGTGGCCTTGACTACGGTGCCCAGCATGGCCGTATTGGTTATAGGCCTGCCCAGCACCTTTATGGCCAGCTCCGTGGCGTCCACAGTCCAAGTCTCCACGTTCTTCAATCCAAGCTTCTTCCTGACGGCGTCAGCGGAATCACCCGTATTCACTATCAGCTTAGTGCCCTTCTGGATGCCCTCAGCCACAGCCGGTCCCAGGAGGGTAGGGTCCAGAACGACCACAACGTCTGGCTCGTAGACGCTGCTGTGGAGCTGGATCTTCTCGTCGCTGATCCGTGTGAACGCCGTGATGGGTGCGCCCGCGCGCTCAGGTCCGAAGGCGGGAAAACTCTGAATGTTCTTCTCCTCCTTCAACCCGGCCTGGGCCAGGAGGAGCGAGGCCGTCCAGGCTCCCTGGCCTCCCCGGCCGTGGAACCTGACCTCGTAAATCTTACTGGTCAACCGCTTGAACCTCCAAGATAGTTGGAGGGGATGATATTAAACCGTGCCGGTGGTCATTTCCCTAGTCTTACACGAATCTCGTTGAGCTCATCCCGCTTCCGCTCAGCCATCTCTGCGGCGGCCTCCGGGTATCTACCCCAGTCCATGCCCAGGGCCTCATAGGCGAAGATGATCTCCCTGGACGAGGACACTATGAGGCCCTCGCCACTGCTGTTGGCCCCCAGCCTCAGCGCGGTGATAGGGTCGCCTCCCTGGGCCCCCAGGCCGGGCGCCAGTATGAGGCTCTCCTCTCCTACGATGGCCCGGATGTCGCCCAGCTCCTCGGTGGCGGTGCACCCCACCACGTACCCGTTGCTGCCGTGGCTGAAGGCGTCCCTGGCCAGGCGGATGTAGAACTTCTCCCCGTCCATGAGCCTGGACTGGTAGTCGTGGGTGCCCGGGTTGCTCATCCTGCACAGGGCGAAGATGCCCTTGTCCCTCTCCTCGGCCCACCTGTAAACCGCGTCCACCCCGTTCTCGTAGCCGGGGAAGGGGCTGAAGGTGACGGCGTCGAAGCCCAGCTGGTCGATCCAGTAGAGGCCCGCGTCCATGGTGGTGCCTATGTCGCTGAGCTTGGCGTCCAGGAGAGCCAGGGACCCGCCCTCATGGATCTTGTCCACTATGTCCCGCATGTCCTGGAACCCCATGAGGTAGACCAGGAACTGGGCGTTGGGCTTGATGACGGGAGCGTAGGGCGTGGAGGCCTCTATCACGTTGAGGCAGAACTCCTTGACCGCGTCCTTCACTCCCCTCGCCTTCACCAGCTGCGGCGGCACGACCCACTTCTTCCTGATGTGCTCTGTGACGGGGTCCACCCCTACACATAGAAAACTCTCTTTTCCCCTGCTCACCCTGAGGTACCTGTCCACGAAGCCTTTTCCCAACATGTCTGATGCTATATATCGCGTTATGTCTTTAAATCCCCTAGCTCCTATTCACCTTGTAGAGCGTCTGGGGGCCCCGTTTTGAGCACAGAGTCCGACACCAAGAAGCTTCTGGAGTACAGGGAGACCATGGAGGCCAAGCTGGCTGAGCTGGAGCAGGAGATCATCGACGTCAGGAGGGCCATGGCCATCATAGACAAATTGATAGTGGCGGAGGGGTTCAGGACCCCCGCGGCTCCAACGAAGAAGGCGGCTGCAGCCAAGTCCCCCGAGGTTAACCCCCCGGATGAGCCCACCCCCAAGGAGGGGGAGACCACCTCCATCACCAGCAAGGACGGCGCCGTCCTGGGCAAGCTCAGGGTGGAGGGCAGGAACCTGGTGTTCAGGCCCCAGCCTGAGCTCGGCTTCACCGTGGACGTTCCCCCCTTCAAGAGCTTCCTCATGGACAGGGTCCTGGCCAACATGAGCGCCACGGACCAGGAGAGGGCCGCCAACGGTGAGATGGACGCTGAGGAGGCCCTCGGCTACGAGGTGAAGGAGGAGGAAGGCAGGATACTGGAGATCACCGTCACCAACTACGGCGGGGAGCGCCGGCTCCGGGAGATCAACAGCAGCCTCCGGTGGAGCTTCGACAAGATGTACGACAAGCTGCGGCAAGGCTGACACAGATGGAGGACATGAAGAGGAACGCCCTGTGGCTCATCCTGGTGGAGACAGCCCAAAGCCTACCCATGTACATGCATCACAAGGCGTATGTCAGGGACAGCATTCTGCCGGAGGAACCCGAGGTCTCGGCCGAGGACCTGACCCACCGGCTGGACATAACCCTCGGAGAAGCGGTAGTGATACTGGCCGAGCTTAGAAACGGCGGCGCCGACTAGACGACGTACCTGTAGGTGTCGTACTTTCCGGCGGTCTCACTCTTCTGCATGATCCTCACCACGTCCCCGGGCCTCGCCCCCAGAATTATGGCTATGGGGTCAGTGGCCTTGATCCAGGGGAACTGGTAGGGCTCAGCGTGGTACTTCTTCACCAGAGCAATCTTATCCTCGTCCCCCACGATCTCGTGGCGGGGCACCAGGTTGTGCTCGAAGATGTCGAAGGCGGGCAGGCTCGGGGGTATAAGCTCGATGCTCATCTCGGGGGCCGTGCTCCGGGCGCTGTACGTGTACTTGCCGTCACCCACGATGATGCCGCCCTGTACCTCCTCTGCGTCCACCTGTTCCTTCAGCTCCCTGATGTAGCTGATGCCTATTGTGCTCTGGGACATGAGCACGTGCATTATGTACTTCTGGTCGCCCCGGCTCAGACGGTAAACCAGCTTTTCCTCGGCCTTCTCCACGTTGTCCACGTTGAACTTGCGGTACTTGATGATGAGGGCCGCCCTCTTCTCCTCTAGGGTCTTAGCTTTATCCATCTCGGCCATCTATCTCGCCTTCACCCTTTTCACTATGGGGGCTCTGACCTTGCGGAATATCCTGTAGCCGCAGAAGGGGCACCTGAAGCTGATGTAGCGCTGAAGGTCATCGTGGGGGACCCGTCTGCCGCAGCGGACGCACTCGTAGACGGGGCCCTCCTGGTTCAGGTTATCCACATTGGTTTCTTGCTCGTCTGACATGCCGTAACGACCCTAAGATTACTCAAACCCCTCTCTTTAAAACATAGCGTCTGTGGGGCGGCCCCTGACGGCCCTTTCGGAGGCTATGGAGGTCACAGTCACCTCCATGACCTCTCCGGCGCTGCCCTCCGCGCCCTCCACCAGCACCACTGGCCCGTGCTTCATGGGGTAAGCCACCGTGAGGCGGGGGTCACGGTCGTAGGGCTCGGCCGTTACCACTCTTAGACGAGTTCCGACCGCGGCCTCCTTCCTGGCCCTGTTGGCTGCCCGGGCGGCCTCATAGATGCGACCGCTGAGCCGGTCCCTGGCGGCGGGTGGCCCCGAGGGGCAGTCCTGGAAGGCTGACCAGGGAAGGCTCATGAACCTGTACAGGATGACACGCTCGGCTCCCTCCCTGGCTGCCTGCGTTATGGCGGCCACAGTCCTGTCCACGGTCTCCTCCGTCTGCCCAGGCAGCCCGTGGATGAAGTACACGTAAGGCTTGAGCCCGGCGCGCCTCAGCCTCCTGACGGCCCCGTGGCACTCGGCCGGGGTGTCGGGGCGCCCTACTAGGCGGCTGTGGTCGCTGCAGCCGGTCTCGAAGCCTATGCTGACGGGTGTCCCCTCCAGGTACCTGCCCAGGATGGTGGCGGCCCTCTCAGTCACCAGGGACGCCTTGATGTTCTCTATCATGATGGAGACAGAGCCATCGGAGACCTCACCTATGGAGTATAGGGACCCGAACAGGCCCTCCAGGGCCTCGTAGTTGGGCTCCGGGCTGCGGGGGTCCGTGAGGGGCTCGGGGTCCACCAGACGGTCCCTGCCGTAGTCTAGGAACCCGGGGGCGCTCAGGACCATCCTGTGGACTCCGCGGCGGACCAACCCCTCCACCTCCCCTTGGATCAGGTGTTCGGGCTTGCTTCTGGGGGGCCCGTAGAGGCTGGGGACGCTGCAGTACCCGCAACCCGGGGGTATCCCCACGGGGCAGTCGTACCGCTCCGTGAGCCCGCCGTCGGTGCACCTGTCGCACCCGGTGCACATGCCGCCCAGGGGCCCGGTTCTGGCCCTGTTGTAGTTGCTGCACCCCCGGACAACCTCCACGTAGACCCTGGCCGCGTGGTGGAGCGGGTAGTCCTCTATGACCCTTGTGGAGGCAGGGTACTTCTCGAAGACTTCTCTGCCTTGGACCGGCCTCAGGGGGTTAACACTGACTTCCTCGCCTTGGGCGTAGGCAAGGCCCCTTATCTCCCCCAGTCTCTCAGGGTCGAGCCCCGCTTCAACGAGTTCGGAGAGGGCGGCCTCGCCCTCCCCCAGAATAGCCGCCAGCGCCCGCGTCCTGCCTAGAACCCGTTCAGGCTCGCTGGCCGCTGGGCCCCCCACGAGTATAGGGCCATCGTGGTGGGCGTGCCACAGCTTGGCGGCTCTCTGGATGGCCTTGAGGTCGCTGGTCATGCCGCTGATGAGGAGGAGGTCGTAGCCGTCCGGGTAGCTGCCGCTTTTCAGGAGCTCCTCCACGGGCAGGACCCTAGGCCTTAGGCCGTGGGCCTCCAGGACACCAGCCACGGCCCTGGGCCCGGCCCCTATCACGTCTCGAGTGGCTATCCGTTCTCCCTTCCCTGAGGCTAGGGCGTCCACGATGAGGGGCTTCACGGTTCATCTGCTGGGCCGGGGCGACATAAAGGCTGCGGGGCAAGTGTGATTAATGGGGTGGCGATAATCTACCTGATCAAACCTTGGAGACGGTGACTGCGGCCATCATCGGTGCCGCATTCTTCAGCTTCGCCCTCAGCTACCTGCTGATACCCTACTTCATCAGGTACATGCACGCCGCGGGCATCGTGGGCAGGGACATCATGAAGCCGGGTAAGCCCAAGGTGGCGGACATGGGGGGCCCCGGCGTGGTGTCGGGTTTCCTCATGGGCGTCTTCTTCTACGTGGGGCTCAGCGTTCTTTACCCGCCCAGGACCAGCGGCATCATATACATCCTGGCGAGCCTGTGCACCATCCTCATAATCACCCTCATAGGCATCTTCGACACCCTGACGGCCCTCATGAAGAAGCGGGAGGGCGCAGAGGGATTCGAGCAGTACAAGAAGATCGGGATACCCCGGTGGCTCTACTTCTTACTGCCGTTGCCGGCCGCGGTGCCCCTGATGGCTGTGAACGCTGGCGTTAGCCGCGTCACCTTTCCCTTCTTGGGGCGGGTGGAGCTGGGCCTCCTGTACCCGCTGGTGCTGGTGCCCCTGGCCGTGCTGTGCTGCAGCAACGCCACCAACTTCCTGGCCGGGTTCAACGGCCTGGAGGCCGGGATGGGCGCCGTGCTCCACCTGAGCCTGGGCGCCTACGCCTACGTGACTGGGCACCACAACGCGGCAATGCTGGCCTTCTGCTTCGCCGGCAGCCTCCTGGCTTTCCTCAGGTATAACTGGTACCCGGCAAGGGTGTTCCCCGGGGACCTGAACTACACCATAGGGGCTGTGGTGGCCTGCGTAACGGTCGTCGGCAACATGGAGAAGTTCGCCATCCTCTGCTTCACGCCGTACATCGCTGAGGCCCTGCTGAAGGCCTGGTCCAGGTTCGAGGCTGAGAGCTATGGGGTGCTCCAGCCGGATGGGACTGTGAAGCCCAGGGACGGTAAGGTGAGGGGGCTGACCCACCTGGTCATGAGTCTGGGCGAGTTCAATGAGAGGCAGGTGACGCTCATCCTGGTGGGGCTTGAGGCCGTGGTCTGCCTGGCGTCGTTCCTGGTGATCCAGTTCGTCTAGGTGAGCGTTTCCTTTATTTAGCTGGTGTCGGGTTGATACGTTGTATGAGCTTCAGCGGTATGGACAGCAGGGAGCGGTCGGTGCTCCTGGTGGCCTTGGGCCTGGTGGCTGTGGTGTTCTTGGTCTCGGCCTACAGCTACCTGAACCCCCCTGAAAGGGTCTGGGAGGCTAAGGTGTTCGAGGTGTTCCATGAGGGCGGTAACACCATTGTTTACAGCTACGGAGCCGGGAAGCTGAAGCTAGAGGGCAATTACGAGTTTGAGGTGGGGGAGACCTACAGGGTCTACTACCGCTCCAGGACTCGTAACGCTGCCGAGTTCGACATCAGGGTCGAGAAGATCAGCTAGGCGCCTGGGTGGTTTTTTGAGGCGGCTCATGGATTCTCATGTTCACCTGGATGGCCTCGGGGACGCTGGGGCCGCCTTAGGTAAGGCCCGTATGGCGGGGGTGGACGGCGTCGTCGCCGTTGGTGGGAACCTGGAGTCCAGCGCCCGGGCCCTGGAGTTTGCTGATCTGCACCCCGGCTACGTTTTCCCGGCGATAGGCGTCCACCCAGCTGACGTTCTCAAGGTTGACCTGGCTGAGGCCCTGGCCTACGTGGAGGAGAACGCGTCGAGAGCGGTGGCCGTCGGCGAGATAGGGCTGGACTACGCCTACGGGTTCGCGAAGCCCCCGGAGGTCAGGGAGAGGATGAGGTCTCTGTACGATGAGCTGTTGGGGGTGGCCGAGGCTCATGGTCTGCCTGTGGCTGTTCACAGCCGGTCGGCCTACGGTGACGCGTTGGCCGGGCTCAGGGCCAGGGATGTGCCGGGGGCCGTTTTCCACTGGTACGACGGGCCGGTCCATGTGCTGAGGGAGATTCTTGACACGGGGTACTACGTCTCGGCTACTCCGGCGGCCCGGTACAGCAGGGGCCACATGGAGGTGGTCATGGAGACGCCCCTGGAGAGGCTTCTGGTGGAGACGGACAGCCCGGTCTACATGCGGGACCTGGGGAGGATGAGTGAGCCGGCTGACGTGTTGCTCACCGTGGAGGCTGTCGCCGGGCTAAAGGGCGTGGAGTCGGGGGAGGTGGCCCGGGTATCTACCCGTAACGCGGAAACCTTATTTCGGTTGCCTGCGACCTAACCCCGGGTGAGGGTGTTGGAGTCCCGCAGGTACGTTTTCAGGCCTCTGAGTGGGCTGTACTTGGGGTTCCTCTTCCTTCTGCTGCTCATCGTGTGGCCGCTTCTGACGGTTTATTTCCGGGAGCTGTTAGTGGTTGAGCTTGGTCTGCCTCCGTGGGCCTTCGGGGTTGTGCTGTTCCTGAGCCTGGTGGGGAGCTACATCAACGTCCCCGTGACGACGGTGGAGGCCGAGGTGCCCATCTACACTTACCGGGAGGTGCGGTTCTTTTTCGTTACTTGGAGGGTGCCCCAGGTGGAGATGGGGGTGCGGAGGACGGTGATAACCCTGAATGTGGGGGGCGCCGTGGTGCCCATGTTGATCTCGGCTTACCTGGTGCTGTTCAGTATACCCGCGTGCTCGGTTGACGTGGTGTCCAGCTACGTGAAACTGCTTGCGGTGATGGCTGTGGTGGCCGTGACGACGCACAGGAGCAGCCGGATCGTGAAGGGTCTGGGGATCGCTACGCCCATGCTGGGGCCGCCGGTCACTACGGCGTTGGTGACGCTGCTCATCGACCTGGTGAGCCCCATGAGCTGCCCTACCCAGATCGCTTACGTGGGGGGCACCATGGGGGCGCTGATTGGGGCGGACCTCATGAACCTGGGGAGGCTGCCTGAGGTGGGGGCGCCCATGGCCAGCATCGGGGGCGCGGGGACCTTCGACGGCATCTACCTGACGGGTATCATGTCTGTCCTCCTGGTGCTGCTGCTCATGTAAGGTAAGCCTCTTTAGCGCCGCACGTGCTCTGTCCCCTATGCAGCGCGTCAGCTTCGAGGTGGTGGGTGACCCCGTGCCCAAGGCCAGAGCCAGGACCGTGCGTAAGGGGGGGCGTACCTGGAGCTTCACCCCAAAGAAGGTGGCCGAGTGGGAGAAGCTGGTGAAGGCCGAGGCCGAGAAGCACTTCACCGAACCCTTCACCGGCCCCGTGGCGTTGACCATAGGCTTCCACATGAGGCGGCCTAAGAGCAGGCGGAAGGAGAACTACGTGGAGACGACGCCTGATCTGGACAATCTGGAGAAGGCGGTGCTGGACGGATTGAACGGGGTGGCCTACGAGGATGATAGGCTGGTGGTGGTGAAGAGCGCCGCGAAGCTGTATGTGAGGGTGGGGGAGCCTCGGGTGAGCGTGGTGGTGACGAGTCTGTTGAACCAGGCGTCCATGGACGGGTTTCTGGGGCGATAAGGTTTTACTTGTGCCACGCTTTTTGTTGGGCGTGTGCAGGGGTAGCCAAGCGGACTACGGCGCCAGTCTTGAAAACTGGTTCCCTCACGGGACCGTGGGTTCGAATCCCACTCCCTGCGCCTAAACTTTTATTCCAAACCTATTTATTATAGTGGCTAAAAGTCTATAATTGAAGTAATTTTGCCCCGAAAAACGCGTTGGAAGCACCTCATAGAGACAGATGATGACTTTAGGAGATGGTATCAGAACCTCTCGCGCGGGAGCGTCAACACAGCGAAGCTGAACGCGCGAACCCTGTACCGTTTCTGCAGCATCACAGGCATGGTCCCAGCCCAGGTGGTTGAGAGGGCCAAGGACGATAGGCGTGGATTCGAGGACGTACTCCTCGACCTCGTCACCAGGCTCAGGGAGGAGGGAAAGGCACCAAGTTACATAGAGAATTATATTACGTGTGTGAAGAGTTGGCTTCAGTTCAACGACGTGACCCTGGTGAGAAAGATCAAGATAGGGAACACAAACCACACACCCACCATCGAGAATGAGAGAGTCCCCATGAAGGAAGAGCTACGGCAAATCCTGAATTACACAGGGGAACGCGGAAGATGCTCAATCTCCCTGATGGCTTTCAGCGGCCTCAGGCCCCAAGTCCTGGGAAACGGCACAGGCACCAACGGCCTGGAGATAAGAGACCTACCTGAGCTAGAGATCAATGGAAAAGAAGCCAACTTCAGCACCATACCCGCCATGGTCGTTGTTAGGCCTGAGCTTAGCAAGGCCAAGCACAAGTACTTCACCTTCCTCGGCCCTGAAGGATGCGAATATCTGAAGGCTTATTTAGAGAAGCGGCTGGCCTCCGGGGAGATGCTGGATCAAGACTCAGCCATCATCACCTGCAAGGAAGGTTACCAGGAAACTGGTTACAGAGCTGCTCAGCGGGATAATCAGCATATAACAGTGAAGACTTTGACCAAGGAGATCAGGGATGCCTTGCGTCCAAAGTACAGGTGGAGACCATACGGTCTCCGGGCCTACTTCGACACCCAGCTGCTGGTGGCCGAGAACAACGGCAAGATAGCCCACGCCTACCGCCAGTTCTTCATGGGCCACAAGGGCGACATTGAGGCAAGGTATACCACCAACAAGGGCAGGCTCCCCGAGAACGTCATAGAGGACATGAGGGAAGCCTACCGGAAAAGCCTGGAGTACCTTGAGACAGGGAAGCAGGGCGTCTCGGAGGACAAGCTGAGGGACGCGCTGCGTCGCCAGCTGCTGCTGGTGGCTGGGTTCAGCGGCGAGGAGATCGATGATTTGGACCTGTCGATGGATGACACTGAGTTCCAGGAGACAGTGCGAAAAAAGCTTCTTGGTTCGATGGTTAATAACGGGAACAACCAGCGGGTCGTCAGCCTCGATGACGTTGAAGAGTACCTGTCCCGTGGCTGGAACTTCGTGGCCAGGCTGAATGACGAGAAAGCAATACTAAGACTACCTTAAACATATGATTAACAACCTAGTACTCGCAAAAAACAAGATATTAAATTATTTTAAAGGTAGCGGGGGATAGATCTATACAAGCGTTTAGACTGGCGAGTTCAGGATTGTAATAATTAT
Source organism: Candidatus Bathyarchaeota archaeon (assembly GCA_043826455.1). Lineage (GTDB taxonomy): Archaea > Thermoproteota > Bathyarchaeia > TCS64 > TCS64 > RBG-16-57-9. The sequence goes on from JBDRQD010000057.1 coordinate 85,498, forward strand.
AAAAAACTAAGATGGATTTCCTTTGAGAGAGTCAACCGCACAATAATATGAGCAAAGTGATTTAACTTAACATACTCTTTTTTAGTTGATATACAATTTCTTCTTCGCGCGCGGGTTCTTATAGAAAGAACCTGACAAGGCCAAGGAACAAATTGAGGCCTTGGCTGTGCAGAATATAAAGTTGTTTGAGTTTGAAAAGACGCTGGAAGGAACTGATGATGAAAAGAAATTGCCAAAAATCGAGGCATATATTTTATAATCGAGAAGTCGAGGAATGGAGCCAACAAAAATTTACTATTAATACGGTAACTTTTAACAACGATAGGTATTCAATAAAAGAGAATATACATATTTTAGATGAAGACAATAAGATTCTCTACCACAGCATACAGATTCAAAGATCTTATAAGACGCAAAAAGGAAAATGGCGATATTCAAACGAAAAGTTGAATATACCTGTAGAATTTTTCAAAAAGTTTGTCTCGTCGCTTGGTCAAATCGATGTGGACAAGTTAATTGAGGAAATGAGCCAAAAGAAAGATGAAGGCTAACCTAATCTGAATCAGATAATTCGGAGAAGTGACAATTATAGATTATGAATACAAGTAAACCTGTTTGATGTTACGCTCCGCGCGCCAGCGTGTTGCTCTTATGTTGAGGTTTCTCCTTCCTCGTCTTCTTCTCCTTCATTCCTGTTCTTAACGTTTCCCTTGACCCCGCCGGGGCCTCCCAGACGGCATTCTCTTATCCGCGGTCAAACCGTGTAGCCGCATTATGGCGTTCCGCCTGACGACACCACAATCTAAATTACGCGGTCCAGCCCGCAAGCAACAAGGTCGGGGTCACACACACGTTCCAGAGTCAGATCACCCGGCACCGATGCACCGGATCCACCACACCCGGCCCGGGATGATGCGGCTCATTATTCCACAGCATCCAGTACACCGTCTTAAGCATCTTCCGGGCCGTCGCCATCACGGCCACCTGCTTGGGCTTCTTAGCAGCCAGACGCCCGTAGAACCGTGTCAGGTTCGTCTCGTGCCGCAGGTGAGCGTGCACCGCCTGGGTCAGCCCCCACCTGAGCCACCTGGAACCCTCCCGTGTGATGCCGCCATGGTGGGTGCTGCCTCCACTCCGCCTCACCGTGGGCACCAGGCCAGCGTAGCTGCACAGCTTCTGAGTCAGGGAACCGGCGCACATCGCCTATCTCGGAGACCAGCAGCAGCGCAATGTAGTAGCCGACGCTTGGGATGGTTGTGAGAAGCCTCGCACGGGGATTCTCGCCGCACATCCGCCTCAGGTCCAAAGACATCTTCGCGATCTGCCTGTCCAGGGTAGCCATTACTGGCATGACCTGGTCCACAGCCTCCAGCCCCAGGCCCCGCAGCAGCTCCCGCCCCTCCCTGCTCCAAAGGGGCCTCCCAGGCCTTATGGCGCGCTTGGCGAACTCCGCGTGGATCCTGTTCTTGAGCATGGTCCGCATACCCACCAGAAACGCCCTACGCCTCACCCGATCTCTGAGTTCACGAATATCTCGGGATGGCACGTATGACTCGGGTATAAGGTCAGCCCGCAGCAGGTGGGCCAGGGTCTCCGAGTCTAGTCGGTTTTCGCCCGAGCCTTGGCGATGGCCTTCACCTCCTTCGGGGGGGCGAGCTTCACGTGGTATCCCAAGCTCTCTAGCTGGTCGTATATGGGCTGCCAGCAGTAGCCTGCCTCCATGACCACCAAGGCCTCATCGAGGCCTTGCATGAACTCCTCAAGGCCTTGGTGGTCGTTTGTGAACTTGGCCTGTTTAGCCACTTTTCCCTTCTCGTCCATCACGGTTCCATAGCATACTTTCTTGTGGACGTCCAGTCCAACATACATCAATCTGCTTCTCCTCCTATCCTATGGTATGGTTTAACCCATTTGAAAGAAGGAGAAACCCAACATGCCATCTAAATTCTCTGGGTTAACTCCTACATGCAACAAATATCCGAGTATGGTTTAGACTCAGCTGAAGATGGAGAAACATGAGGATGTAACATCCATCCTCTCCAAGCTCAACCTCCAAGACATAGAACAGACCATCTCCCAACCATACCATGAGACAGGTCCAGGCAGGCCGCCCCAAAACCCGCTTGGCATCTTCAAGGCGTTGATTGTGAAGCAGCTTAGGCGTATCCCCAGCGACAGGGAGCTCTACCGCCGGCTATGGAACGACGAGGCCCTCAGAGAGGACTGCGACATCGAGGAACGTGAGAACCCCTACCACCCATCCCAGCTCACCAGGTTCAGAAACAGGGTAGGAACAGAGAGGCTCGAGTGCATCATGGCCAGCCTCCTAGAGGAACTCGTTGAAGAAGGCGTCGTTAAAGGTGAGACCCTGGCCCTGGACGCCACCTTCATCAAGGCCTGGAGCAGGCGGGACCCAGCGGACGACAGCCGCGGCCTCTCTGACCCTGAGAGCCGCGTGGGAAGAGATGGCAAGATATATGATCTGGGCTACAAGGCTCACGTGGCTGTGGACGTCGAATCTGATATGTCGGTGGCCGCCGTCGTGGCTTCGGCTAACGAGAACGAGAAGAAGCACGCCGAGGAGCTCATAGAGAAGGCTTCGTTGGTGGTTGAGGAGGTTAAGAACGTTGTTGCGGACAGCCAGTACAGCAGCGAGAAGGTTAGAGGCTTCGTCGAGGAGCTTGGGGCTGAGCCTGTGATTCCTTACATGTCTAACCAGAAGCGTGGTGAAGAGGTGCTTAGGGTTGACAGGTTCTTCAGGGTCAGTGGGCCGGAGGAGGAGAGGAGGATCTACGGGTTGGGGAGGGCGTCTGTTGAGAGAGTGAACTCCAGGCTAGATCTGGTGGGCTTGGGTGGCCTTAAGCTAAGAGGTTTGAAGAATGTCGCGGTTCACGTGTTGCTGTTTAATCGTGATGCTGATTGTGGCTGTGACTGCTGTTCGGCTTGGTAGGTCCTGGAAGGCTAGATCATTGTCTTCGTTCTGGTGGTGAGGAGGTTGATTTAAACATGTAATTTGGCAACACGCTGGCGCGCATCCTTGCGCCTATGTACTCGCTAGCCCCTGTAATCAAGATCTTCAATGCGATTACCTACTTTTCACATGTAGTCAACATGCATTATGGTGCATCGAGGTCAATGATGACCGGAGCGTGGTCACTGGGTTTTCCCATCCTACCTACAGGCCGACGTTCCTCTCGATCGACCCACACCCGCTCCACCATATCCACCACTCTATCGTCGCCGAGAGCGAGGTCGAAGCGGAGCCCCTCATTACGATTGAAGGCATCCTTTTTGTATGGCCACCATGTATAGATGCCCGGCTTTTCGGTAGTCACCCGCAGGAGATCCCGTAGCCGATTTCCCTGCATTTCTTTAAGCCACGACCGCTCTTCCTCCGTGCAGTGAATGCGATCCCGAAGCCCCTCAGGATCCCAAACGTCGCGGTCGTCCGGAGCTACATTGAAATCACCCACAACAAGGAGAGACGGCGTCTTCGACAGGCTCTGTAGCCATTTCCCCATTGCCGCCATCCAGTACTGCTTGAGTTTGAACTGATCGCTTTCTCTCGCCTTGCCATTGACCACATATACGTTAACCAGCCGCAGTTTCCCCACGCATGTAGATACGACCCGTGCTTCATTGGGCACAGGGTCACCAGGGAAACCTCGCTGCACATCTGTAGGTAAACCGGGTCCGCTCGCCACGCCAATGACTTCACGATGTGGGTCGTCCGCGTCAAATGCCCAAAGATTACACCGCCGGGTGTGGTCGCGAACGAGTATCGCAACACCGTTATAACTGGGCTGACCGTGTAGTACAATATTGTACCCGGCAGCACTTAATTGCATAACGGGGAAGCCGCCGTTGGAGGCCTTCGTCTCTTGTATGCACACAACATCCGGTTTGTGACGACGCAGGACTGTTAACAATCGGGGCAAGCGGGCGCGTACTGAGTTTATATTCCACGATATGACGCGCATAATAGTAGATAGGGCTCATTCTTATTGAATATGATGGTGGCATGGTTGACCAATTCAAAAATCCTGAATAAAATTCAGTAGGCGCTCTGTCATGACTGATAGTAGAGTGGAGAGGGATATTAAAAACAAGAGATGGTTAATCCCTGCGAGTGCTACACAAATTTATCGTTGTATATTCATCTGCTATCTACGGGAAAGACAACCCCTCATAAACCCTTTTTCCGGCTAATATCCACTTATCCAGTATCCTCTCAACCTCTTCGATAGCACCTATTTCCTCTTCGCTAAATGTATAGAGATCATACCAGCCATTAACAATTCGCTCAAGCAACAGGCGCCACTTATCTACGGTCCTCTCACTAATGACCGGATTCGACTCAAAGAAGTTAAGTATTGTTTCGGGATCCCTCTCTCGGATATACTGTTTCACGCATCGAATAAATTCGTCAAAAAGATGATCGCTTTCAACAAATTGCTGTACTATGTCGTATCCGGCATCTCGATACAAAGCCTGTAATTCATCTTTAGTCATGCTTACTAGGTGTCGTACTTCACTGGGCCAGCTTTCAATTTCATTCTCCTCAATACGGGATTGTGCAATGAAATCCTGAAGGACCCGGATACTGTAATAGAGCTTGATCTTATCTTCTTCTAACAGCACTAGGCTAGAATAGTCGCGGATATTTACAGCCTTGGATCTGATGACCGCTTTGGGACACACTTCTTGTATGATGCCAAAACGGTACGCCAGGCCGTTTTCAATTGTGCCAAGGACGCCGGGGTCAGACAAAGTCTTTTGCATGATGCTCTGGAAATCATCAAAATCAAGGTTAATTGGAACGTCTGGCATTTCAGACTGCCAACCGCCCGCTACTCTCCCATTGTAAACAACCAACATATTTGGCCCGATTCTGCCATCAGCATTATATTTGACTGCGGGCTTTCCTTGTTCGTTTCGGAAGGCGTCCTCCTCAAACACCTCGATTCTCTTCTTCAGAGTTTCTTTGTCACGTAAGTTAGCTGCCAAATCCGATAAGAGAAGCTTAGCAAACGTGACCTCAAACTCATAACCGGATTCTAACTTGACAGTGAAGGCGTATTCGGTAAGCTTTACCTTGTCATGCAATGGATCGTAACGGGTTAGCTTCTCCCCTGAAATCGCCTTACATAGGTCGTCCACCAGAGCTTCTTCACCTTCTAGCGAGTGAAACATCAGAAGAAAACCATCCTCATTTGCGTATTCGGTTTCAAATATTCTAATGAGATCAATAACATACTGCAGTGGGTTCTGATTAGGCAGAGCAATTTTTTCTACATGATGGGTGTCGAGGCTTACCCTGACATAGATTTTTCTGCCATATTCTTTGTGTTTACCTCTTTGGAATGCATCATACATCTTACGGACTATTTCCCTTGCTGATTCCTTATCCCTTGCCCAATGAGCACCAGTAACCATCCATGTAATATCGGCGTTCGTCTCCTCTATGATCCGGTACATTAATTCCGGTTCAAGAAAACCCTCTCCGCCTCCGGACACCAAAAAATAGCCGGTATTGGAGTCACGAACGAGCTTCATCAAGCTAGAAAGCCTAGACTCGGTCATCGTGTTAGTCGAGTTCCTGCCCTCGGACATGTTCGAAAAGAACATACAATGTTTGCAGCCTACAGGGCAACGAGAGTTGATGAGCACACAAATGAATCCATTACCGTCGAACCTAATTTTTGGCTTGAGCTTTACATTGTCAATTATCTTTTTTCGCAAAGCCCGGGGGTTTTCAAAGGGATTAAAGGCTAGAGCGCTTGATATGTTCCTTTACCTCATCATCAAAAACAAATAGGATAATATATTCTTTAATGAAATACGATTATTGTCTTTGCCCTTTTACGGTAAAGATACGATCGGGTAATGATAAATCAAGCATCTTCTCAGCGAAGCATATCGCGTGCCGTGCAGCTAAGGACTAAAGGAAAATTAGAACTGTGTTGGAAGCTTTGTGGGAGGACTCCGTAAAAACTGAGTAACTATTGTTTCGAATTGCTACAAAAATATGAAGCTTTTCAAGTTCGAGAAGATGCTGAAAGAGAATTTTTTTTCATGATAATGATTCATATATTTCAGAAAATTTAAAAAATAGTAAGTCATCTTTTAGTCCAAGATGAAAATCGAAAAGATCGCAATAAAAAATTACCGTTCATTAAAAGATATTGAGATTTTTTTTAATCATATAGTGATATTTATAGGAAGAAACAATAGTGGGAAATCGTCTATACTTCAGGCAATAAATAATTTTTATACACCTAATGCTAATACAACGATCCAAGATTTTTATAACGGAAAGACTGAAGTGCCAATTGAGATTACTATCGAATTTAAAGATTTTACACCAAATGAGATCGAAGAATTTGGAACATATATTCAGGAAGAAAAACTAATTGTAAAAAAAATAATAAGATGGAACGAAGATACTTTTAAACCAATTGAGGAATATTATTCGTATACTAAACAGATTCCTGAGTTCTCGGAGATACGTAATTCTGTTGGAGCGATGGTAAAAAGAGAGGCCTTTACAAAACTTGTAGAGAAAGGTACGCTACCAGGTCTCTCTGGAAAAGCTTCAAGTGAACGGGTTGTAGAGGAGTTGATGAATGGATATGAGGCCGAACATCCTGAAAAAATGGAAGTAGTGCCAACAAAAGGAACATTTTTTGGAGCAAGAAACGTCGGAGCCGGGATTCTTGACAAATTCACGAAATTGATATTCCTACCAGCTGTTAAAGAAGCCGAGGAAGAAACACAGGGTAATAGAAGTGCAATTGACCAGTTACTAGATATAATAGTTCTCGAAAAAATAGAACAAAGAGAAGATCTACAAAAATTCAAAGCAACTGTTACTCAGCAAATAATAGATAAATATAGCCCGGAAAATTTAGGTGAACTCGATAGTCTTTCACACGATATTTCAACAGTTCTTAACAGATATTCTCCAGGATCAGAAATACGTCTAAATTGGAATGAACCCATGCCCCCCGAGATCAATCTTCCTTCCGTATCTCGTACGGTATTTGAAGATAACTATGAAGCCGATGTTACACATAAAGGACATGGGCTCCAAAGAGCAATCATTCTTACACTTTTAGAGTATTTGACATTGATTAAGGCGAAAATTACGGATAAAAACGCCGAGGAAGACCATCCCCCGATTCGTATAGATACAATATTAGCCATTGAAGAACCTGAACTCTACTTACATCCAGCACGATGCAGGTATTTTTCGGATATTCTACTCAGGTTAGCAAAACAAGAACGAGATGTCGGACAATCTAGTACACAAGTTATCTACACAACACATTCCCCATTCTTTATCGGATTGGAGCGTTTTGACGACCTGAGACTTTGTCGGAAAATAAAACAAGAAGAGGGTGCTCCTTTTACAAATATTGATTCATTCACCATAGATCAGGCCGGGAAAAGGTTCAATGAGATTTGCGAAGGACGTACGTACCGTGATCCTGTAGCCAATTTCAGAGTTCGTTCAATACCCGTGATGAACACGATTATGAATGAAGGCTTCTTTGCCGATTTCATCGTAATCGTCGAGGGACAATCAGATTTCGGAGTCCTTTGGAAGCTACAGGAGTTAACAAAGAAGGACTGGAATAAACACTCGATAGCTATCTTAACTACCGGTGGTAAGGGAGGGACGATTAACTCGAAGATTATCTTTGACGGTCTGAATATTCCCAACTATCTTCTTTTTGACAAAGACCGGGGAAGTGAGATGCAGAACAAGAGGATACTAAATCTATTGAATAGTAAAGAAAAAACTCTCCCTGCTCAGAAGATTTTCGATAACTGGGCATACAACGACTATAATTTAGAGGAAGAGTTGGAGAACGCTTTGACAAAAGATGTCTATGAGAGCATTTGGGATGAGATAAACAAAGAACTTGACTGCGACGACGAGCGGATAAGGAAAAATCCTGAGATGTGGGCAAGGTTCACGGAGATTGCGTATGGTAGAGGACTGAAATTTCCTCATTTTGAGGAAATAATCGAAAAGATAGATGCTCTACATAAAAAAATAGTAGTTTGATATTACCAGCTTGCTTTGTCGAGTTTTTTCTTTTTATAGATAAGCACTAACTCTCTCCACCTTCCTATGGGATTTGGAGTGAAGAGATTGCCGGTGTAACCCCATTCAAGAACTGAGTCTTCCTTGAAGCACCTTACATCACCTCGTAGCCTACATAAGCCCCATAGACCGTGATTTTTCCTATTTACATCATAGCCATAGTAATCGGGCTCAACTTCACGCATGGTGTACTTGCCTTTTGTGCGTTCAGAATAGTATTTAATCGTCAGAGTCCTGTGCTCGACAGCGGCTTTTATCCAAGCATCTTGTAGGGATAACATCTCACATTTTTCACATAATGGTTACTATTAAAAATATTTACAGGGTGAGATCAAATAATATGACTATTGTAATTCAAGAGCAGTCAAGCTCGATTAAATTAAACAATACTATCATTCAAAGAAATAAAGCGCGCGGGCTGATTAAATAATTCAGGTTAATTGGGAGACCACTCCTTGACATCATGGGTACAGGATGAAGGAGACTGGTTCTCCCAAACAATTATTCGAGAACCTGGATTTAACCCCTATCCAACCCCCCCTCTGGACTAGGCTACACCAACACGGCCCAGGGAGACCCGTCCAATACAACCCCGAGTCTGACCTCAAAGCATTGATGTTATGACAACTCCTCCAAATACCCTACATCAAAGACCTCGTCAAACGCCTACGAAGAGAACAAAGTCTACGAGAAGCCTGCGGCTACAACGACACCGTCCCAACAGAGGCCCACTTCACCCAGATGAAGAAACGAGTAGGAGCAGAAGGCTTCCGCATCATCGAAGCCTGGTTGCGCCACGTAGCCCTCAAACGTAGAGCCAGTCAGCCGCTGTCAGCCACAGGTCTGGTCTA
>JBDRQD010000058.1:0-29391 GCA_043826455.1 Candidatus Bathyarchaeota archaeon
CTGTGGTCACAATTTGTGAGTATGCCACGTGTTTTACCTTTAAAAACCCCCAGACATGTGTAAGCTCAAGTGAATGATTTGGGCGAAGTCTACGTGAACAGGAGAACCATGAAGCTCGACACGGTCAAGGGCGACCTGGTGGTGGACGACGGCGCCGTTGAGGCCTCAGGCCCGGAAGGCATCAAGGTGGAGGGCAGAGTCCACTGCAGGGGCTACTGCGAGTTCCTGGGAGACCTGGAGGCCCTTGAAATCGTGTCTGCTTCAGGCGACGTCAATGTGAGAGGAAGCCTCAGAGCCGGCTTCGTGGATGTGAAGAGGGGCAGCCTGGAGGTCGGCGGAGACATCGAGGCCAAGACTCTGCGCGTCTCAAGGAAACTCGTGGCGTCAGGCAACGTCAGCTCCGAAAATGTTAACATCGGGGGCTCCCTGGAGGCCCACAAGGACGTCAAGTCCAACAGGGTACACGTGGGCGGAAGCCTCAGGGTCCGCAACAACGCCGAGATAGACTACATTGACGTGGGGGGCTCCGCCACGGTAGAGGGCTCCAGCAAGTCCAAGACCGTCAAGGTCGGCGGGACCTTCAAGGGTGTGGGCCCCGTGGAGGCCGAGGATGTGGACGTGGGAGGCACCTTCAAGGCCGAGGACACGGTGAGCATACAAAGCATAGACGTGGGCGGGACGGTGGTACTCTCCGGCGGCGTCGTTGAGAGAACCATTGATGTGGGGGGTACTCTCAAGTCCAGCGAGCCCCTGGAGTTCGGGGAGATCGACGTGGGTGGGATGGTCAAACTGGCGGGCGGGAAGGGGCGGGACATCCAGGTCGGCGGCTCCCTGAAGAGCGACGGGGACCTCACCTTCGACCGAATCCAGGTGGGGGGGACAGTTAAGATCGATGGAGACGGCAGAGGACAGGAGATTGAGGTGGGGGGCACCTTGAAGGTGGACGGCGGCCTCACCCTGGAGGAGCGCCTGAAGGTGGGGGGTAAGGTGTCTGTCGGCGGAGATATTGAGGCTGGGGAGGTCAGGGTCGGAGGCAAGATCGAGGCGTACACCCTGAGGGCGAGGAAGTACATTGAGACCACCGTCCTGAGAACCAGGCGCGGGGCGAAAGCGGTCCGGATCGAGATCGCTAAACGCGGCGAAGTGGAGGGTCCCCTCGTGGGAGAAGTCATCATCATCAATGACAGGGCCCGGGTGGAGGACGTGTACGGCGACGACGTGCAGCTGCGGAGCGGATGCAGAGCCCGGAGCGTCTATGGCAGAAAAGTGCGCATAGAGAACGGATGCGATGTGGACGAGATCATCTACACCGAGTCCCTGCGCTCGGACCCCTCCGTGAGGCTCAGGTCTGCTCCACAAAAGACTGAAAAACTGCCCGAACCACCTCTCTGAGGGCTGCGTCATGGAGAGAAGGACCCGCTACGACATCTACCAGGACATCTTGGAGACTGTCAGGAGACGCGGCGCCACCGGGATTACCAGGATCAGCTACGGGGCCAACCTGCCCGTGGACAGGGCCAAGGAGGCCGTGGAGTACCTGGTCCACCGGAAGCTTCTGGAAGAGGACGAGTACGGCGGCAACACCATGTACGTGATAACGGGCCGCGGAGGCCAGTTCCTCAACGCCTTGAAGACCGTGAAAAAGTATCTTGAGGATGAGGAGGACTAGGCTACCGGACGCCTCCTCCTCCGCCTCCGAACCCGCCTCCCCCTCCGAACCCGCCTCCGCCGCCTCCGCCTCCCCTGCCGCCTCCGCCTCCCCTGCTGGGGATGGCGGCTGTAGTTATTGGGCGGAACATGTAGAACATTACAGGCGCGAATGCGGCGGGCACGTAGGGTATCTTCAGGTCCTGCATGGCCTCGGCCACCTTCTTGCCGACGCCCAGGCTCGTTCCGTAGATGAGCCAAATACCCCACATGTGGAGGTCCTCGGTGCCGTAGCGCTGGAGCTGGCTGAAGTCGCTCAGGTGACTCCTGAAGGCGTCCCACTCCAGCTTCTCCTTGTAGGCGTCCTCCTTCCACCGGCCGAAGAGGGTGCTAGGGAAGACCAAGGCTATGATGGACTGTGTGAAGGGGATTACGGCGAGGCCCATGGCCGCGAATAGGAAGCTGTGGACGTTGGGGTTACCTATGAGCATGACGACGGGCACGAAGAATAGGAGGACGGATAGGACCACCATGGGCAGTATCCTCGGCCTGCCATTATAGGTGAAGGCGTCCGAGAGGCTCTTGTCGGCCCCTGACGTGATGTCGTTGTAATCTCTCTGCAGCCTCGCCACCTTGAGGGCGATGGCGTCGTCCTTACCGACCGCCTTCGCCAGGCCCCTCATGTGCTCCGTGTTCACTTTGTTGTTTACGGAGAGGCTTCTGAGGAAGCCCATCACCTTTTTCTCGTACTTGTCTAGGCCGCCGTCATCCAGAAGGTCGATGACCAGGTCCTCCTCGCCTGTCATGGTGATACTGATCTTCTTTCTCTCGTGGAGGTCAAGGAGTGTGGCGTATAGGCCATCATCGTCGAAGTCTCTGGCGTCGTTCTTGAATATGAGGTTCACCAGCCAGGGTTTTCTGTCGGGGTTAGGTGGGGTGCTCAGGTAGGTGGGCACGGTGAAGTCCTTCTCTTCCCCGAACCGTTTGTATAGCACGTAGAATAGGGCGGGGAACGCGAAGCCGGCAAGCCTGTTGATCCACATGACGGCGGAGGCCGCGTAGTACTGGAGGCTGTACCCCATGTTGGCGTTCTCCGTCTTGGCCCTCACGTCGGCCACGTAGCTCTCGAAGCCCTGGAACGTGTTGGTGCCCTTCATGAGTATCTCCACCTCCAGGAGCTCGTTCTCGGCCGCCGCCCCCTCCAGGACCACTCTGTCCGCGTAGTCAGTCCTTTTGAGGGTGGGTGGGTGCGGGTACAGCTTCTCTACATACCCCGGCTCCATGAGCACGATCTTGACGGACTTGTAGGGCAGGTGCTCGCTGGCCAGCTTCAGGTTGAGGTGCCAGTCATTGAGGTCCTGCTCGATAGGTGGGTGCACACTGTAAACATATGTTACGGTGTATGTCCCGGGGCTGTAGTAGTTTGGGTTGAAGGCCCCAGCCTCGTTGTCATACGCCAGCGAATCAATTGTGTAGATTTCTGAGCCACCGGAAGGTGCCCCGTTCAACATGTGCACGATGCCCCTGTTATCCTTCAAGTAAGCCGATGTGCCCGGAGGGTTCTTGACAGTGATCAACCTGACGTGAGCGCTGTTAATGCTAGACATTACCAGCGGGGCATCCCAGTTCCTGTACAGGAAACGCTTGCCCCCAACGTTGAGGGTATAGGTGAAGTCCTCAGCCAGGGTGCCGTTGGGGTACAGGGTGGCCACGTACTCCTTCACGTAGGCCTCCTCTGTGAAGACCCCTGAGAGTATCTGGGGCAGCACGAGGCCCAGGACGGCTAGGCCCAGCGCCAGCGCGAGGAACCTGGTCAGCTGCTGTGTCTCAGCCATCTGGGTTCACCGAGACGTCCGGCGGCTTCTGTATGGCCTCCTCGAACTCCAGGTAGCCCAGCTTGGCTGCCTTCATGGCTCCAGCTATCAGGTTGCTGGGGAAGACATCGATCATGGTGTTGAATTCCTGCACCACGTTGTTGTATGTGTACCTGTGGCGGGCGATCTCGTCCTCCACGTTCACGATGGCCTCCATGAGCTTGGCCACGTTCTCGCTTGCCTTCAGGTCAGGGTACGCCTCGGCCACGGCCAGCAAGTTGTTCACTATCTCCCGGCTCTTCCTATCGATGTCGTTGAGGCCGCTGGCCCCCGCGTCTCCGACGCCGGCCCTGAGCCTGGCTATGCTCTCGAATATCTCCCGTTCGTGCTTCACGTAGCCCTTGACGGCGCCCAGGAGCTGCTCCACCATGTCCAGCCGCTTCTTCAGGGCCACCTTGATCTGCCCCATGTTGGCGTCGGCCGCGTTCCTGTACTTCACCAGCCTATTGTAGATGTTTACGAGTTCCCACAGGAGGGCTAACACGACGCCTATCAGAACGTAGTATATTGCCTGCATACTACTCACTGACTCCTATCCCGCACGTAGGGATTTAAACCCACAGGGCGCAGGTTCTAAATCGTCGCACGTCAAGTATCCTCCGGTGCTGATTTGACTGATTACAGTAACCTGACGTGGGCCGAGGTAGAGGATCGGCTGCAGAAGGACAAGTTCGTAGTGTTCCCCACGGGCAGCGTGGAGCAGCACGGCCACCACGTTGGCGTGGGCGCCGACTGGCTCCAGGCTAACGAGATAGCCCGTAGGGTGGGCCAGAAGTCTGGGGCCCTGGTACTACCGACGCTGTGCTACGGTGTCTCGGGCCACCACAAGGAGTTCCCCGGAGTGCTCACCATGAGCTTCGACACCTACAAGACGGTCATCCTAGAGATCCTTGAGAGTCTTCACAGGAACGGCGTCCAGAAGGTTCTCTTCGTGAACGGCCACGGGGGCAACGCGGGGGCCATCACGGAGGCGGCCAAGGAGGCCAGGGACAGGTACGGAATGCTCTGCGCTGTGAGCCACTGGTGGGAGGTGCTGGCCTCCGAGAAGATATTCGGGCACCCCGCGGAGCAGCACGCCGGGTACGCCGAGACGGCCCTCACCCTGGCGTCCAGGCCGGAGGCTGTGAGGATGGGTAAGGCTGTGGTGACCGAGACCAGGCAGGTGGACGAGGAGATACAGATCATGAGGGCGGGGCTGGCCAGGTTCAGGGGCGGCGTCATCAGGATACCGCTGAGGGTCATCGACGTGACCGACACGGGCAGCATGACGGAAACCCACCCGGATGAGGCTCAGACGACGAGGGACTACTCCATGATAACGCCTGTTTTCGCCGAGGAGCTCATGGGCCGGGTGGTTGACTGGCTCTGCGAGTTCATCCCCAGGTTCAAGGCCCTGGACATGGGGTCGCCTGAGAGAACCTACCCCTAGCCGGGGCTCAGGTTCACCTCAACCCAGTCCCCAACATCCACCTTTAGGCCTCTCCTGACTCGGGGTATGGCCTTAACCAGAGGCTTAGGGACCGGCGTCAGGTAGAGGGAGAGGCCCAGCAACTGCGTGTTTTCCAGTGTGAAGCTGAAGCCGCCGCACGGGCCCACACACGAGCCAGTGTGTAGTGAGTCAGCCTCACCTATCTTGACCCCCATAAGTTTGATCTCTCCCTGCTTAGGCTCATCCAGGTGGAGGCCCACCCATCCGTAGTAGGGTATGCCTCCGTCCAGGACCCCCGCGACGCCGTCCACCTCCCCCACCAAGCCGTTAGACGCCCCCTCAAGCCTGATCATGGTGTACTCAGGCTGAGTCGCCTCGACGATTCCCCCGATCTTAGGCTGGGGTTCCGCGGTCAAAGGCTGGACCCGTGCCACCTCGAACCCTCCGCGGGCCCTCAGAGAGTCGTGGGGGCTCCTCACCTCCACGTGGACGTGGGCTGACGTGTTCCAGCCATAGTAGCCTGATCTGAGCAGTGTGCCCAGCTCCTCGCCCAGTCGGATTCTGCTGCCCACCTCGAGGAAGGTGTCCACGTGGAGTATCTTCAGGGCCATACCGGGGTTCGATGACGGCTTCACCAAGGTCACCACATCGTACCCGGAGTCCTTGAAGCCCCGCCCCCTCGGCGCCCTCACCCTCCTGACCAGGGCGACCTCACCCTCCACGGGGGACGGCGCAGCCTCGCCGAAGCCCGCCCCTGAGTATATGTCTACACCCGTCTGGGCGCGGTGCATGGGGTACGGGCTGTTGAAGAAGCTGTACATGCCACCATCTGGGCAGAACAGCTGGACTCCACGGGACTCGGCCACCGGCTTCATGGCGCTCAGACATGGATTGATGGCGCCCTCCATTGAAATTGTTTTCTCAGCTCGAATAACGGTTTTAAATGGATGAGCGCTCTATTGTGGTTGAGTGCTTATGGAGCCTGCCTTACGGGGGATACTTGAGAAGGTCATCGACGACGAGTTGGGGGAGGACAAGCTGTCCAGCAACTACCGCATATTCAGTCAGTTCAAGCACAATGGCCTGATCGACAGCGTCCCCAGTGCCATGTTCGGCCGCATATACACCAGGGCCTACAACGCGTGGCTTGAGTTCAAGGCCAGCGACGACAAGCCCCTCAACAGGAACGAGGCCACCGAGTTCGGGCGAATATTCGAGGCCAGGGCCATCGAGATACGGAGCCGCATCACCGATGTCGCCAGCCTCTGACTCGTAAAGATTTTACGAGCATAGTCTAAATTTCTATCAAGTGACAGCCGTGGCCGAGATATATGTTACAGACCGGGAGTACCCCACCTACTTCTCCACCCTGGGCGGACTGCGGGAGAAGGTGGCCGAGTCCCTGCCCTTCAGCCAGGGGAACATACTGGACGTAGCCACGGGCTCAGGGTACTTCTCGGCAGCCCTGGCCAGGATAAGGCCCAAGTCCCGGATCACGGCCATAGACATCGGTAGGTTCGACGCAGCCAAAATAGTCGTCGATAAGAGCGGGGTGGCTGACAGGGTCACCTTCGTTAACATGGACGCAACCAGGATGGATTTCCCCGCAAACCACTTCGACCACGCCATCAACTTCCTGGGCCTGGAGGACATACACATGACGAGGGGCAGGAAGGGCGTGGAGGACACCTTCAGGGAGGTTCACAGGGTCATCAAGCCCGGGGGCACCTTCAGCTTCACGGTGATGCCCGCCGACATGGCTGAGACGCCCGCCCAGGCCCTGGAGATTGAGGTGTTCAGCTACATCTGTGACGCCACCTGGCTGAAGGAGGCCGAGTACACGAGGATCGCCGAGTCCAGGGGCCTAGTGGTCCAGTCCCGGAAGGCGTTCAAGACGGGTAAGAAGCTCACCCTGGACCAGGCCCGGACGGAGATCGAGTTCGCCGCCGAGAACGTCCCGCGCCTGTTTGGGCGGAGCGCCAGGAGCTTCGAGGACGCTTGGGGTAGGTACAGGGAGAAGATCAGGGTGAACGGCCTTGGCCACTACTCCCGAGTTGAGCTCATTGTCGCCAGGAAACCCATCTAGCCACGGGTCACCTCAGCCTCATCAAGGTGCCTGTCCAGCTCCCGTTCTCTGAACTGGGGGTCCCTGAGGAGCCTGTAATCGTAGTCCGTTCCCCGGCCCAGCAGTATGGTCATGCGGTCCATGCCGTCAGGGTTGAACCCTAGTAGAATCTTCACGGTGAGCCTCGGAAACCTCTTGATCAGGTGCCTGTACAGGGCCCGCTTGGTCTCGGGGGTGAGGTCCGGTGCCTGGGTCATCGCCATGATACTGGGGCTTCTGGTTTTTATGGGTTCAGCTCAGGTAGCTCAGCTTCCTGTACTGTTCCTCAAGGGACTCTGTGTTCCTCTTTCCTAGGGTGTCTATGCTGTCGTTTATGTCCTTGAGGATTCGCCTGTTCTCCTCTATGGCCTGTATCATGAGGGTGATTATGCGTAGCAGCTTGTCGCCGTCCAGCTTAGCATTCATTTTTGATATAGTTCTCTGATCTATATTATCAGTCTATGCCACCATCATCTGTTTAATCATGAGTATACGGTAAGATAATTTCGGTATGTTAATGGTATACAGATGAAAAAGTTAACAAATCCATGCAACAAGCATTCATTTTACTCAATGCATAAACCACCTATACATCTAAAAGCGTCAATAAAACATCTATTCCTTCTTCTCGCTGAGGCTCTCTTCCAGCTTCTTCATCCTGGCATCTATCTCGCGATGCTTCTTGGCGAGCTTGTTCAGCCGGGCCACTACCTCCTCCAGCTTCTCCTCATCGGTCTTTGACAACCGCTCACCAACTATTAGTCTCTGAGCCCTGCATATATTGAGTTTATGTAATTATTTTTCATCTATGGGGCCATCAACCAGCACGTGATTCACAGAAAAAGGTAGGTTCACAAAAGGGCGCCTCAGACATCGTCCTTTGGCTGGGTGACGACGAACAGGCAGTGGGGGTCGTCCTTGGTGAGAATCTCCGGTATCTGTACGTCGATGTCCGGCCTGTAGGTCTGCCAGAAGGCGTGGTGGAAGTACTGGCAGTAGACCAGCCCGACGTCGTTGCAGTCCCGGCTCCTCCACAGCCGCTCGTAGGGGCAGAGGTATGTGTAGCTCACCAGCTTGTCATCTGTGAAGTGGGTGCGTTTCTTATTGGTATCAGGGTGGCCCGGCAGGTCGTAGTGCTCGAAGAGGCTGCGCAGGTTTACTGGCAGCCCCTGCTCCTGGTGGCGCACCCTCAGGCGCTCGCCCCGTGCGGCCCCGTAGGCCTTGACCGCCCTTATGAGGGCCTTCTTACCCTCCTTGCCGAAGCTGTCCACCATTTCCCTGGCGAAGACGCAGTACATGAGCGCCCACAGGTCGCCGAACTCGGCTATGTCCTTCTCTGAGACCATGCGAGTCCCCATGATATCCTTCCACCCGTTTAAAACACCTAGTATAATTGAAATAATGTGGCCGAAACACTTAGCCATGGTCAAATCATTCATCGTTGGCTCTGACAGCGCCAAGAACTTCCTTCACGTCGGCGCAGATATTCTCAGGAACAGGGGGCGCGCCCTGGACGCCGTTGAGGATACCTGTAAGGCGGTGGAGCTCAACCCAGACGACCACGGTGTGGGCCTAGGCGGCATACCCAACCTCCTCGGAAAGGTGGCCTTGGATGCCTCAATAATGGATGGGCGCACTCTGGCTGCGGGGGCCGTGGCCCACGTGGAGGGGTACCTCCACGTCATAAGCCTGGCCCGGAAGGTGATGGAGGAGACGCCTCACGTCCTGTTGGTGGGGCCCGGGGCGGAGCTTTTTGCGGAGCAGATGGGCCTAAGACGCACCGAGCTCCTGACAGACTACAGCAGGAGGTTCTACGAAGCCTTCAAGGATGGTAATCTGAAGGAGCTGGGGCCAGAGTACGATGAGGACATCAGCTACCTAAGAGATGATGAGGTCAACTTCGACACAAGGGGATGGTATGAGCGGCTCAGGGACCACATGCTGGGCACGGTGGACGTGATGGCCCTGGACAGCCACGGGGACATGGCTACAGGGGTCACGACTAGTGGCACCTACTTTAAGCTTCCAGGCAGGGTTGGGGACAGCCCCATCATCGGGGCCGGCAACTACTGTGACAACAGGTACGGTGCAGCCTGCTGCACCGGCCGCGGAGAGCTGGCCATCAGGAATGGTACGGCCAGGGTCGTGGTTGCCTACATGAAGACGGGGATGAGCCCCCTTGAGGCCTGCGTGGAGGCCATGAAGGAGGTCCATGAGATGGTGGAACAGGCCAGCCTCAACGTCATCGCCTTCAACCCGTTGGGTGAAGTGGCTTCGGCGGCCACCTACAGGCAGCCCCCCTACTACTACAGGGACGTGGACGTGGGGATGACTGAGACAAGGGTAGGAGTCTGGGTTAAGAAGTAGCTTTGACCAGCATCTTGTCGGGCTCCTTATGGGCCATGAGGTACTCCAGGTAGCACGTGTAGCATATCTCGCCCACGTCCCTGAGGTAGCCTCTGAAGAACCGTATTGGTTCACTGCACCGCTTACAGTAGTCGACCATTTCTGGAACCCTGATATGTAGCCCCTGTCAATGGTTATATCCCTAAGTGGGTGCCGCGGCATACACACAGGCCTCAAACACCTATATTCGGCTGTTAAGATAACAGCCTAATCGGCACATCCGGGTCCCTTATCCCGGCGGGCGCGGGATAAGGCGGAAAAAAATTCCATCTTATGCTTCATGCTTTTTCTCGGTGAGGTGATTCCGCGTGTTAATACGTCATTTTCAATTGTCGGGTCTTGTTGCGGCAGTAGGCTGGGTCTCTATGGTTGGAGGACGCTGTAAGGTGTCTACGTTTATTCACATCGGAGAATGTAACGGATGTCTAGTTTCCCGAAAACCTCTATACTGTTCAGATAGAGTTAAAAGTGGGGTTCCCCGTTACGAGGGGCATTGAACCGATTTGGCCTTAATCCAGACCATCCGCAAGGAGAAGCAGATACTATACCTCGCCCTGTCCGCGGCTATCCGAGGGTGTAGAGATAATCTGCGTCACGTGATCTGGCAACCCTTCGCCCTGAGCCTGGGCGTCCCCATGGGTAGCATCGGGGCCCTGGAGAGCCTCATGGACCTGGCCAAGACCGTGGTCCAGCCGGTCTTCGGCGCAGCCTCCGACGTCTACGGCAGGAAAAAGTTCCTGATCTTAAGAGAGGCCCTGATACTGGCAGCCGGCGTATGTTTCCTGTTAGCCCGGTCCTGGGAGCTCCTGGCCCTGGGCATGACCCTGATTGGGTTCAGTGTTGCCCTGTACCCCGTCTACAGTTCCCTGGTGGCCGAGTCAGCTAAGGGCTACGAGATGGGGCTAGTGTACAGCGTGATGGGCAGCTGCTACATGGGGATGGGCCTGGTGGGCACCCTCAGCGCGGGGTACCTGGCCGAGACCTACGGCTACTCCACGGTCTTCGTTGTCTCAACTATTTTAGCTGTCTCGGCTCTAGCTGTGACCGTCTTCCTGATCTCTGAGACCCACACCCGGAGAAAGTCTGGCTTCACCCTCACGGAGGCTTTCGAATCCTTCGTGGACACCTTCAGGCCGCCCAGGTACCTGTGGGGCTTCTACGCTGCCATGTCGGTGGACTTGTTCGCTTTCAGCCTGGGATGGAGGCTGATAAACGGTATGCTCGTCAAGAGCTTCGGGTACAGCCCCTACATGCTTGGCATCCTCAGCTCTCTGAGCTTCGGCGTCCAGGCCGTGTTCCAGGTCGTCCTGGGCCGCTACGTGGACAGGGTTGGCTACGTGAAGTACCTGGCCGTATCCCAGTCCCTGTCCTGCTGCCTCATTGCATTGATGCTATGGAACCAGAGCTTCGCTGTAGCGCTGGCGGCCAACTTCATAATGGGCGTAAGCGCGGCCCTGTGGAGCCCAGCGGAGCAGGCGTGGATCGCCAGGAACACGGACCCGGAGGAGCGGGGCAAGTCCATAGGCGGCTACAACACCTTCAGGGGCCTGGTGGCGCTGCCCGCGCCTATCATCGGGGGCATCATCTACGACAACTTCGGGTTCCACCTGCCTCTACTACTTAACCTGGTCCTAGGGGTGGTGGATGTTGGTCTGCTGGCGTTCTTGGTGAAGGAGAAGGCTAAGCCTGAGAGCTAGTCTATCCTCTTGATCTCCAGGATCACAGGGTTGCAGCCGTCCGGGCAGGCGTGGGTGGCCACCCTCGTGCCGTTCGCGGCCCTCGAGAAGGCCACGTTACCGCCGTGGGCTACGGCGTATATCTTGGGGAGCGCCGAGTAGAGGGCGTGGAGACATATCTTGCCTGTGATCTCGTTGGTGTCCCAGTCGAAGACCACCTCGTCGCCCACCTTGTGGCCGGCCCCGCAGTGGCCCTTCTGGCTGATGACCGTCGCCTTGACCTTGGTCATGGTGCAGCCTTCGGCTGCAGGGCATAAAATGTTGTGGGTCAGCCGAGAACCTTTTTTAATGCTGGTTCCCGATTAGGATGTTGATTGTTATGAATCTTGAGATAAAGATCAAGGACCTCATGAAGAAAGAGCCTCTGATTGTGGACCCCGACGACCACCTGGCAGCCGTCTCAAAGAAGATGGCGGCTAAGGGTAAGGACGTGGTCGTGGTCATGAAGGACGGCCTTGTCAAAGGCCTAGTGACGGCCGGAGACATATTCTTCGCCATGAAGAGCTATGTCCTGGGCAAGAACTTGCTGGAGAGCATCCCCGTGGAGATACGCGACATGCGGGTGGGGGAACTCATGAAGGCGCCCCAAGCCATGGAGTTCATGGAGGCCTGCGGCCTAACAGGCACCAACATGTGCATTGTGCTGGGTGAGGAGGACACGGTGGCGGACGCCATAAGGGTCATGGCCATCGGCGGAGTGGACCACATCCTCATCGTGGGCCAGAAGGGCATCGTGGGTACGCTGAGCGACAACGACCTGCTCAAGGCCTTCAGGTAAAACCCATTGTTTATCGATCCCTCGTCGGGATTCTTTTTCTAAACCACGGTGAACACGGCTCGCCAATTGAACTGGGGCCTCTAGCTCAGGCCTAAAATGTTTAAGGTTACCTCCTTCTCTAATAGTTGATTCATGGTGAATGGATTTGACTGACTTCTCTGTGACCCGAGAATGGATCGAGGAAAACGTTCCAAGGTACATGCAGGAGGGCAGGATGCCCGGCTTCAGCCTAGCAGTGGTTAAGGACTGCGAAACGGTCTACGCTGAGGGCTTCGGCTCCAGGGACCCGGACAAGGGCCTGCCTGCGACGCCTGACACCCTCTACGGCATCGGCAGCATAACTAAGAGCTTCGTCGCCATCGCGGTGATGCAGCTCGTGGAGCAGGGCAAGCTCGGCGTCGAGGACCCTGTCAGCGACCACATCCCCTTCAGGCTTGGGCTGCCCGGAAACCCCATAAGAGTACACCACCTGCTGACCCACAGCCTGGGTCTGCCCAGCCTGGCCACCAGCACAGTAGCCCTGTACAGGGGCATTGGAGCGGACACGGGTATCCCGTGGGGCGGCGTGGACGACTTCTACAGGCTTGTGAACGGGGCTCAGAGCGAGGTGCTGTTCCCCCCGGGTGAGCGGTTCTTCTATCATAACGCGGCGTGGAGGATGCTAGGTCATATAGTGCAGGAGAAGTCGGGGATGCCGTTCCACAGGTACGTCAAGGAGAAGGTGATGAACCCCCTCGGCATGAGGAGGAGCACCATGAACATCGAGGAGTTCAACGCTGACCCCGACCACATAGTACCCCACTGGAAGAAGCCAGACGGCAGGGTGGAGCCCAGCAGGTTCCCGTACCCGAACCCGGAGGACAACCCAGAGTTCAGCTTCATCGCCGCAGCAGGGGGCATCGCCAGCAGCGTCAACGAGATGGCCGAGTACCTGAAGGCGCAGATCGACGGCGGCAGGAGCGGGGGCGGGCCGATGAGCGAGGAAAGTTTCAGGAGAGCCCACACGCTCCACGTGAGACGGCCAGACGGATACTACGGGCTGCACGGCTACGGGTACGGCCTGGATGTCACACCCGGCTTCCTGGGCCACAATATGCTGGGGCACGGAGGAAGCATACTGGTCTCCACGGCCTACATGGCCTTCATCCCGGACATGGGGGCAGGGGTGGTGATGATGGGTAACAGCGCCAAGCTGCCCTACGAGGAGATAGCGGAGTCCGTGTTCGCCACCATGATGGGCCGCGAGCCCTCGGAGGTGATACCGTCCATCGTGGTGAAGAACAGGATGAGTGAGCTGGCGGGCAACTATGAGATATACAGGGGCATCGAGAAGGTGCGGGTGGTGAGGCGGGGCGGGATGCTGTACCTGGAGCAGAAGGACGAGTTCACGGACGCCCTTGTGCCTCTCATACCGGAGGACCTGACGCTGGAGTCCACGATGTTCTACGCGTTGACGGACGGAGTTAAGGCGCCTGTAGAGTTCGTGGTTCACGGTGGCGGACGTGTAGATCTTTTCGTGGAGAGGTACTGCTACCACAAGAAGAACGTTTAATCAGGGTTCACCCCATTTTTTACACGTTTATGTTAAATTTTTAAGATGTTAACGTTTCGTATCTCAATGTTTACAAGTGGTTTATTTTTTGTATATATCCGTTACCTGAATACCTTCATATCTGCCCGGGTGAAGCATCTATTGGCCATGTTGAAGGTTAACAGAGACGTGATCATAGTGGCTGCTGTGATCACGTTGATGGTCTCCTCGACGGCGGCGTGGTACTTCAATATCGTAGTGGAGGAGAAGACCACAAAGATCATCACAGTATCCGACACGCCCTTCATTGTCCTCCAAAGCAGCTACATTTACGTGGGCAAGAGTGTGGTGGACCTGACTCTTGAGCTTAAGAATGGTGACATCGTGACTCAGAGCACGGATATCGAGATTCAGGCCCTCAATGCCCTTGGGGAGGTAATATATGATGGTGGAGTCGCTTTGATTCAGTACTCCCAAGCATTGAACATCCCACCAGGGGGCACCTATCTACAGACCTTCAGGTTCGAGAAGAAGAGCCTGCGGGACGAGCTGAGCGTTTTCCTCATCTTCCTCAGTGGACCCAACAACGTGATGGGCATATTCACCAGCGGCGGAGGCACATCCATCCCGCCGAACGCGCTGATGGGCTACAGCGGCGGAGGGCTAGGAGGGCCCGCGGTGCCCAAGTACAGGTTCTACGACGTCTCGTGGAGCGACGAGCACCTTGTGCCAAACACGGCGGACTCGAATGTGAGGATTGTGAGAACTGTGTTTAACCCGGCCTCCGGAAAGACCGACACGGCGACGATGGTTGTGATGAGCGAACTGGAGACCCTGTACATCTACTCGTACGATGGGTTCAGCTGGAACTTCGCGACCATAGGTAAACCTTGGACCACGAGGCCCAACGACGTGGCCAGGCCCTTCGACGTCGAGTACGAGAAGACATCGGGCAGAGCTTTGCTCGTGTACGAGAACAACGGGGTGGACGCCTCCAAGGACCTCACCTACAGGATCTACGATGGGTCAACCATGATCTATGAGGGGTACATAGATGACCCCGCCGGAAAGAAAGACTACTACTGGGTTAAGCTGGCCCAAGACCCTACCCCAGGCTCAAATAAGTTGGCCCTGCTGGGGATCACCAGCGACGGGTACGTCAGCTGCTGGATCTGGGACGGCTCAGCCTGGACGAGTTTCTATAGACTGGCGACCTCGGTCACGAACTTGGACCGCGAGGTAGGGTACCTCGCGTATGAGAAGAGCACGGGCGAGCTGCTCGCAGCTGTGGCGAAACAGAAGTCCATCATCAACGCGTGGTATGATGGGTCGTGGCACGCCGGAAGCAGCGTCAGCTTCGGTAGCCAGAACATTTACTGGGTGGTGCTTAAGCCAGACCCCTCTTCGGATGACATTATGCTGATGGGCCTAGACGCGGGCGCGGACCTTTACACTAACCTGTGGAACGGAGCAAGCTGGGCTTCGTCCAGGCTGATGGATAACAGGCTGTACACGACGAGCCAGCGGTGCTTCGACGGGGACTGGATGCCGACAGGGTCCACGTTCCTGTTGGTGGCTGGTGACTACGGGGTCAACGCCTTGAGCTACAAGACGTGGGCCTCAGGGCTATGGACTCCTTCTGGTTTAAACTCCTGGAACGTCTACCCTGGGAGCACTAACAACCAGAGGTGGATTCAGGTTGTCAGCAACCCGAAGAACCAGCACCCCTACATTCTGGTGGGCTCGCTGGACAGGATGAAGAACATCTACGTCACATCGTGGGACGGCTCAGGTTTCATGGGGCAGAAGGAGGTGACGACCACGGCCTTAACTATGTACGACTCGTTTAGGATAGCCTTCAGCTATACTCCATAGTTATTAACGGCGGCTCCGGAGAAGATACACGTGATCATGTTTTGAATGAATTTGAAAGAGAGATGCTTGAGGAGCTTAAGGCGATACGGGAGGCTGTAACCCCCAAACCATCTGCGCCTGCGCCGCCGGCCTCTGAGCCTAAGGGCCTCGTGGAGGCGTTCACGGCTTTCCTGAGCAAGTATGGGGTTGTTGGGCTGGCTATTGCCTTCATTATGGGCGGTGCCACGAGTAAACTGGTCTCGGCTCTGGTGAGTGACATCATCATGCCTTTCATCACCTTCTTTATTCCTGGGGGGGCATGGGAGGAGGCTACTTTTGCGCTTGGCCCCATTGTGTTGGCTGTGGGTCACTTTGTGGGTGCGGTCATAGACTTTGTGATCATCGCTTTCGTGATCTTCTGGCTCATGAAGATGGTGCAGAGGACCAGCCTGAAGTAGCCCTCTTTTTTTGTATTCGCGGTTGTGTTTGGTGTGGCGGCTTGGCTGGGGGCGTTAAGTAGCTGCGCGTCAGCCACTGGGAATTCCTGTTTTTGGGGGGGGAGGGGTTTTGACAGTAGCTGGGTAGAATGTGAATTTTTTGGAGTAGTTTTAATGTTTTTTAGTTAACTGAGGTTAGATGCGTTGTTACATGGAATTAGTGCTTTTCCGCGGATTTAGGAGGTATCCTTTCTTCTTCGCAGGGGCTTTGCCTGTGGCTGCTACCATACGTGGGACGATGCGCGGCTACCAGCCCGTTGGCTGCCCAACGCGGAGCAGGGTGTATAGCCGGTCCCCGGGGTAGACGAGACGCTGGGGATACATGGTATGGACGACGCCGGGGATCGGGCTTGTGACCTCAGCCAGGGTCGAGCCGTCCAGGTCGGTGATCCGGCCTATGGTCTGGCCCACGGCTAGGATATCACCCTGATCAGCGATGGCGTAGAAGACACCGGCCTTTGGGGCAGAGACCCCCACCCACTCCATGTCCAGGTACCGCTGGTTCACGGGTTTAACGGGTTCGCCGTCCATCACCCCATAGTGCTTCAGGAGGTTCAAAGTGCCATCCACGTGGCACTGGACATACTTCTCCAGGGGCTGAGTCCTGTACCCCAATCCCGCCTCACTGATGATGCTGGGCACCCCCGCCCTCACCGCCTCAAATATGAGGGTCCCGGGGCTGGTGTGCCCGATCTCGGGGGTCCCCGGCAGGACGTACTCCAGGCCGAAGACCCGGGCCATCTCACCGGTGGTCTCGTCTATGGGCCCGCCCACCCGGAGCTGGATAGTGTGGACCAGGTGGCTCTCTGGGAGGTCTCCCCCTCTGAAGTCCACGTGCATGTCGCACGTCCTGAGCATGGTGAAGAGGGTGTGGGCGATCCTGTCGGTCAGGCTCCCCTCTGGGTTGCCGGGGAACACGTTGTTGAGGTTCTTGCCGTCGAAGGGGGTAAGGCCGCTGCTCCGTAGGTTAAACCACCTTGTGCGCCACTGGAAGCTGTACATGTTCACCACGGGCACCGAGATGAATCGACCCTTCAGCTGCTCCGGCTGAAGCATCCTGTAGAGCCTCGAGGCGGCCTCGACGCCGCAGTACTCCGTGGGGTACAGTCCGCCGGTGACCATGAGGGTGGGGCCGGGCTCGTTGCCGTTGACGACTCCGAAGGGCATCTTGACGGTGACGGCCAGGTTGTCCTCTATCGTCACGTAGCCGAAGGATTTAGACCCTGGCTTCACATTCAGTGGCTCAAACATCTCAGTGTATCTCCCTGATGTCCTTCCCTATCTCGTAGACCACGTCCCCCTGCCAGATGGCCGGACTCGTCACCATGTGCACCACACCATCAGTGGGCACTGTGATCTCCTCCAACGTCTCCCCGAAAAGGTCCTTGATAACCCCCAGCTCCTGGCCCTCCTCCACCATGTCCCCCGCCCGGACGTGGCTGATGAAGAAGCCGCCGTGCTCAGCGTACAGGTGGTACGGGTTGAACACCTTGGCCCTGGAGGGCACCAGTGGCTCGCCCTCCATCATGCCCAGCCTCATCATCACGTTCCTGCAGCCCCGGACCACCTCCGAGACGATGTCGCTCTGGCACCTGCCCATGCCGCCGGCCTCGGTGCCCACCGTCACGGGGAACCTCATAGTGCTTGTGGATGGCCTTGGCAGGCTCTCCCGTATCCACTCCCACCCGAAGGCGCGGCAAAGGTCCAGGTTCAGCCCATCCTTCTCCCTGTCACCGGTCATCCTGTACATGGTGCCCGTCAGCAGGTCCTCCTCTATGTCACCGCCGTGGAGGTTCAGCCGGTAATCCGCCTGGCAGAGCACCTCCCTGTACAAGGTGGTGGTGACATAGTATGTGATCTTGGGGGGCCCCGAGCCTCCCCGAGGTATCTCCTCCACATAATAGCCTGTTAGGTCCCTGTAGTCAACGGGGTTTCCGTGCATCCACCGGGCCTCGAAGGCCAGGGTGTTCACCATGGGCACCAGGATGACCTGGCCGTCGATGTCCCCTGGCTCCAGGGTCTTCATGAGCTCCAGGATCCCGGCGGGGCCGTTGTACTCTGAGCCGTGCTCGCCCCCGTTGATGACCAGGGTGGGGCCGCTGCCCGCACCGTTGACGAGCATCACGGGTATCTGGTGGCGGCCCGCGGGACGATCAGCTATGCTTAGATAGCCTTTCACCGTCTCCCCCGGCCTGGCCTCTAGCTTCTGGACCTTGAGAACGTCAGACATGGTGTAATCTAGCCCTGAAGCGAATATGGCTTTTATGCCCACGCGGATAACTGAAACCATGGCTGACAGGCTCAAGGGCAAGGTGGCCGTGGTGACGGGCTCCGGCAGGGGCTTCGGCAGAGCCATGGCGCTGGCCTACGCATCAGAGGGTGCAAGGGTGGTCTCCGTGGCCCGAACAATTGATGAGCTGCGGCAGACGGAGGCCATGATCCGTGAGGCGGGCGGCGAAGCATACACGGTTGAGGCCGACCTGGCCACGGACGAGGGGCTCAACAGGGTCGTCGACGAGGCCCTGAGCGCCTACAGTGGCGTCGATGTGCTGGTGAACAACGCGGCCACCAGCCCCTGGCTCACCCTGGAAGAGACAACCCTGACACACTGGGATAGAGTGATGGCTGTGAACCTACGGGCACCCTTCGCCCTCTCCAAGGTCCTAGCACCTATCATGGCTGGGCGTGGGGGTGGAGCCATCATCAACGTCAGCAGCAGGTCCGCTGAGCTCGGCTTCGTCGCCGAGACAGCCTACTGCCCCAGTAAGTACGGCCTAGAGGGCCTCACCCAGTGCCTGGCACTGGAGCTGAGGACGCGGAACATAGCCGTGAACAGCCTCAACGTGGCTGCACCGCCGGGTAAGAGGCTCAAGCCCACAGAGCTCACCATCAGGGAGGCCGAGGCTATGCCATACGATGTCAAGTCGCTCTATGCTGATGACTGGGGCATGGCTGAACACTTCCGTGATGCCTGGACCTTCCTGGCCCTGCAGGACGGCTCGGGCATCACAGGCCAGAGGCTGGGCACGGGAGAGCTGGCCAGGGTCCTCAAGGAGGAGGGCGAGGCCGCCGCCTATCACCGCTGGAGGGGCAAGCTGACCCAGGCGGTCTACACGCCCATCCCGTGGCCCGAGAAGGCGCGGTACCAGACCCGGGAAGGGGGCTGGAGGGAGCTAGTCTTCTAGCTCCGCCTCGATGTACGTGACCAGCTGAGAGAACCCCTCATCGCCCACCAGGTCCAGGGTCTTAAGGTTCATGCCCCTCAGGTGGGGTGATCCCAGCCCCAGCCTCACTGCGTGGCGGAACTGGTCATGCTCCTTCACGGGCCTGTCCGAGACCCTCACTGTGTTATGGCGCCTCATGATGGCCGCGCAGACGGCGTCGCAGGCCACCATGTTGCCCCCGGCAACTATGACGCCGGGCTCCACCTCGTCTTTAGGATCGGTCCCGATGCCCGTGTTCATCCTCAGGGCGTCGGCCACCACCAGGTCAACGTTGTAGGCGGAGTTGATGTCCAGCAGCTTCCCCACGTGATGCTCCCCGTTGTGGAGCCACTCCCGGCTCCGGGCGTCTATGAGGCCGACACTCAGCTTCATGGCGCAGGTGAATGTGGCCGTGGTGTGACTCCTCAGGATGGGCGAGAAGATGACCCGCTCCGCCTCGTAGATGCGCCGCGGGATCACCAGGCCGCCGGGCCAGTACTCGGCCTCGCGGGGCCTGACCCTTACCCACTGCTCCTCCTCGAAGTAGGCCAGCTGAAGCCCCAGATCCTCAGCCGCGGCCTTGATGCCCAGGTTCTCCACGGTGGCACGGGTGGGCAGGCCCCGGGCCCTCCCCGACATGTCACCAACCACGATCCTGTCCGGCTCGACGCCCGCGTCCATGAGGGCCCTGGCGATGGCCCTAACAGTGTCCGGGTGGGTGTCCCGGGGGTACGGGTCATCAGTATTACAGTTGGGCTTGATGATGGTCTCGCCCTCGACGCCCTTGGCCATGGGCTTGAGTCCGCCCAGCAGCCTCATGGCCTCTGATATCCCCCGGCCCCGGTCACTGCACCTGACCAGCGCGACTGTGTCCCTGCCACCCACCCTGTACGGGCTCTCTCTCCCCGGCTTGACGGGGACGCTGTGCGCCTTGGGGGGGCGCTCCGCGAACTCCCTGTACAGCCTCATGGAGCCTTCCGGAGTAACTTTCATGGCGTATATGACGCTGCCTCGCGGGATTATTCTTTTCCCCTGACTCGTCTAGGATGTGTCGCCCATCCTAGGGTTCACCCCTCGCCCTAGTCCTCCGGCTCCGTCTTCATGAACTCCCTGAGTAGGGTGGTGGCGAACCCACCCTTGTGCAGCATGAACGAGAGCTGGACTCCCCGGGGCGTCTCAGCCACCTCGATCCTGGGCGTCAGCCTGCCCAGCCGCCGGGTGCCCGTGACCCTCATGCGTCTAAACGTCTCCATGGACATCTCCGACTCCTCAAGTATCTCGGCCTCGAGGGCGGCCGCCTCCCCCAGCGGCTGGGACATCTTGTACCCGTACATGGGGGCCGTGAAGCTGATCTCCTGGGCCTCGTACCGGGGCTGCTCGGCCTCGGGGTCATTCACCCAGAATATGCCGCCGGTGTCATGCTTCTTAGCTATGTCGCCCATCAGCAGCCTGCCGAAGAGGCCGCGGCTCACCCTCTCGGCCAGGTACCTGTTGCACAGGTAGCTCTGGTACCCCGAGACCAGGAGCTTCCTTAGCCACCTGTCGGCGAACGTCTTCCGGCCGTGAAGTATCTCCCAGCCCTCCTGCACGTTCTTGCCGCCTCTCCCGGTCCTCTGCTCGCCGTAGTAGTTGGGCAGCCCCTTCAGGTGGATCGTTTCGGCTATGCTCCTCGTGTTCTCGACGGCCCGGCTCATGGGCATACGTATGTCAGTGATCATTACCCTGAACCTGTTACCTATGAGGTGGCCCGCCCTGAACTTGTTGCCGTGGAACTTGGCCCAGATTACCTTGACGTCTATGCTGCCCTCGATGAGCTCCACGGCGTCGCTGGGTCGCACATCGTTCCTCTCGAAGAGTACGCTAAACGTCTGTGTGGTCACGGCGTACTTGTCCTTGAGCCCCGCGGTGCCCACGTTCTCGGGTCTCAGACTGAAGAGCTCGGCCAGCTGGAGCTGCACGTCACGGGTGGTCTGGTTCACCTTGGTTAGGTTGACGTACAGGTGGCTACCGACGCCCGAGGGCTCGTAGAGGGCCACCTCCTCGACCACGAAGTCCTCCGGGCGCGCCCTGATGCGGCCCCCTACGCCCTCCAGCCCCGCGGTGATGTATGGGAGCGACAGGTCGAGGGGAGGCGGCTTCACCATTCTGTGATGTATCCCGCCTAGGTTATTGAAGGATTCGAAAAAGGTGGATGATGTGTCCGCTACATCTTCCGGGGTCTCTTGGGGACGGCCAAGTCCGCTGCCCCCATCTCTGAGAGCCGTGCCTCGGGCCAGTTCTCCTCCACGATCCCTATGAGCCGTTCAGCGTACACCACCTTGTCCCGGGCCAGCTTCTCCAGTCCCGCCCCCCAAGGCTTGTAGAGGGCGCCGACGCCGGGCCCCGGCTCTATCTTGAAGTAGCAGGGAGAGCAGACCCGCGCCATCTCCGGGGTCTCGTATATCCTGTTGAAGCCGCCCCAGGCGTCGAAGAGCCAGACGTGGAGGTCCATGGGTATCTTGACCGCCTGCCTTATGGCTGCCAACTGTGGCAGGGTGAGGTCGCCCACGGGGTTGAAGGTGTCGGCCCCCAGCGTCTCCAGCACCTTGGCGCCCGCCGGGTTAGCGTGGCCCGCGAAGATGCTGAGCTTGAACACCACGTCTCTGGGTATCATGCCCCGCTTCCTGAGCTCGTTTACAGCGTAGAGACCGCCCTCGCCTACGACGAGGAACCCCTTGAAGCCCAGTTCGATGCAGTGGCGTATATCGTCAACCACCTCGATGAGACCCTTCATGCCCCTGTACCTGATGCCGCATAGGCCCCCCTCCGGTGTGGCCACTTGGCGCCCCGTGTCCCACAGCGCCCTGGGGCCAGGGGTGAGGATGACCTCCAGGTCGGCGTCGTGGGCCACCTGGGCGAACTCCTCAAGCTCGCTGTCGCTGAGAAGCGTTGACCCCATCACGGTGCTTATGAGCCTGTGGACGGGCACGTCCCGCCTGTCCATCTCGTCCACCAGGGCCCTGAGCACGGAGAGGTTCTCCACGCCAGATATCTCGATGCGGTAATTAGCCCCGTCGGGGAAGGTTGTGCTTGAGGAGGGGAGGCCGTAGGCGTCGCCCTCGGGTAGTCCTATCTCGGCCAGCATCTTGGCCGTCTCTTTAAGCATAGTACTCCGAGGAAATGTTTAGTCTCTGACTATTTTAAATATTCCAATTAGAATCAGGTAAGGCGCCTCTTAGAGCCTCAGACGTCGATGAATAAAGGAAAAGGTTGAGGGAGGGGTCACTGGCTCTCCCGGAAGGGGTGCCTGGAGCTCCGCGCGTTCTCAGCGGCCTCCCGGGCCGTGGGCCTGCCCTCCATGGCCTTCCGGATGGCGTGCCTCATGGCCTTCAGGTTGTTGATGTACACCCGTCTGCGACGCGAGGCTGAGGGGTGGACGAAGACGTTGGCTATCATCACCAGCTCATCCGTCTCGGGCAGTATGCCGTCCGCCACGGACATGGCCACGGCCTTGGCCACGGCCTCCTGGGCCGGCCCGTAGACGAAGCTGGCGTCCCTCATACCCCTGACGGGCACCGTGGGCACTATGATGGTGGGCGGCTTCACGGCCATGTTGGGCTCCAGTATCACCTGCAGGGCCTCCCGGTCCTTGCTGGGCCTGGCTAGCGCCTCCGCGTAGGCCTTGCCCACGGGGCCGTCCACCTGGCCTATCAGCAGGTCTATGTGGGCCACCTCGTTGCTGTCGGGGTCCACTAGGGCCTCACCTGTCCGCAGCTTGAACTGGTCTATGACAGCGGGGGTGACGTCCACCCTGTAGAACTGTTCCTTGACGGGGCCGGATGGCAGCTTGAACTCCACAGGCTTCTTGGGTATGAGGCCCAGGTTCTCCAACTCGACCCGGAACTCCTCCCTGAGCTCCCAGGTCACCGTGTCCCCAAGTACTATTGGGCGCCTGGTGGGGCCCACGTCGTGGCCCATGAAGTTGAGGCACACCTTGGGGCCCTGGGCGCCCGTGGCCACGATGTGGCGGGTGAACTTCTGGAGCCTCCACTGGACTTTTCGGGCCTCATCCAGCTTCCCTGCCTTGAACTTCTTGTAGAGGTCAAGCCAGTAGGGGGCGACCACGTTGGCTGATGCAAGGATCATGCCCTTGCAGCCCACTGCCAGGGCTGCCAGGACCACCTCGTCCCAGCCCACCACCACGTCGATCTTATCGCCCACCTTCTCCAGCACCGACATGAGGTACTTGAGGTCGCCGCTGCTGTCCTTCATGGCGCGGACCGTGCTGCACTCGTCTACTAAGTCTTCGACTACCTGCCATGGGATGTACTGGTTGGTGGCCACCGGTATGTTGTACAGGACGAGGGGTATGTCCACGGCGCCGGCTATGCTCACATAGTGGTCGTAGATGCCCTTACCGCCCTTGGGCTTCATGTAGTAGGGGTTGACTATGATGGCGGCGTCCGCTCCCACGTCCAGGGCGTGCCTGGTGGCGTCTATGACCAGCTTGGTGGCCGTGTCCCCGGTGCCGGCTATGACCGGCACCCTGCCGTTCACCTGGTCCACGCACACCTCTATGACTCGGGCCCTCTCAGCTTGGGTCATGAGGCTAAACTCGCCCGTGGTGCCGCAGGGCACTATGCCCGTGATACCCTGCTCTATGAGCCAGTCCACGAGGTCCCGGAACACGGGCTCGTTGAACTCCTCATGTTTGTCGAAGGGCGTGACCACTGCGGGCAGCACGCCCTCTAGTTTAAAACTTGACATCTCTGAGAGTTGTTAGGTTCAGCCTTTCTATAACAGTTTCCACGGGGCCAGCCGCTACTTGTCGGCTTTCTTGGCCGCCTCCAGCCTCTCCCTAACCTCGTTCATGAACTCGGGGAAGTCGTACTCCTCGGCGTCGAAGGGTCCCTCCCACCACTCCACGGTGAGTATGTCCGTCTCCGGCAGCAGTATGTGGGGCACGCCCGCGGGCACGTGGAGGGGCTTCCCCTTGGTGAGAGGGTACTCCACGTTCCGGCCCTTATCCTTGAACACGTACTTGGCTTTACCATCCATGAGGATGGAGGTCTGTTCCACCTTGTGTATGTGGTTTCCACGGTACATCCCGGCCCTGGTGTAGAGCAGCGAGTACCACTTCCCCTTGTAGGTGAAGCCTATGGCCTCGCCGACGTACTTCATCTCTCCGCCGGTCCACCTCTCATAGTCGATGACGTGCTTCTTCGTCACTTTGTCTACCACGGTTGGATCATGGATGATAACCTTATTTATCAGTGCCTGTTAAAACCTAAGCCGTTCACGCGCCTCTGAGCATATATTATATGGCTGCGTGCAATATGGGTCTTGTTGATACACTTTGGTTAAGGTCGATATCCCCCACCACTGCTGGTACGAGGACAAACCCCTCACCCTCACCTTCCCCGACGACTGGAAGGTCCACAGGTGCAGGGTGGCCAGCGAGGGCGCCAAGCCCATGACTGAGAAGCAGATCAAGGCAGCCATACTGAAGCCCGTAGGCCAGAGGCCGCTACCCGAACTGGCCGAGAAGGCCGAGGAGGTGGTCGTCATCTTCGACGACATGACCCGCCCAACGAAGACGTGGCAGTACACGCCCACAATCTTGGAGACCCTGCACAAGGCTGGGGTCCCGGAGGACAACATCAGGTTCATCATAGCGCCGGGCACCCACGGCACCTATGGTCGAAGAGACTTTGTGAAGAAGCTGGGCGAGGACACGGTGAGCAGGTACCAGGTCTACAACCACAACCCCTACGAGATGCTGGACTACCTGGGGGACACCAGCCACGGCTGCCCTGTCTGGGTGAACAGCGAGGTCATGTCCTGCGACCTAAAGATAGGCGTCGGCACCGTCCTCTTCCACAGGCTCACGGGGATGAGCGGCGGAGGCAAGCTCATCAGCCCCGGCGTCGCCGGCATCGAGACCATACGGTTTAACCACGGGGAAGTGGGGGGCTTCGGCCCAGGCAGGACTCCGGACCCGTCCACCGGCTACATGGCCAACGACCAGAACAGGATGAGGCACGACGCTGAAGAGGCTGCAAGGCTGGCGGGCCTGGACTACAAGATCGACACGGTGCTGAACCTGAACAGGGACCCCCTAGAGCTGTACGCGGGGGACTTCGTGGAGACCCAGCGCCGGGCATCCAAGGACGCCATCAGGCTGCACGCCACGGAGAGCCCCGAATCAGACATTGTGGTGGTTGGCAGCTATCACAGGGAGAACGAGCCCTACCTGGGCCTGTGGCCCGGCCTCAGCACGGTGAAGGAGGGGGGCACCCTGGTGATGGTGAATGACTGCCCAGACGGAGACATCAACCACTGGCTCTTCAACAGGCACGGCAAGACCATCGGAGCCAGCCTCTGGAACCCCAAGTCTCAGAGGTTACCCAAGGTGAGGCACATGATCATATTCGGCGAGTACCCGTTGAAGAGCTTCTTGATGAGGTATGAGGCCGAGCAGGTAACCTGGATCAGGCGGTGGGACGAGGTGGTGGAGGAACTGAGGAACCACCACAAAGCCGGGTCGAAGGTGGCCGTCATCCCGGACGGCACCAGCTGTATACCCGAGAATACGTTGGTGAGTTAGATGAAGAAGGCGATACAGATAGACGACAAGGACAACGTGGCCACGGCCACCGGCGACGTGAAGAAAGGGGAGCAGGTGGAGATACTGTCCCCTGAGGGCAAGGTCATCCTCAAGGCTAAGCCTGTGGACGACATAGCCTTCGGCCACAAGCTGAGCCTCAGAAGGATCAAGATGGGTGAGGAGATCATCAAGTATGGTGAGGTGATAGGGGTCGCCTCCAGGGCGATCCCCGCCGGCGAGTGGGTTCACACCCACAACGTGGACAGCGCCAGGCTCAAGACCTCCGGTGAGGAGGTCAGGGGGGTGACTGTGTGACCGAGTTCCTCGGATACCAGAGGCCCGACGGCTCAGTGGGTGTACGGAACCACCTTCTGGTAATAGCGCCCATTGATTGCAGCTACGAGCCCGCTAAGAAGATCGCGGACCAGGTGCCTGGCGCCGTGGCCATCACCCAGACCCACGGCTGCGGGGCCGACGCTATGCTGATCCACAACCTGGTGGGCACAGCGCTAAACCCCAACGTGGCGGGCGTCCTCATCGTCGGCCTAGGCTGCGAGACCCTCACCGGGGAGATGCTCATGGAGCAGATAGAGCCAAGTGGTAAACCTGTACACAACATCACCATACAGGAGCTCGGCGGCACCCTTAAGACCCATGAGAGGGGCGTCAGGCTCCTCCAGGAGATGGCGCAGAACGCGGCGAAGCTGAGGCGTGAGCCCTTCCCCCTGAGCAAGTTGACCCTGGCCGTGGAGTGCGGGGGCAGCGACGCCACCAGCGGACTGGCCGCCAACCCGGCCGTCGGCGTGGCGGCCGATCTACTCATCGAGGAAGGAGGCAGCGTCATCTTCGGGGAGACCCAGGAGATGAGCGGCACCCAGCACCTGCTGGCGCGCCGGGCCGTCAACGACCGGGTGGCCAAGGACGTCTACACCATCATTGAGGCCCAGGAGCACAGGCTAAAAGCCATGGGGGTAGACAGCCGCTGGATGAGCAAGGGCAACATAGACGGCGGCCTCACCACCATAGAGGAGAAGAGCCTGGGAGCCGTGCGCAAGGGGGGCACCAAACCCATCCAGGGGGTACTCTTCAATGACTGGGACAGGTTCGACAAGCCTTCCAAGCCTGGCCTGTACATCATGGACGGTACGGGCTGGGACGTGCCCAGCGTCACCCACATGGTGGCCGCCGGGGCCCAGGTTGTGTGCTTCACCAGCGGCGCGGGCAGCACCACGGGCCACGCCATCGCTCCAGTCATCAAGGTGACTGGGAATCCCCAGACCTATGTTAGGATGACTGACAACATGGACGTCAACGCCGGTACAATCCTGGACGGCTCGGAGAGCCTCAACAGCGTCGGCCGGAGAATCTTCCAGATGATGGTGGACACCGCAAACGGCAGGCTTACGAAGGCCGAGGCCCTGGGCTACCACGACTACATAGTGTTCAAGAGGAGCAGAGAAGCCGAGCACCTCCTCGGCCACTGCTGATCCATACTAACACTGCATGAAGCCATGTTTAAGCAGACATCCATTTTCATTCCAATGAGTTAGATTAGACACTGACTGTGTTATCATATGAGAACAACATATCGAAGAGCAGGCTCATCGAGAAGTATCTATGACATAACTAAGGTCTTCAGAGAGCTGAGGTAGGTATTGACGCCTTGTAATATATGCGGAAAAGAGCTTGAATATGGCGATGTGAAGGTGATCACCCCTGGATACGGCGTCATCTGCATGGGCTGCTGGATAGAGAAACAGGGCGAAATAGTGGAAGAATCGCCTGTAACGGATATTGGTAAAGAGTAGTGTCTCTTACATCTCCTTGAGTACTACGTCGTCGTACTCCTTCTCCAGCAGGTATTTGTGGCGCAGCTCCTCCTTGGCGAAGTTGTTGAGGAACTCGCTCAGCTCCGTCCCCTTGAACCTGCGGGCCACCTCCACGTAGAAGTCGTGGGTTGCCTTCTCCCGCTGGGCCGCGAAGACCAGGATGGCGGGGTAGTCGGCCATGGGGTCCAGGGGCACCTTTACCAGCTGGTCCGTGATCTTCAGGTCGGGGATGCTCTCCTTGATGGTCCTCATCTTCAGGTGTTTGGGGTCCTTGAGCCCTTTGAGGAAGTACTCCCGGTGCCGCTTCTCGTCTGCGGCCAGCTCGGAGAGCATCTTCTTAGCCCCCGGGTATGTGGACTTCGCGGCAGTCTCGGTGTAGAGGGTGTAGCTCTCCAGCTCCATCTCGGCTCCGATATGGAGCACCTTCTCGATGGTCCAGTCCTTGATCTCCATAAGCATCAAGGTACGTCACAGATCGGCGAGATATAAGATTTAACCGGTAAAGCGTATAAGCCACCGCGGCTGTGAAAATCTGTATGAAGCCCACGGGCACTGTCAATGTGGAGATCATCGCCACCGGCGACGAACTCATGTACGGCAGAATAATGGACACCAACAGCCACTGGATAGCCCAGCGCGTCGCCGAGCTGGGCGCCAAGCTGCGGCGCGTCACCATGATCGGCGACGAGCCCGAGACCATAGCCGCGGCCCTCCACGACGCCCTGAAACGGGACGCCCACTTCATCATCTTCACAGGCGGCCTGGGCCCCAGCGAGGACGACCTCACCGTGGACAGCATAGGGGCAGCCTTGGGGAGGGGGACCGTCATAGATGCCGCGGGCGCCCAGAAGATCAGGGAGGTCTACGTCAGGAGGGGCATAACCGACGAGGCCGCCTTCAAGCGGGGCGAGCGCATGGCCAGGGTGCTGGAGAACAGTGAGCCCCTGCAGAACCCCGTGGGCTTCGCCGTGGGCATGTGCGTCGAGGAAGCCGGAAAACGGATTTGCACCTTCCCGGGGGTCCCCGCCGAGATGAAGGGAATGTTCGACGCCCACCTGGCCCCCATGATCCAGAGCAGAGCCTCCAGC
The DNA here is from genome assembly GCA_043826455.1 of Candidatus Bathyarchaeota archaeon. Lineage (GTDB taxonomy): Archaea > Thermoproteota > Bathyarchaeia > TCS64 > TCS64 > RBG-16-57-9. The sequence continues at coordinate 28,563 of JBDRQD010000058.1, forward strand.
GTTTTCCTGGCCCGGGCCTACAACGTCACCATGGTGTGGAAGGACTTCTTCCCCCTCTACACCCAGATGCAGAAGGACTACCCGGATGTATACATAAAGAACGCCGCCACGCCCCCAGTGGAGGGGGAGGACCGCAACAAGCCCCACACCATCAAGGTGGACCTGGTGCTGGAAGGTAAGACCCATGAGGAGGCGGAGTCCAAGATGGACGCCCTGATAGACGACTACCTCAAGCGTATTGAGGTGGCGGGTGGCGGAAGAATGGCTCCCATAACCGGCGGCGGACAGGCATAACAGAAGATTTTACCCGGAAAGGTACAGCCGCAGTCACTCTTTATTGACGGGTAGACCCAGATCAGGGAACTCCTTCTCGCCCCTGTAGTAGGCCGTTAGCGCCCCGGGGAGCTCAGCCAAGCTGACGCTCACCTGCTGCCACGTATCCCTGTCCCTGATGGTTAGGACGCCTTTATCCCGGGTGTCATAGTCCACGGCCACCGCCAGGGGGACGCCAATCTCATCGGCCCGGGCGTACCTGCGGCCTATGCTTCCGGCCTCGTCGTAGACCACCCAGAAGCCCTTCGAGAGCAGTATTTCCCTTACCTGCTGGGCCTTCTCGGGCAGCCCGTCCTTGGTCACCAAGGGAAACACGGCAACCTGGTAGGGCGCCAGACACCTGTCCAGGTGGAAGATGTTACGCTTCTCCTTCTCCTTCCTCTCGTAGCTGGCCTCCAGCGCCACGTACATCAGCCTATCCAGGCCGTAGCTGGGCTCCACCACGTGAGGCACGAACCGCGTGCCGTCCTCCCGGAGCACGGTCATGTCCAGGCCG
>JBDRQD010000059.1:0-48127 GCA_043826455.1 Candidatus Bathyarchaeota archaeon
GGGAAGATGTCTTTGTAGTGTTGGTGGTATTTTTCTGCGACTTGGGTGGGGGTTTGGCCGAGTTCTTCGGCTTTGATGGTTATGGGTGTGCCGTGGGTGTCGCTTCCGCATACGAAGAGGGTGTCTTGTCCGAGTTTGCGCTGGTATCTGACGTATATGTCGCCTGGGACGTAGGTTCTTAGGTGTGCTATGTGCATGGGTCCGTTTGCGTAGGGTAGGCCGCATGTTACGAGAAGTTTGGAGCCTTTTTTGTTGGCTCTTTGTTGTTTGAGTCTTTACACCTCGGGTTGTTGTCTGTTTTGGGGTTACTTAAGGTTGATGGGTTTGTGCCTGTTTGTGTGTGTGCGGGTGGGGGGGGAGGGGGGGTCCCATCACCGCCACCGCGATTCCCCGTTTTCAGGCTTTTTTTGTGGTTTGGAGGCTTTTTCCGGGTTGTTTGGCGGTGGTGGTGGTCGGCGGTGTCCGCTGTGGGGCATTGCTTGTTCGGGGGTGGCGTTACGGTTGCGTGGGAGAACGTGGTTTTTCGGTGTTGCATTTAGTTGTGTGTGAGTGCGTTTGAATGTGGGTTTTTTCGTTTATGCGGTCACGTGTAAATATTAATGTGAGCTTGAAATGCGATCATTGGAGAAAAAGGGTGTTATGGAGATTTTTTACCGTATTTTTCCCAGCTGACGATGGCGTCCAGGCTCTTTCTTTCCTTAGGCGCCGGCGTCTCGTCGGGTACTCCTACGGGTACTACTGCGATGACCTTGAAGTTATCAGGGATGTCTAGAAGTTTCTTTATCATTTCCTCTCTGCCTGTCTGACCCATCCAGCATGTTCCTAGACCCAGGTTTGTCGCTGCCAATACGATGTGTTCGAGGGCTATTCCGAGATCGTTGATGCACCAGTTTGGAGACGCCGCCTGGTCCGCTAGTCCAACGATCATGAGTGGAGCCTCCGCCCACGGCTGTTTAGCCAGTTTTTTGATGGTCTCCTTGTTCTCGACTACTATGAAGTGCCATGGCTGTCTGTGGCTGGCCGAGGGCGCTATTCGGGCGGCCTCCAGTATCTTGTATATTTTTTCCTTTGGTATGGGGGTGTCTTTGTATTTGCGGATGCTTCTTCTCTTCTCTAATACTTCTTCGAACTTCAATTCGTTCTCCCAGATGAGACGTTGATTGGGATGATATAAAGAGAGTCTTTTACAGCAAGTTAGACACAAGTGTGTGCAATAAGATTAGGCCCATGTAGGTGGGATGCCCACATGTTTTTACATGTAAAAATAGACGCTCGTGTGTAAGTGTGAGGTGAGAATAAGCTATAGATGAAGACTCCGTTTTGCCCGCGTAATAGTGTAAATAGGGAGTAGATAATTCTACCACATAATACTTTTACTTTAGCCTCATGTCCGAAACAGCCTTTTGTCCCAGCTCCTTTACTAGGTGATAAACATAGTCTAAATCTGATCGCTTACTCCGATGATTAGTAATGGCTGCACGCAGAGTAAATCGGCCTTTAATAACTGTGTCACTTATCATCCAGAACCTGATCCTGTAAATCTCACTAATGATTTTCTTGTTCAGAACACTTAACTCATCCTCAGACAAACCGCCTGGATTAAACCGGAAGCAGACAACATTGCTAGCTACAGGGGCAGTTAACTCCATCTCTTGATCCTTTTCAACCAAGTTAGCTAGATAATTAGCCTGATCAAGGTTCTGCTGAATTAGATGGCTATACTTATTCCGACCGTAGGCTCTTAAAAGCATGTAAGCCTTTAAACTACGCCATTCACGACTGAGGGGCAAAGCCAACGTATCTGGACGGATTAACTTTTCATTGAAATCTTTAACAAGGTCTCTACTAGCTTTGATATATTGAGCTTCGTGACCATAAACGAACGTTGAATAATGAGCTAACCTGTCACGAACTAAAGCACATCCTATTCCATACGGCATATACATCCATTTGTGAAGGTCAACAGCGACGGAGTCTGCACGCTCTAAACCGTTAGCTAGATGTCTATATGTCTTACTTATCTTCACCCAGCTACCGAAAGCCCCATCGATGTGAAACCAAAGATTCTCCATCGCCGCTATATCAGCTAATGCGTTAAGGTCATCAAACGCCCCTGTGTCAACAGTCCCAGCATTTCCAATTACACAGAAGGGATAATAGCCTGCTTCCCTGTCACTTTTTATTGCCTGCCTCAATGAATCTAGATTTATTCTGAAGTCATCCCCAGTTTCGATCCATCGCAGATTCTCACCACCAATCCCAAGTAACTCGACGCTCCTTTCAAGGCAGTGATGTCCTCCATCGCTTACATATACTATCATTCTACGAGGGACGCCCTGCATTCCTTTAGCCTTCATATCTACCTCTGCTCGAGCGTTTCGGGCAACGGCGAGTGCTGTATAGTTTGCCTCACTTCCTCCACTAACTAGAACTCCACCCCCATCCTTCGGATAACCAAGTAGGTCTATTATCCACTCAATCACTTGTTTATGAGTGTACCCAGCTACAGTGGGTGTTTCCTCAACTGCATAATTCAATCCAGCAGCCAACATAGAGGCAAGCATGCCATAAGGTGATCCTGTCCCTCCTACTGCTCCCCAGAAGCGGGGATGAGCGCTACCTGAAATATGAGGTTGGATGTTATTTTGGAAAACCTCATATACGGATTGCTCTCCTTCTCCGTTTTCTGGTAAAGGAGTGCAGATTTTCTTTATGGTATTTTCTGTTGGAAAAACTTGTGTCTTTTTAGCGATATCCCTTTGGTGATTTATAATATCATCAAGCATACGATGACCAAGTGATCTTAATTCATTCCAATCAGATGGATCGAGTGTCTCTTCCTTCCAGTCACTAACCATTAAGTTACACCTACTCTATCTGTGAGTGTGATTTGAGGATAAGGTTATGGTGAGCCTGGTTAGGGGAGTTTCCTCCCGGCCTTCTTGAAGTACTCCTCGATCTCCTTCTTCTGCTTCTCAGGTATCGTCCTCTCGAAGGGCCAGGCAGCGGCCTCAGCCACATAACGTCGTAGGAACTCCTCGGCGAAGGCTCCGTGTGTCCTCAACGCCTCGGGGCCAAGCCACTTCTCCTCATCCTCCCTGCTGTGCATCAACAGGTTCGTGGGCGTGTCCCTGCTAAGTGAAACGCTGGGAACCCCGACGGCGGAGAGAGGTGTCCCGTCCGAGGAGTAGACAGCCTCGGAGACGTTGAAGACGACCCCCTTCTCCTTGGACAACAGCTTCACGGCTGCGGTAAGCTCGGGTGGGCCGAGAACCTTGGCGCTGTTCGTGCCGATTAGGCCGCCGTGGACGTCCAGGTTGAGGCAGAGAACCGTGTTATCGAGCTCCGTGGCGGCGTCCTCGTCCGCTTTCTTGTCTGCCTCGCTCGCCTCCCTGAGCTTCTTCGCGTACTCTCTGCTCCCGAGCAGACCGAGCTCCTCGCAGCCCCAGGCCACGAAGCGCATCGTCCTCTTCGATCCTCGCTCCTTGAAGACACGTGCAAGCTCCAACGTGATGGCGGTGCCGCCTGCGTTGTCCCCGGCGCCAGAGACCTCTAGGACGGTGTCGTAGTGGCCGCCAACTACTATGATCTCCTCGGGGCGCAGAGTCCCCCTGATCTCCGCGACCACGTTCTGGGTCCTGATGGTCTTCTCCTCGGTCACCGCTATGAGACGTATGCTCTTGGCCCCGGACTTGACGAGGTTCACCCCATCCTCGAAGGTGACCCTGACCATGGGTATGTCGACGTACTTCTTCCTGAATGTTGGGCTCCCCCAGAGATTCTTAGCCATCGCCCTGGGCGTGGACTCGATTATTATCATCCCCGCGGGCTTGTATTTCTTCAGCTGAGCGAAGGCGCGGTCCCTGTTGGCGGGCGACCCGGAGGTGATGATGATCTTCCCCTCCACATCCGCTGTGATGTACTCCTCGTCATATGAGTCAAGGTGGAGGATGCTTCCCGTCACACCATTTGGGCCTGTGCTGCCCGAGAGCGGCATCACCTCACACGGTACTTCCGCCCTGTAAGGCTTTAGCACCTCAAGCTTTTTCGCTTTGACGCTCCCCGTGAATGCGTCGAACTCCTCGATTCTGGCGTCGAGCCCCAGCCTCTTAAACTCGGATAGTATCCACTCTGCGGATCTCCTCTCCGCGTCTGTTCCGCTGGGCCTCGACCCGATGTCGACAGCAAGCTTCTTCATGTACTCGAATGCTTTCTCTCCGCTGATACTCAAAATAGGTTCCTCAACCTAGGATGGAGCAATAATTAAATAAAATATGCCTCGCGTGCGCGTGCGATGTTTAAAGAAAATGGTTTTTTAAGAGTTTCTTAAGACGACCCCGTATATTGCATTGACAGGGTCATCAGCTTCTATCATTCTCTCAAGACTCCAACCGGTACCAGAGATGAAACCTTCAACCTCCTCTGGCTGAGGCATGTATAGATCGAACCAATCACCCTTCAAGTTCTCAAAGTTAACCCTAATTCGAACCAACCCAATCGGTTTACCACGTTCCCTATTTCTTTGATGATAAGCAAAGTGAATAGGGTTACTGGTTTTCTTTGGGTCTCTACTGGAAGCGAGAAGCAAACCATTATGTCTAACGACCTTGCTGAGGCTTTGAAGCATTTTCAGGCTACCCTCCAAACCACATAAACCAAGACCATTTCCAAACAGAGTAGCAGTATCAAATGAGTTCTCAGGGAACTCCAGATTCAATGCATCCATCACCATACAGTTCTTGACACCGAATCGTTTTGATGCCTGTACAGCTAACTCTGAGACATCTATACCAACTGCTTCTACACTGTTCTCCTGAAAATACTTCATGCATCTTCCACTGCCACACCCTACATCCAAGACCTTACCTTCAACCAGTTTGGCTAATTTCTGCTCTATTAGGTTCCATTCGTCGTATTCTCTGTAGTATCCTTTGGTCTCGATAGAGTTCAGGTATCCGTCATCACGCTCAAGTATATGCATGCTAGTTGGATCATCGAAGTAAGTCATCAGGGCTAACCCAAAAGTATCCGCCATTCTATGCCCCCGATACCTTAATGATTTCTATTAAATAAATGGCAAGGAAGACCTTGGGATAACGTTTGAGATATTTGTTGTTAGAACATAAGATTATGCCCAATTATGCGGATCAAACACCGATTTACATGTGATATGTAATGTAGCGGGTTGAAGGCATTAATGACAGCTACGTGGAAGAAGGCGATAATTTTAGGCCGCATTTAGTTGGAACCTGATATTTCAAGCTGAAGTTCTCGCGGCTTCTCGGTTGGTGGTTTTCGGGGACTCACGGCAAGGTTCAATACAGGCGCGTCCCCTCACACCTTGAGGCACCCCCTTTGAGGATATGCATTCTAGGTGGGACCGGCAACATGGGCACGGGCCTCACCGTCAGGTGGACCCTCAGCCACGACATCTTCATAGGCTCCAGGAGCCGGGAGAGGGCCGGGGAGATGGCTGAGAGGCTCCGGAGGCTGGCTGTGGGCTTCTACCAGGACCAGATGAGGGGCAGCATCACGGGGCTGGAGAACGCGGACGCCGTGAAGATGGCGGAGGTGGTGGTCGTGTGCTTCCCCCCTGAGGCCACCATTGAGGCTGTCACCGATCTCTGCGGCCACCTTAGGGAAGGCCAGATTGTGGTGTCCACCGTGGTGCCCATGCGGCGAAGGGACAAGCTATTCTACTTCAAGTCGCTGGGGGCTGAGAAGGGTGAGAGGTCCGCCGCTGAAGCCATCCAAGACATAGTTACACCCATCCCCGTGGTCTCGGCCTTCCAGACGGTGCCCGCCGCCTACCTGAACAACATCGACGCCGTGCTGAACCTGGACGTGCTGCTCGCGGGCAACGACGAGGTGGCCCTCTCCATAGTATCTAGGCTGGTGAGAGACATAGCAAACCTGAGGCCCCTCAAGGTTGGTCCCCTGGTGAACTCCAAGTTCATCGAGGCCATCACGCCGCTGCTGCTGAACGCCGCGATACTGAACGGGCTGCACGACCCTTCGATAAGGATAATCCCCTGGATGCCCACACCCTAACCTATCAGAGTGAGCGCCAGGAACAGCACCAGGGTCGTCAGCCCGTCGGAGAGGGACGTCTCTATAGGTATGATGAAGTTGTCCGGGTCCAGCCCATGGTTACGGGTCTCGATGGCCACCGCGAATGTGATGACGGAGATGATGGGCATCATCACCAGGTTCATGGATACAGTCCGAGCCAGTATTACTACGAGGTCGCCGCCGAAGGAGGCGTAGGCGATCAACCCATACATTATGAACAGAATCAGTGAGGCAATCCACGCTGAGACTATCTCGGTCAAGTGGTCCTTGATGCCTGACAGCTCTGCTTTGATGTAGCCTAGGGCCATCTTGGTGGTGGCCGTTGACCCCACGATGGAGCCCAGGTCCCCCACTGTGTCGATGATGGCTGGGTAGACTAGGTAGACCCCGGGGTGGTCACCTATCTTGTTGGAGATGGAGCCCATGACCCTGCCGGTGACGGCCATAATCAGTGACACCACGGCCAGGGTCATGAGGAACTCCCTTATAGTCTCCATGAACTCCTCGTCGTGGAGGCTCTCCACGTACTTCGTGTAGGCGTAGTAGCAGAAAACGGCGGAGACAGCCAGGTGAGCCACCAAGCTGAATACAGGGAAACGAATCACACTCCAGAGCACGATCACGTAGCAACCTGTGATGACGATGTCTGAGAAAGTCGAGACCACAGGGTAGACGAGCTTATCAGGATCTAGACCGCGGTTAAAGGAGAATACGCTGAACCTGTAAGTGAATGGGGAGATGAGGATTATCGAGAGACCCATAGTGGTGACCATCGTAACGAAAATCCTTGGGACACTGCCTAGCCCTATGTAGCCTGAAAGCAGACACGTCACGGAGCCGAGGACGCTCATCACCAGACTGCTCACCAGTGTCAACACAATGATGGAGTTCAGCAGGTTGTAAGCTGATTTGGTGTTGTCCTTGAGGGTGGGCCTGATGGTGCCCAGGTGGAGGGCTGTACTGATCCTACCGCTGAAGAGCCCGCCCAGGGCGCCCCTCATGCTGAGAATGCCGGGGTAGAGGACGATGGCCCAGGAGAACTCAGAGAACAGCCCGTGGGATGAGGCTAGAAGAGCCCCGGCTATCAGTCCCGTGAGGTTGAAGGACAGGGACACCAGTGACTCGTAGACCTGCCGCAGCTTCATGGAGCCCATTACTTGGCGGATCAACTTTCACCACCTCGCCACCTCTCATAGCCATTGGATGCCTCGCTCATGCGGGTATAAATGTATCGTAAACCCTTGGGTATGAACATCGCTCGTAGCGATTTCCGTATAAGTAGTAATAGGGCAAGTTCATATGGTAGAATCCCTTGGTTTGAGTAGAGAGGCGGGGGAGAAAAGTGACTAGGGTCCAGATATTCAAGGTCAAGAACGTCGACCTGGGCAGCCTCTACAAGAGGCTTAAGAGAAGCATAGAGGACGACAACTTCAAGGTCACCAGCGACGTGGTCACGGAGAATGTCTACCACCTGAGGGCGGAGAAGACGGGCCTCAAAAACATCATCATAGGGTCCGTCAGGGACATCGAGCTAGTCATCGCGGGGGACCCGTCATCCTTCGCTGTGGTGTTCAACGTGGGGGCCTGGGGCCAGAACCTCTCCATAACCGGGTCAGCCGGCTACGTCGTGGCCACCCTGGTGGAGGGACCCGCACTTGCCTGGGGCGGGATAGCCGCCGCCGGCAGCTACGTCAAGGCTGTGGCCTATGAGCGAGACTTCTGGCAGACCATTCTGAACGAGGTGGACTTCCAAGTCAAGTCCGACAAGAAGAAGGATGCGAAGGCTGAGGGCGAAGGGGTGAGGTAAATGACCAAAGTGATGCAGATCAGGAAGAAGAACGTGGATCTGGCACAGCTATACCAGGATGTTAAGGAGGCCCTCAAGAAGGATAACTACAAGATAACCAAGGACGACGTCACCGGGTTCACCTTCCACATGAGAGCCATCAAGACCAACGTCACCCGGATCATCGTGGGGGCAGCCAGGGACATAGAACTCGTCATAGCCGGTGAGCCCAACAACTTCGCCGTGGCCATCATGGTGGGCGCCTGGGGCAAGAACATAGCCATCTCCTCCGTCACAGGCTTCGTCATAGCCTCCACGGTGGCGGCCCCAGCGCTAGCGGTGGGCACCCTGGCGGCGGCGGGGAGCTTCCTTACCGCCCGGGCCTTCGAGGACAAGTTCCACAAGGACATCGAGAAACTGGTTGAAGCTCGCTCTATGACTGAGACAGAGCCTCCAAATCCCTCGTGAAGCTCTTTCTGAGTCTCTCCTTCTCCTCCGCCTGGAGGAAGCTGGTCTCTATGGAGTCCATGCTAACCCTGAAGAGCTCCTTCAGGGTGAACCCCATGTTTCTGTGAAGCTGAAGATACTCGTTGTTCATGTCGGTGCCGAACATGGGGGGGTCGTCGCTGTTGACGCTAACCCTGATGCCGTTCTCGATGAACCTGCGTATGGGGTGCCGGCCCCAGGAGGGGACGGCGGCGGTCCTGAGGTTGCTCACGGGGCAGCACTCGATGGCGATGCTCCTCTCTGCAATGGCCTTCATCAGCCTCGGGTCCCCGCCGGCCGCGACGCCGTGGCCTATTCTTTCAGGTCTAAGCGCTTCTATACACTCCCACATGTAATCTGCTCCCGCTCCCTCCCCCTGGTGAGCCACCGTGTGGAGGCCCATCTCCCTGGCCCTCCGGTAGCACTCCCTGTAGGGGGCCGGGGGGTACCCGTGCTCGCTTCCCCCGGTGTCGATGGCTAGGATGTTGTCGCCCTTAGCTTCTATAAGGTCGAGGGCCTTCATCCCTATCTCCGGACCGTAGTTCCTCACCAGATCGATCCTTATGGTGCAGGACACGCCCCACTTCCTCTTCGCTTTCCTTATCCCTCTATTGATGGCGTCCACCATCAAGCCGTAGTCCAGGCCCCTGCGGGTGTGGTCCCAGGCCGAGAAGATGGCCTCCACGTGGCGCACGTTGCAGGCTGCCTGGCTCTCCAGCATCTCGTAGGTGATCCTCTCGAAGTGGCTCTCCTTGGTGATGGTGTCGTTCACCTTGCCGTAAATCTCTATGAAGTGGGGGAAGTCCCTGTACGTGTAGAACTCCTGCAGGTCCTCCAGGGTCTCGTAGGGGAGCTCGGAGCCGCTGTCCTCTATGAGCCACAGGAAGGTCTCCGGCTTTATAGAGCCCACAATGTGAACATGCTGCTCCAGCTTGGGCAGGGCCTTTATGGCTTCCTCGGCCGACATAGGAGGGATAACGGTCCAGCGGTTAAAAGCTCATTCTTTGAGGCCGCCGTAGCACTCCCTGAGGAAGACCGCGAAGATGAGGGTCATGGCAACGGCCCCCGCCATGAGAACCATACTGGACGCCCCGTACCCGCCCGTTGCGTCCACCAGGCCCCCGTACAGAGGCGCCACCACACTGAACCCTATGGTGCCCAGGCCGTTCACCAGCCCCAGCCCGACGCCCGCCCTCTCAGGGGGCAGGGTCTCAGGCACCATGCTGAAGAAGAGAACCCAGAAGCTCACCATGAAGGTCAGGCCGAAGCTCAGGGCCAGGTACACGGTGAGGGGCAGGCTGCCCGGAAGGTACAGGAACACTGCCAGGAGCACAGCGTAGACGCCTGAGAAGACCACTATAGGCAGCTTACGCCTCCGCAGCCTGTCTGAGACCGCGGCGATGACTATGCAGCCGGGGATGCCCGCGATGCTGCCCACGCTGGCCACCTTCCCGGCGTCAACGTATGTGAACCCCTTCACGTCTATCAAGTACTGGGGCATCCAGCTTAGGAACACCCAACTGAAGCTAGCTAGGACGTACCCGGCTATGAAGGGTAGCAGCCTCTTATCGGTGACCGTGGCGATAAGTGTCCTCATTATAGGCTGCTTCCGCGTATGAGGCCCATCCACCATGGGGGACCCGTTCTCCTTCAGCACGAACCAGTTCATGGCCCAGTTGGCCACCAGCAGCACGCTCATCACCAGGTACAAGGGCCTCCAGTCTCCGAACCTCTCCACAGCCAAGGGGAACCCCATGTAGGCCACGAAGTTGCCCAAGCCGCTGGCCGCGCTGAGGACGCCGATGGCCGTGGCCTTCCGCTCCGCCGGGAACCAGGTAGAAATGAGCTTCACGGCGTTGATGTAGAAGACGCTGCACCCGACACCCACCATGAGCTGGGCCGCGGCCAGGAGCCCGTAGCTCCTGCTGAGCCAGAACAGGAAGACGCCGGCCACGGTGAGGGCCGTGAACAACAGAATAGTCTTCCTGGCCCCCAGGGCGTCGCTGAGGATGCCGCTGGGTATCTGCATGACCCCGTAGACGAAGAAGAAGGCCGAGATGAGAAGCCCCATGCTGCCGTGGCTGATGCCCAGCTCCACGATGAGTATGGGCGTCAGGGCCCCGGCCGCGCTCCTGAGAAAATTCTCCACGAAGTAGGTGACGCATATGGTGGCCAGCAGGACGACGGCGTAGCTCATGCGCTTGGCCAACTGGTATCGCCGGGTTGGATGAACCCTCGGGACTTAAGGCTTCCGACAAACGTGGGCGCAGAGCATTTATGGTATGTACGCCATGGCTTACATATGGAACCTAGAGCAGACATCGCCATCATAGGCGGCACAGGCGTCTACGACCCCCAGCTCCTCGAAGAGGCAGAGGAGGTCAAGGTGTACACCCCCTACGGGTCCCCCTCAGACCTGGTCACCCTGGGCACCTACAAGGGCAGACGCATCGCCTTCATCCCCCGCCACGGCAGAGGCCACACCATCCCACCCCACAGGCTACCCGTCAGAGCCAACATCTGGGCCCTCAAGAGCCTGGGCGTCAAACGTATCGTGGCCAGCAGCGCCGTAGGCAGCCTACGCGAGGACTACAAGCCGGGGGACTTCGTCATCACGGACCAGTACATAGACAGGACCAAGGACAGGCCCGACACCTTCTACGAGGGCGGCCAGCTCTGCCACATATCGTCCGCTGACCCCATATGCCCCCAGCTCCACGAGTTCTTCGGTAAACACGTCAAGAAGCTCGGCTACCCCGTCCACCCCAAGGGCACCTACGTGTGCGTCCAGGGCCCCCGGTTCAGCACCCGGGCCGAGTCCAGGCTCTTCAGGCAGTGGGGCTGCGACATCGTAGGCATGACCCTCCACCCGGAGGCCATCCTGGCCCGGGAGGCCGAGCTATGCTACGTCTCCATAGCCATGGTCACCGACTACGACGTGTGGGCCGATAAGCCGGTCACCAGCGACGAGGTCATGGAGACCATGCGGGGCAACAGCCAAAAGTTCCGTGAGCTGATCATGAGTGCGCTGCCCCTCATCCCAGAGGAGAGGACCTGCAGCTGCGGTGAGAGCCTCCGCTACTCCCTCCTCTAGATACCTTCATATTTTAACGGGCGCCAGTACCCGGCATGAGCAAGCATTTCGCGTTCCTCGTCCTGGAGGAGCACCCCTACGGCAGGGAGATGCTCATGCAGCTCATGGAGGCCGGACACGTCCCCTCAGCAGTCATCGAGGAGACGGGCCCCATAGCTGAGGAGGAGCGGGAAAAGTTCCTCACACGCATCAGGGGCCACAGGGTCGCCCCCACCTTCACCCAGCTCCTGGAGGGCAGGAACATCCCACGGCACAAGGTGCCCCACCACAACAGAAGCGAGTGCAGGGAGATACTGGAGGAGCTGGAGCCGGACCTGGGGGTCCTGGGCGGCACCAGGATCATAAGCAAGAGAGTCCTGGCGATTCCCCCAGACGGAATGCTCAACAGCCACCCCGGGCTCCTACCAGAGGTCAGGGGCTCCGCCAGCGTCGCCTGGAGCATCTACTACGACGTACCCATCGGCTGCACCTGCCACTTCATAGACCCCAACATAGACACCGGAGACATCGTAGTCAAGCGGACCATACCCGTCCACAGGGGCGACACCTACGAGCTCCTGTGCTGGAAGACCCTTGTCACCGCGGGCACCCTCATGACCGAGGCCGTGGGCATGTGGAAGAAGGGCCAGGTCCCCAGGACGCCCCAGGGCGAGAGCCAGCTACCCACCTTCCGGGTGCCACCCCCCGAGGTCATGGAGGTCGTCACCCAGAAGCTGGCAGAGGGCACCTACCTGCACATCGCCGACCAGTAACCAAGAAATGGGCCTGATCTTGAAAAAACCCTATAGCCTCCCATCCGATTAGGTAGGTGATAAAATTGAGCGAGGAATGGTTCTACGGCTCCAAGGCCAAGAGAAGCGAAGACAACCGCCTCTGGGCCATAATCGTCATATTCATGATCCTCAACATGGGGGTCCTAGCCTACGTCACATACTTCGACGGCCTAGGCGGAGGCGACCTGGGCAAGATCAACACCGAGCTGGACAGCCTACGTTTCCAGTTGAACAGCGCCCAGCTGGAGATCCAGGGCCTCCGGGACCTGCTGAAGGCCAAGGCCGCCAACTACTCGGATACCCTGATCCTCACCCAGCTCTACAACCGCACCAAGAACAGCGTGGTCCTCATCTCGGTGAGGACAGCCACAGGCGGAGGCACAGGCAGCGGCTTCGTCTACGACAAGGAGGGCAGGATCATTACCAACAACCACGTGGTCAAGGACGCCACCAGGATAGAGGTGTACTTCCTGAACGGCAGGGTGACCGAGGCCACCCTAGTTGGCACTGACCCCTACAGCGACATGGCTGTCATAGACGTGAACATACCGGCCGAGGACCTCATACCGGTCAGGCTGGGTAAAAGCTCGGATCTCCTGGTAGGCGAGTACGTGGTGGCCATAGGCAACCCCTTCGGCCTGGCCAACACCATGACCATGGGCATCGTCAGCGCCCTGGGCAGACAGTCCTCGGCACCCGGAAACTACGTGATAGTGGACGTCATCCAGACGGACGCGGCCATCAACCCCGGGAACAGCGGAGGCCCCCTCCTGAACCTCCGGGGCGAGGTGATGGGCATGAACACGTGGATACTCAGCGACACGGGCCAGTTCAGCGGCATAGGCTTCGCCGTACCCAGCGACACAATCCTCAGAGAGATTGGCAGCATCATAGACACGGGTACCTACCAACACCCCTTGATAGGTGTCACGGGTAGGCAGGTTACCCCGGCCCTAGCCGAGGCCATGAACATGGACAGGGACACCAGAGGCACCCTAGTGGTCCAGGTGACGGCTGACGGCCCGGCTGCGGCAGCCGGCCTCATTGGAGGAAGTAGGCAGGTCACAGTGGACGGCGTGCCGATCTCCGTGGGCGGCGACATCATCATAGGGGCCGACGCCAGGGCCATGAACAGCTTCTACGACCTCATCTACTATGTGGAGAGCAACAAGAGGCCGGGGGACGTGGTGAGGCTCACCATAATCAGGGGCGGGGAGCTCATAGAAGTGGACCTGACCCTGGGGGTCCGTCCACCCAGCTAGCCGTGCCTGGATAGCAGCTCCCTGATCTTCTCGTCGCTGTAGCTGAGGAGTCGGCCGAGCCTCCAGGCAATCTCCTCCTCGACCTCATTCGGGTTCCCCTGGGCGTCGCTCCGCTTTTTCGCCTCCTTGAGGTCTTCGTACTCGGCGAGCACCGCCTCGTCGTAGGCTATGAGGAACACGATCTTCCCGGCCGCTATGTCCCGGGGGAACAGCCGGGTCACCAGCAGATTCTCCTCCTCCAGAAGCTTCACGCCGTACTCCTCTGCTGACGCCCGGGTGGGCCCCCTCATGAGGACGGCCGTGGCCCGGTCGTAGGGGGAGCTCAGGGCCAGCCTCTTGCAGCCGGCGGCCACCACCTCGGCGAAGGCGGTGTTGATGCCGGCGTAGTAGGAGAGCGTGTGGAAGCCTTTGACGGATTCAACCAGTTCCTTGGAGGGCATACGCAGAGATTAGACTAGGGGATACTTAACGGCATCTAGCCTAGGAGGCGGCTCAGGCTCATGGGCGAGTTCACACGGCCCTTGAAAGTGGATACGTGCTTGAAGCCCACTTCGCTCAACAGCCCCGCGGCCTCCGGGATCAGGTACCCAAGGACCTCGGGGGCGTGGGTGTCGCTGCCCAAGGTCACCTTCCGGACCCCCGCCCCGTGGGCGGCCTCCAGGAACCCCCTCACAGGGTAGAAGCCGCCCAGGTTGTGCCTTGTGGCCGAGGTGTTCACCTCCAACCCAACGTCGCTGCTCACCAAGCTGTCGATGGCCTCCGCCACCACTTCCCCGTACTCGCCCCAGGTGGCGGGCTCGGCCCGTGCCGTGTGCAGGAACTTTCTCCAGTAGTCCGGGTGGGCCATGGAGTCGAAGAGCCCCGACTCCACCGCCGCCTTCCAGACAGTGAAGTACTCGTCCGCGGCCTCCCCCAGGGGACGGCCCGTGAAGAAAACTTTTGCCTCAACCCTGGAGCCCACGTCTACCCCGTTTATATAGTGGGTGCTGCCGAGGACATAGTCCAGGGGATGCTCATCTATGATGGCCTCTATCTGCCGCTCCTGGGACGGGAAGTAGTCCACCTCCAGGCCGGCCCTCAGCCTTACAGCCGTGTCCCTCTGGGCCTCCTCCACCAGCCTGAAATAGCCGTCCAGCTCGTCCATCTGCACGCCCAGGTACATGTCTGGGCCCTCGAGTATGAGGTGAGACGTGAAGGCAATCTCCTCTACGCTCTTGGCCTCGGCGGCCTCTATAAGGCTCTGAACGGTCGCAGTCGGGGCGTCCCTAGAGTGGTTCTCGTGGACGTGGTAGTCGATCCTCGGAGGAGTCATGGCGCCTTCACTCTATTTCAACCACGCGTATAAGAGTAATTCCTAGCTACGCAGCGGAGCCCTAGCCACCACGATAATATGCTGACCCATGTCGATTAACCCCGGCCTCGCGGAGAACTGCTTCTCCAGCTGTATCAGCGTCTCTGTCGCCTCGGGCGAGACGGGTATCTTCTCGTACGTGTGGACGCCGCTGGTTATCGTGTTGGCCGCCGCCATCTCCACTACCTCGCACCCGTGGTCAGCCAGGAGCCCTCGCAGGTAGGTGGAGGTGTAGAGGGTCATGGGGGTGTGCCATTCCGGGCTCCCCGGTCTGCTGTTCAGCACGTCGGGGAAAGGCTCACCGGGGCTCCACTCCATGTGCTCCGAGATATTCTCTAGGAACCCCGCGGCGTCGGTGGTCCCTATCAGGTGGAAGGTGCCCAGCAGGCTCATCACGCTGATGATGATGGGTGCACCCGGCTTGGCTACCCTGATGAGCTCATCCAGCGCGTCGTGCCTCCTGTCTCTGACGTATGACAGAGCCCCTCCCAGGCATAGGACGAGGTCAAAGGAGTGGCCTTTGATCCCCTTCATGTCGCAGATGTCCATCCTCTCAATTCCTATGATTCCTGCATCGGCATCCGCCTCACGTATCTTCTCCCGGGCGAGCTCCAGCTGGCGGTCAGAGATGTCCACCAGGAACACCCGTGCTCCGCGCTCCATGAGCCATATAGCGTATCTTCCCGGCCCCGAGCCTGCGTCCAGGACGTGGTCTCCCTCCTTCAGGTACCTGCTGACGATGTTTGTGGTGACCTCGAACTGGACCCTCCCGTGGATATCCTTCTCAAGCCGCGCCCACTCTCTCTCACCGTACTCGTTGTAGTGCCGCCTGATGTCCTCGGGGATGTAGCCCATGGTGAACCTGTGGCGCTCTACCCTTATGGGTGTTTGCGCAATAAGGGGACTGCCATGATAAGGTACAGGGCTCTAGATTCCTGCTAGCTAACCGGGTTAGCTAAAAATATGCTATTTCAATGGTACGTGATACGTTTCCTTAATAGTTTTTAACCATTGAACGGAGTCCAAGGCGGTCAACCT
This sequence comes from Candidatus Bathyarchaeota archaeon, assembly GCA_043826455.1. GTDB lineage: Archaea > Thermoproteota > Bathyarchaeia > TCS64 > TCS64 > RBG-16-57-9. Next base: position 15,863 of record JBDRQD010000059.1, read on the forward strand.
TGGAGGCAGTAGCACGGGGAGTCGTGGAGCAGGCCATAGACGACGAGCTCATTGACAGGCGCCTGGAGCTCAACCACAACACCTTCAAGCGCTTCGAGGAGATGGGCATCGTGGAGAGCGCCGAGAGCGCCATGTTCGGTAAGATATACGCGGAGGCCTTCAGCTACTTCATCAACTACAAGATGCACAGCAGGGAGCCCATAAGCCTCCAGGAGATGGCCGAGTTCGAGAAGGTCATCGACCGCCGCGTCTTCGAGATCAAGAGCAAGATAAGGCACCTCTCCGGCAGATAGTTGTTGAAAATGGCTGGAGGGTGCGACTGGGGAAAGGTGAGGAACCCATACCCTCCAGACCGACTCGCGTCTACACCCAACCCAAGGCTATTAAATAGAGTCTTGTAGCTACACCGTACAGACAAAGGTTACAGTGACCTCGGAAACCGTTATAAGCTGCTTCACGGTTGCCCTTGTTGGCGGGTGAGTGGGGCCTCCGACCCGTTCCGCCATATAAATCCCGGAGCAAGGAGGTAAAACGTGTGAAGACAAGAGACTTAACGTTAGTTACGGTTTACGCCGCCCTGTACGCGGCCATGGTTGTGGTGTTTGCGCCCCTCTCCTTCTACGCCCTGCAGTTCAGGGTAGCCGGCGTCTTGAGGCCGGGTATAGCCAAGAAATGGGAGCTGGCCGTGGGGTACGCGGTGGGGGTGGCTGTGGCCAACCTGTTCAGCCCCTTCGCGGGCATCTACGAGATACTTTTCATGCCCATCATGAGCCTGCTGGCGGGCGCAGCCGGGTACTATGCGGCTAAGAGGTTCAACGGCAGCTACTACGTCTGCGGCGCGGTCATCGCTATTATAATTCCTCTGAGCGTGGCGTGGATGCTGATGCAGCTCTTCAGCCTACCCATGCTGGTGACCCTCCCTGGGCTGCTGGTCAGCGAGCAGGCCGTCAACCTGCTGGGAGCAACCACATTCAAGGCCGTGGAGTCGAGGATCAGGTGGTGGGAGACGTGAAGTGCGTAGTCATACTCAGCGGCGGGCCTGACAGCGTCACCGCGGCCTACTGGGCCAAGGCCCAGGGCTTCGATGTCCACGCGGTGACCTTCAACTATGGCCAGAAGGCCCAGGTGGAGATAGAGAGGGCTAGGATGATAGCCGAGGAGTTGGGCGCCGAGCACAGGGTCATCGACCTCTCCGGCCTCAGAGGCATCTACGAGGGCGTCACCAGCCTGGTGGACGAGGACTTGGAGGTTACAGGCGAGTTCACGGAGCCCATCATAGTTCCCTTCAGGAACGGCGTCTTCATGGCCGTCACCGTGGCCTACGCCGACACTGTGGGTGCCCACCACATCTTCTACGGGGCCCACGCCGGCGACGAGCCCTTCTACCCTGACTGTAGAAAAGAGTTCTACGAGGCTTTCCAGGAGGCCGCCAGGAGAGGCACCGAGAAACCCATCGTCATCGCATCCCCCTTCAGCGACACCCCCAAGTCAGGCATCATCAGGGAGGCCGTGAGGCTGGGGGTCCCCCTGGAGAAGACCTGGAGCTGCTATCTGCAGGGACCCATCCAATGTGGTCGCTGCGAGTCCTGCGTTAATAGGAGAAACGCCTTCAGGGATGCAGGGGTCCCAGACCCCACAGAGTACAGGGAATAAAGATATAGTGTTCAGAAGGTATGTCTCAGGGATGAACGTCAAGATCGTCAGGCTCATGGGGTTCTTCGGCGTGGCCGCGCCCGTCGTGGGGGCCATAATGATTTCCCTCAGCGTCCTGTCCACCCCGGGGTGGAGCCCCGCCGAGGACACCCTCAGCGCCCTCGGGGCCTCGGGGTTCGGGGCCGTCGTCTTCAACGGCGGTCTTCCCATGACGGGGGCCGTGATGATGCTCTTCAGCACAGGCCTCTTCGAGCTGAGCAAGAAGGCCCCCGTGGGCCAGGCCGGGAGCGCCATGTACCTGGCAGCCTCGGTGATCACCGCGGCCCTGGGGTTGGCCACCATAAACCATCAGCCCTACCACGACTACCTGGCTACACTGCTCTTTGCGCTGATCCCACTGAGCATGATCGTCTTCAGCGTTCACCTCTGGGGCATGGGCCTCAGGGTCCACGCGGCTCTGGGATTCATCGGCGGAGCAATAAGCGTGGTCTCCATCTTGATGGGAGGCCCTGTGAACGGGTACAGGGAGATAGCCATCACCCTAGCGTTGAGCGTGTGGCAGATGGCCCTCGGCCTCTGGATGTACAGGCTGAGGGAGCCGGGGGAAACAGCCTAGTCCTACTTGTCCCCCAGGAAACGGGATACAAGCCTCTTGTACTGGGACTTGGTGTCGGTGATCTCCATCTCCGTGGAGCAGCTGCAGTCTGCGCTCGTACAGGCGTCGCACCCCGTCTTGAGGAGGCTGACGTTGAGCTTGGCCACGGGCTCAGGGGTCATGGTGCTGAGGGGGGCGCACCGCCTGCAGTGAACTATGAGGCCCCTGACCCGGTTCTCCTTAAGCCATCTTAGGGCTTCGCCGGGGCTGGTGAAGCTGAGCCAGCCTCCCCCCTCCCCTAGCTTCCCCACGACCTTGTCTGGGCTGTTGTCGGGGACGACGTGGACACACTCCTCCCTGTGGAGGGTGTTGCTACCCGACTTATAGTCAACGTCCATCACGTACATTTGGGTGTCTGGCGTAACGGCCGTTAAAAAGGTTTGAGCTAGGGGTAGACCCGGCGCATGTCCCTGGGGAAGGGTATGGTGTCCCGTATGTGCTCCAGGTTCAGCATCCACATGAGGACCCGCTCGACGCCCAGGCCGAAACCGCTGTGGGGCACTGTCCCCCACCTGCGGAGGTCCATGTACCAGGCGTAGTTGGCGGGGTCCAGGCCGTCGTCGATGGTGCGCTGGTACAGCTGCTGGTAGTCGTGGACGCGCTGGCCGCCGCCTATGATCTCGCCGTAGCCTGAGGGGGCCAGGAGGTCCGAGCTGAGGGTCACCTCGGAGCGCTGGGGGTCGGGCATGTGGTAGAAGGGCTTGATGCCGCTGGGGAAGCCCACGACCCAGAAGGGTGTCTGGAACTGCTCGGTGAGGGGGCCCTCCTGCTGCCACCCGAAGTCGTCTCCCCAGTACATCTCCACGCCCTGCTTCTGGACTATCTCCACCGCCTCGTCGTACTTGATCTTGGGGAACGGCGGCTCCAGTGATGCCAAGTACTCTGGGTCTCCGCCCACCTTCCTCACCTTGTCCGGCACATCCTCGGCCAGAGTGTTGGCTGTGTGGCATACGAGCTTGTCGCCAGTGGCCTGGATGCCGTTGAGGTCTGTCCAGGGCTCCTCCACCTCCAGGTGCCAGAACTCGCTGAGGTGGCGCCTGGTCCTGTGGGGCTCGGCCCTGAAGCTGGGGGCTATGGTGTATATCTTGCCCAGGCTGGCTATCATGGCCTCCGCGTAGAGCTGCCAGCTCTGGCTGAGGTAGACGCCTTTACGGTCAAAGTACTCCACGTTGAAGAGGGTGCTGCCGCCCTCCACGCTGGCTGTCATGAATGTTGGGCTGTGACACTCGGTGTACCCGTTCTGCTCGAAGTAGTCGCGGGCGGCGTGGAGGAACCTGGCCCGGAGCTGGAATATGGTCTGGAGCCTGGGCTCCCGGACCCACAGGTGCCGGTTGTCCATGAGGAACTCGATGCCCTGCTCCTTCTTGACGATGGGGTAGTCCTGCTGGGCCTCGTAGACGGTGCCGACGCTGTTGACGCGGAGCTCCCAGCCGCCCGGGGCGCGGTCGTCCTGTTTCACCTTGCCCTTGAGCTCGATGGTGGTCTCCAGGGGCAGCTTTTCCACCCGGGTGAAGGTCTCCTCGGGGACGTTGCGCTTATTGAGGGTGCACTGGATGACTCCTGTACCGTCTCTCAGCTCCAGGAACTGGATGCCGCCGCTTGATCTGCTGGTGTATATCCAGCCGCGGACCTTGACCTCGGCTCCGTCCTCGTGTCGTCCTGATAGTATGTCGGCTGCGTCTACGAATACGGACATTTTAGACAGGGGATTGGTTGCGGCGCGGGTTAAAGACTCTTTTGCTGGGGTTTTTTCTCTGGAGATTGGAGGAAGGCCCATCCGAACAGTTAAACGGCTGTGTACCCCTTTCAAGTACGGTCCCGTTTATGGTCAAGTGTCCCAAGTGCGGCGGAGAGATGGTGGAGGGGGAGGCGTATGTTAACGTCCCGGTCATGCCGGGCGGCTCCATGATGGGGGGAATGATGCCCATACCGGCTGTGAGCATGGGCGGCATCGCTCCCTCAGAGGATACAGGGCTCAGGTGGCGCGAGAAGACCGGCGAGAAGAAGGGGTTCCTGTTCAAGAGCGAGGAGGTGCGCACCATGACCGTCAAGGGGCGGAGGTGCACTGGGTGCGGCCTCATCGAGCTGTACGCTGGGGATGAGGTCTAGGCCTCGGGTACATAGATCAGTTATCTATCTTTTGTGTAGTGGAAGGCTACAGACTTAGCTTCTTTAAAAGTTAAAAGAGAAGACCTTGTGAGGAGACTATGGACCCCAGGATAAGGCTGCTCCAGCGCCTCAGGCTCCAGCTCAGCGGCTACGTCTACGTGGGGGACCGGCGGAGGGACGGGTGGAAGGGCGCCCTACCCCACTACGTGTTCCAGTGCCCAACACACGGCCTGGTGGAGAGCTACCCCCACGGCTACGAGCAGAGGCTGGAGTGCCCCATGTGCATGGAGGAGAAGACGGCTCCCGAGATAGAGGCCTAGCTGCCTAGGTTTTGATCGGGCCGCGGAGAGGGAGTGGATTAATAGAGGGCACGGCCTCTGCAGGTTTGTCTTATGAAGATATAGAGGTGGGTAGCGGCTACCAGCCCACTGCGCAGCCATCGGCCCTTGCGTCCGATCCAGCTGTGAGGACCCCTGTACTGGGATTTCTGTGGATTATCTGGCCTCGGCCGAAGACGCCGCGGGCCCAGCCGCTGCAGGGCACCACCTCGTGGCCCATGGATGCTAGCTGGCTCATGACCTGGACGTCTATCTCGTCCTCTAGACTGACCTTGCCTCCGGCGGTGCCGTCTAGGATGCAGAACCTGGGGGCGTCCAGGGCCTCCTGGGGGTTCATGCCGTAGTCCACCAGGTTGACGATGACCTGGACGTGGCCCTGGGGCTGCATGAAGCCCCCCATGACGCCGAAGGGGGCGTACAGGTCGCCGTCCAGGGTGGCCAGGCCCGGAATTATTGTGTGGTAGGGCCGCTTTCCTGGCTCCAGCCTGTTGGGGTGATCTGGGTCGAGGCTGAAGCCGCTGCCCCGGTTCTGGAGGGTGAACCCGCAGCCGCGGGGGATTATGCCGGTGCCGAACCCGGTGTAGTTGCTGTTGATGAAGCTGCAGGCGTTGCCTTCGCCGTCTACGATGCAGAAGTAGACGGTGTCGCTGCCCACAACGGGGGAGCCTCTCTGGACGTCCAAGGTCGCCCTCTCTGGGTTAAGGAGCCTCCGCCGCTCTGCTGCGTACTCCTTGCTCAACAGCTCCTTTACGGGGACGTAGACTACGTCTGGGTCTGCCACGTACCACCGGGTGTCCGCGAAGGCGATCCTCAAGGCTTCTATCAGGGTGTGGAGGTGTTTGGCGGATGCGTGGGGGACGCCTGTTAGGCTGAACTCCTCCAGTATGTTGAGGGCTATGAGGGCGGTTATGCCCTGGCCGTTGGGGGGCATCTCCCAGACGTCCAAGCCCTTGTAGTTGGTGGACACTGGGTCGGGGTAGGTGGTCCTGTGTTTCTTGAGGTCGTCGGGGGTCATGGTGCCGCCCATGTCGCCCATAACTCTGACTATTTCTTTCGCTATCCTGCCCTCATAGAACCCTGCCTTTCCGCGCTCGGCCAGCTCCCGGAATGTGCGGGCCAGGTTGGGGTTCCTCATGATCTCGCCGGCCCTGGGGGCCCTGCCGCCTATGAGGAGCTCGTCGCCGTGGGGCCCGTTCCTGAGCTGGGGTATGCCCCGGTCCCAGGCGCGGGCGGTGATGGGGCTCACGGGGAACCCTTTCTCCGCCAGCTCTGTGGCGGGGGCCAGCACCTGTTGCAGGGGCATGGTTCCGAACCTGTCTATGGTGTCCGCCCAGCCGGCGGCGGCCCCCGGCACTGTTACGGTGTGGACGCTGAAACGGGGCAGCGAGGTGATCCCCTTGTCTGCTAGGTACTCTATGTTGAGGCCGGCTGGGGCGCGGCCGCTTCCGTTGAGGCCTTTGACGGCTCGGCTCTTGGCGTCGTAGAAGATGCAGAAGCAGTCGCCGCCTATGCCTGTGCTGGTGGGCTCGGTGACGTTGAGGGCGGCTGCTACTGCGACGGCGGCGTCGGCGGCGTTCCCGCCCTGCTGGAGTATCCGTAGGCCGGCCATGGAGGCCAGGGGCTGGCTGCTGGCCACCATGCCGTGTGTGCCGTAGACGGGTGACCTGCGGGAGTTGAACTTCATGGGTAGTGGAGTAACACGCCCCCAGATATAGTGTTTCCACACGGGCTCATCCTAGGCCATATATAACGCGGCCGGCATGATACCATGATATATTTGAAGGTCCTAGTTGTCAGCCCCAGCCTGGCTGAGAGGATTCGGAAGCTCTTACCCGGAGACGTTGAGGTGGTGAAGCCCGAGACAGGCACCGACGAGGAGCTCGCCAGGTTGGCGGGGGACGTGGAGGTCATCGTCTCCACTAGACTCTCAGCATCCGTGGCCGAGGCCGCCACCCGGCTGAGGCTGCTCCAGAAGACGGGGGCCGGAGTGGACGACATGCCCTTCGACGCCCTAGGCCCCGACGTGTGGGTGGCCAACACCTCTGGCTCTAACCCGGTGCCCCTGGCGGAGGGCGCCGTGGCCCTGGTCCTGGCTTTGGCGAAGCGGGTGGTGCCGCGGGCTAACACGTTCCTGGATGGCCCAGACCACATTCCGGGGGTTCTGCTCAGCGGCAAGAAGGCTGGGATCATCGGCCTCGGCAGCATAGGGGTGGAGGTGGCTAGGCGGCTTGCCGCCTTCGACGTGAAGATTCTCGGGGTGAAGAGGCACCCGGACCCCGCGCTGAAGGAGTCCCTGGGCCTGGAGTTCCTGGGCACGCCGGGGGACCTTCAACATGTTCTAGCCGAGTCGGATTTCGTGGTGGTCACTGTGCCTCTTACCCCAGAGACGCGGGGCATGATCGGGGAGGCAGAGCTGGCCGCCATGAAGCCCACGGCGTACATCGTGAACGTGGCCCGGGCAGCCATCATCCAGGAGGAGCCACTGTACCGTGCGTTGAGGGAGGGCAGGCTGGCGGGGGCCGCCCTGGACGTGTGGTGGAGGCCCCACTGGTGGGACCCCATCTGGAACACGGGGGGCGAGCCTGCGTCTCGTTACCCATTCTGGGAGCTGCCCAACGTGATCTGCACGCCCCACAACATCGTCTCCACTGACTCCAGGTCCAACGCGGGGCTCAGGGTCATGGTAGAGAACATTCTAAAAGTGAGGGACGGGGAGCCGCCGGTTAACCCGGTGGATAGGCGGCTGAGGTACTAGCTTACACGGTTTTTATCCCGCCCTTGTCCTACCAACTTGGCTGAGGGTGCAAGTTGAACTTCACAAAGGTGGATGGCGGGAACAAGGAGCACAGTGTACGCATCATTGCCTTAAGCACATGTGGTTGGTGCAGACAGCTGAAGAAGTTCCTGCAGGAGCAGGGCATCGCCTACGAGTACGTGGACGTTGACCTCTGCTCTCGGGACGAGAAGAGGGAGATCACAATGTTCCTGAAGGAGCATAACCTGCCTCTGACGTTCCCTTTGACCATTGTAGACGAGTCCACGTTCATCAGCGGTTACAGGCCCGAGGAGTTCTCCAAGGCTTTGGAACTAGATTTTGATAAATGAAGTGGGCTGGAAGCCCCGGGCACACATTGTACGAATATTTTTCATTAAATGTTTAAAATTCATAAAACTTTAAAAAATGACCATAATATTCTATATGTATAAAATGCCGAACTTTTGTCCTCGATGTGGGTCAGCACTAAAACATGATAACGCTAATTTCTGCATGGAATGCGGTTTTAATCTTCAAACATCTGACGTTGAAAAAGTCTCGGAAGAAAGCCCGATTCCTAAATCCACCAATATTTATGATCTCGGAGAAAAGATGGAAGAAAAAGTTGAATTTATTTTTATGGCCAAAGGATATGAAACAAAGCGACGACAAAGAATCAAAGGATCATCCGATACAATAAGTGAAATAGATATTTTAGCATATAAAAACCGTAGGACAATAGCTATTGAATGTAAAAATTATTCAATACCAATAGGGACAAGCCAAATACGTGATTTTTTAGAAAAATTACGGGATTTAAAAATTCCAAATGGTTATTTTATAACAAATTCTGATTTTACTAAAGGTGCTACTAAATTCGCTCAGTATAATAACATTGTTCTATGGTCAGGAGAACAGATCCGAGACGAATTTTGGCAAGCAAATATAGGTCGAACTGATGAAGGAAAAGAACGTTCTCTTAAAAATTCTTTACCTATTCAAATTGGTTATGAGAAAGCGGTAAATCTGGATTTAGTAAATAAGGATAAAATTCAGATCGCTGCATCATATCTTCACTATAAACCATACTATGTTATTGAGTATCTGTTCAAAGACAAATACGTTGATCCGTCGAAAGAGTCGCATAACTTCATTGATGAAGGACTGGTATTGATTGATGGGCGAGATGGAAAAATATTAAATAAAGTTGATTTCACGGGAAAAATCCGTAATATAATTTCAAGTTCAGACGAAGAAGTTGATTTAAAAATAAAAGACGAGCTTCAACATTATGATAAAACCGAGAACTATCGAATACTCCCCGATCAATTCATTGTTAGTGTTATGGAACCTCAAGTACAAAACAGATATGTGCATAAATTAGCTATTGATTACATTACTGAAAAAAATACACATAAAATAAGTTACTTACCTAAATCTGCTGAAACGGTATTTGACACCAAAGCAGTCACATATACGCCAAAGAGGAATAAAATCATGATTAAAAAAGTGAATTTCCTTTATGTTCCCAAATGGAAAATAAAGTATCAATCATCCGACTATGAATACTCCAAGGAACTATACGCCTACTCGGGAACTAAACTAGAAGACACAACTGAATACTGCCCAAACCATTTTCAAATCGGCGGATTAAGATTTGTCACTAAAAAAACCCATGCAGTGTGTGAAGTATGCGGAAAGGCTCTGTGCAACGAACACATTTACAAATGTCCAACGTGCGGAAAATGGCTATGCATTGAATGTGGGGCTACATGTTCAAGTTGTAATAGAGTAATTTGTCAGGAGCATATTCATAATCAATGTTCTGTGAGTCAACAGAATATATGCGACGATTGCACAGTCACGTGCCCGATTTGTGGTAATATCTATGGAAGAAGACATGAAGTTACGTGCTCGCAATGTGGCACTATTGTATGCAAAAATTGCTCGCAATCTAAGGGCTTGATAATGAAAAAGCAATATTGTATTAACTGTCTTTCCTGATTCAAACTATCATCTGAGGGAATTTTATTGGCGCCCCGGGGAAGACTCGAACTTCCGGCCACCTGATTAACAGTCATGACGCCGCCAGTATTCAATAAGACATTTTAACTATTTATTCGCTGCCCGGGTAAAATTAGTTAATTTATGTAGTGTAGAAGAATTGTTTAAAAATTTTAAAAATCCAAACATCTAAAACTTGCGTTGTGTGACTCGTTGCACTCACTCTGAGACTAAGGTTGTTAGAATTTGGTAAGTGTTTAATATATCTGTAAAACAACCTAAATTAGCAAGAAGGAATGAAAAATATCTGAGCTGAGTGAATTACTTGAAGTCAGCCGGGATATACTGAAATGGATCAAGTTCGCTAACTACGACAAAGTGAAAGGTGTTCTTGAGAAAATACTTTCTGACGACGACAGGAAACTGGTCTATCATCTAAGTGATGGAGTCAACACGTCCCGAACAATAGCAGCTAAGACACCTGTATCTCATAATACCGTATCCGTCTGGTGGAAAGCATGGTTTAACATGGCTATCATTGATAATATTCCAGTTCAAGGTGGGGGGACAAGAGGCAAGAAAGTGTTCAACCTTGAAGACTTCGATATACCCATACCCAAATTGCCCGAAAAGAATGCTGAGGAGAAACAGGCAGAATGAGTGAACCAGACCGCCTACTAGAGGAACTCCAGGCTATCAAGTTCCTGCTAACTCTCAGTAATTCCGAGGTGGTTGACACTTACATGAATAAAGTAATATCAACCACCACAAGACGTAAGATGTGGACACTTATTGATGGTAGACGATTTGGAAATGACATAGCTAAAGAAGTAGGTACATCTCCAGCTGCTGTATCATATTTCTTAACTTCAGTTCAGACGGCTGGCCTAGTGAAGTATGATAGTAAAAGTCCCCCAAGAAGAGTCATTGATTACACACCATCTGAATGGTTTAAGGAGATAGAGGAAGCTGAAGCGAAGAAGAAGCCCACAGAGGGTGCAAACCAAGAGGTTAAACCCAAGGAAACTGAATCTCAATACTGAAATAAGCTATGATTTCCAGTGATTTACGTGATCAAATTCTTTCTAGACTGGGAAAAAGTATTCCTTGGTTCTATGCTGAATTAAGACAGATAAGTGAGAATCTGGGTTTCTCATTTTCAAATAGAATAATTGCATATGTGTTTGCATATGAAAACGGAGTTGATCCCTCTCCCTTCATCAAAGATGAAGAGTTAGCAGAGTACCGTCAGGCTATTCAGATGAGACGAACCATGGGGCTGGTTCCATCACCGCAAACCCCAGTATCAATACCTGAAGATAAGACTGTTAGGAAGAGTACCCCACGACTCCCGAAGCCCGTATTTGTACAGATACCTGAAATGGAACGGTTAAATGTGCCCAACTTAGCGAAGGAAATAGTAAATGACGCATCTGAAATGGCTAAGATATACCCTCTGATCTACCTGTACGAGAATAGTGTCCGTGAGTTCATCAAGGAAGTGCTGGACAAGCGAAGCCCAGATTGGTGGGATAAAGTCAACAAAGGAATAAAGGATAGGGTGGAGGATAGGCAGAGGACTGAAAAACAGAACGCCTACCATGGTAAATTACGGGTTCACCCCATACAGTACGTTGATCTTGATGATCTCCGCAACATCATCCAGTCTAATGCAATAATCTTCAATGATTACATGCCCGACAAGAATGTGGAGTATCTACAGCAAAAACTCAGAGAATTGAAAGACAGTCGAAACATCCTGATGCACTGCAACCCGTTAACCCAAGACGACATGCAGCGGGTCCGCCTTTACTTTGCTGATTGGGTGCGGCAACTCAAAGGTATGCTGGATTTTCTACATAAAAAATAGAAACAAGGAACAAAGAGTAATCTCTTCAAACCCTCTAACCTCTGGGGGTTGTTTGTTGGCGCCCCGGGGAAGACTCGAACTTCCGGCCACCTGATTAACAGTCAGGCGCTCTACCTACTGAGCTACCGAGGCAATTTCCCAAACTTACACAACTCCTCCAATAAGAGGCTTCTCACCTGCTCCGGCCGCGCACGGGCCTCCACCCTCCGAAGCACCTGACCCAGCAGATACTCCACCGCCTTCACCCGCCCCCCGGCGTAGTCCTCCACGGCCCGGGGGTTCTCCCGGACCACGGCCTCCACCACGGGCCCAAGCTCCCCGGGACCCATGAGACCTAGGCCCCTCTCATCCACCAGCAGCCGCGGCGACTTCCCTGTCTCCGCGTACTCCTTGATGAGCTCCTTGGCGAGGCGCTCCGAAATCACGCCTTCGTCAATCAGCTCCAAGAGCTCCACGAAGGACCGGGGCTCGACTCTGCTTTCCCTGAGGCTCAGCCCCATGTAGTTGAGGCTCTTCATCAGGTACGTCACCAGCCACGACGCTACCCTCACAGGGTCACCGTATAGGGCACAGCACTCCTCGTAGAACCGGCTCATGGCGAGCCCCGCGTTCACGATGACGCCTGACTGGAACCCGCTGACCCCGTACTGCTCCACCAGCCGCTGGATTCTCATGTCGGGGAGCTCAGGCATCCCGGAGGCTATCCGGTCAACCCACTCGGGCGTCAGGTTGATCCTCACCAGGTCGGGCTCCACCATGTACCCGTAGTCGTCCTCCATCTCCTTCTTCCGGAGACTCACCGTAGCCCCCGACTCCGCGTCATAGTGACGGGTCTCCCGGCTCACGTCCAAGCCCATGGCCGAGGCGCTCCTCTGCCGCACCACCTCGTAGATCAGAGCCCTCTCCACGTTCCTGAACCCGGTGATGTTCTTCACCTCCACCCGCTGACCTCCCTCCACGCTCACGTTGGCGTCCACCCTAAGGGCGCCCTCCGAGGAGGAATCATAGACGCCCAGGTGCTCCAGGATGAGGCCCAGCTTCTCCAGGAACGCCCGGGCCTCCCCCGTGTCCCTGAGGTCCGGCTCAGTCACTATCTCCACCAGGGGCATCCCAGCCCTGTTGTAGTCGATCAAGGTGTATTTGGCGCCGGTGATGTCTCCGCCCACGTGCACCAGCTTAGCAGGGTCCTCCTCCAGGTGAACCCGCCTTACCCTGATCCGCCTGCCCCCCAGCTTCAGGCACCCGCCCGTCGCCAGGGGCTCCTCGTACTGGGTTATCTGGTAGTTCTTGGGCATGTCCGGGTAGAAGTAGCTCTTACGGCTGAACCTGACGTGGGGGGCCAACACGCAGTTGAGGGCCAACGCCACCAGGACCCCCTGCTCTATAGCCCTCCGGTTCACCATGGGCTTGCTACCCGGGTAACCAAGACATATGGGGCACGTGTTCACGTTAGGCTCCTCCGGCCCCGTGCCACACCCGCAGAACAGCTTGGACTCCGTCACCAAGTGAACGTGAACCTCCAGCCCTATGGTGGCCTCCAACTAGCTCACCTCCAGGGCGCCCGCCGCCCGAAAAACAAGGTCCTCCCGCAAGTGATCCGCCATCAGATGCAGGCCCACCGGCAGCCCGTCATGCGTCCCGCAGGGGACGCTGATCATGGGGACGCCCGCCAGGTTGGGGGCCACCGTAAGCACATCCATCATGTAGTGCTGGACCGGCTCCAGCTCCGCGATCTCGTCGAACCTGGGCGCCACCACCGGCATCGTGGGCGCAGCCAGCACGTCCACCTCCTCGAAGGCCCGCTTGAAGTCACCTATGACCAGGGTCCTGACCCTCAACGCCTTCAGGTAGTAAGCATCCCTGTACCCCGCCATCCGTGTATAGGTGCCTAGGATTATCCTGCGCTTAGCTTCCTCCCCGAAACCCGCGGACCTCACCGAGGCGAAGTACTCGTCGAAGCTACCCTCCAGGGGCCCGTGGAGCCCGTACCTCAGCCCACTGTACCTGGCCAGGTTGGTGCTGGCCTCAGCCATGGCTATCACGTAGTAGCTGCTGAGGCTGACACCCGTGTGGGGCAGGCTCACCTCCGAGACCACCGCTCCAAGGCTCTCCAGCCGCTTGACGGCGCCCCACACCCTGTCAGCCACCCCGGGGTCCACACCCTCCCCATAGTACTCGCGGGGCACACCCACCCTGAGGCCATCCACGCCCACGTCCACGTATGCAGTGTAGTCCGGGGCCTGCTCCTGGATGACCGTGGAGTCATACACGTCCGGGCCGCACATGACCGACAGGATCAGGGCCGCCTCCCTAACCGTCTTAGCCATGCAGCCCACCTTGTCCAGGCTGTTGGCGAAGTCGATGAGGCCCCACCTGCTCACCCTGCCGTAGGTGGGGGTGACGCCCACGACGCCGCAGAAGGCCGCGGGGCAGCTGATGCTGCCACCCGTGGACTCGGCCAGGGCCAGGTGGGGGAAATCAACGGAGGCGGTGACTGCGGCGGCCCCACCCGAGCTTCCGCCGGTGCTCCGCGCCGCGTCGTGGGGGTTCAGGGGCACCTTGTAGGCTGTGTTGACGTTGAAGGTGCCGAACCCGAACTCGTCCATGGTGGTCTTGCCCAGGACGGAGGCCCCCTCCCTCCTGCACTTCTCCACGGCGGTGGCGTCGAAGGGCGGAACATACCCCTCAAGTATCTTAGAGCCGGCGGTGGCTGGCATGCCCCGGACGCACAGGTTGTCCTTCACCGACACGTAGTAGCCGGCCAGGCGGCCCTCGCCGGGCTCCGCGGCCTCCCCCAGGTGGTTGAATGTGTGGAGCCTACCGTCGATAAGCCTAGCCGAGTCAGTGACGCTCATGTGATCCTGGGCCCCCTGAAGAACCTGCCCTCCCTGTGCCCCGAGTTGGCGAAGGGGTCCCACTCCCATCTGGTGGCCTCATCCTCCCTCACCGCGTCCTCCACCGTCAGGGGGTGGAAGCTGGGCTCCACACCCTCCGTGTCCACCGCGTCCAGCTCAGAGAAAGCCTCCAGAATTACCCTCAGCTGCCCCGCGTACACGTCCAGCTCCGAGTCCGTGAGGCGGAGCCTGGCGTGCTCAGCCACCCTGCGAACCTGATCCCTGTCCAGGCTAGACAGGTGAGGCCACCTCCACAAGAGTCACGGAAAACCGGCTAAGCCGCAGAGGTGAAAGCTGCGCCCCGATTAAAACATTCACCCGGCAACATTTTCACCTCGACGCCACCCAATGCCCACCCAGGTTATATAAGATTTACTGTGCAGCCACCCGTTAAATACCCCAGGGCGTGTGATCAGTGCATGGAGACCGGTGAGCTCAGGGACAGGATCAGGGAGTCCGTGGCCCTCCTGGAAGGCTACAGGGGCTTCAGCCCCCTGGTAGACGAGGCCATCTCGTCCCTGAGATTGATCGATGACTGCGTGGCCGAGCCGACGCCCAGGAAGATGGAGGAGTCCCGGCTGCGCCTCGCCAGACTGGTGCAGGAGATAGGCCCCTACAGGGGCTACGTGCCCGAGCTGGCGGCTACACTGGACGAGCTGTCCAAGTGGTTTGAGTAGGCTAAGCCTGCTCCTTGAAGGGGCTTCTGCCGCTCACACAGTAGATGCATATGTGGTCCCTGGGCAGCCCCACCGCGCTGAGGACGCTCTCCTCCGAGTTGTACCGGACCTTGTGGATGCTGGGCAGCCCCCGGGCCACCAGGTCCCCCACCTCCTCCAGGCCCTTACCCTTGTAGGGCTTGGCCGCCAGGGGCTTGTCCGGGGGGTCGCTGAAGCACGGGTGGAATATGGGGGCGTAGCTCACCAAAAAGTCCACCTCCCTGGCCCCAGCCTTCAGCAGGTTCTGGGCTATGCTCTCGCTGACGGTGCCCCGCACGATGCTGTCATCAGTGATGACAACATGCTTGCCCTCCACCGTCTCCCGGATTATGTTGTGCTTCAGGTCCGAGGCTATCTTCCGGTACCCGGCGTCGTCGATGATGTACGTACGCCCCATATAGGCGTTCTTGATTACCCCCTCGTCGGCGGTCACACCCAGCGCCTCCGCGACGCCCGTGCACACGGAGCGCCCCGAGTCAGGCACAGGTATCACGGCCAGGTCCTCGGGTTTGCCCTCCTCGGTGCCGTACAGCCTCCTAAGCCCATGGGTCTCCACCAGGGCGTGGCCCAGCCGCTTCCGCACCATGTGGACGGTCTGGCCCTCTATAACGCTGTCGGGCCGGCCGAAGTACACCCACTCGAAGACGCAGTGGGCCCTCCGAGGCTCCAGGACCTGGGTCTCGTGGACGCCCCCGTCATCCACCACCAGCATGGAGCCGGGGACCACGTCCCGCCTCTCCATGAAGGTCTCACCCATGTTCTCCATGACGTCTATCGGCGCGGACTCGCTGGCCACGTAGACACCTGATTCGTTCACAGCCACGTAGAGGGGCCTGACGCCCCTCTCGTCCCGGGCAGCCACCAAGATGCTTCGCCGCTCCCGCCTGTCCCAGACGGCGGCCACCAGGCTATAGTAGCCGTCCCTGTGCCGGCGCATGGTCTCGGCCAGGGCCTCTGGAAAGCTGAGGCCTTCGCCGAGTGCCTTCAGAAGGGTGTCCCTGATCATTTTCTCTCTGCAGCCATTTCCACCGGGGATGTGCCCGTCCAGGGCCAGGCTGAAAGCGTACCTACCGTCAGACTTGCACTCCAGGGGCGGGTACCCGTTGTCGGCGTTCTCACCGCTAGCGCACCCGATGACGACATAGTCGTTGGGGTGGATATAGGCCCTGTACTGCTCGTCGAAGACGTTGCTGACGAGGCCGCGGCCCTTCCAGGTCCTAAGGCTGTGTTCGCTGGCCGCCGTCACACCGCTGCTCTCCTGGCCCCTGTGCTGTACGCCGCAGAGGATGTAGAGGCTCTTGGTGGCCGCGTCGTTCCTTGAGTATACGCCTATGACGCCCTGCATGGCGAACATTAAAGGTGTTAATAGATAAAAGGTGAACGGGTGTGTTATTGCACCTTTATGCAATATTGCATGGGGGGTAAACCAGCAGGCGCCAGGAGGCTACCTGAGCCTCATGGCCCTCCAAGGGCTCAGCAGGTACGGCGGCAGGTAACCTGCCAGGTTGCTGAAGGGCAGCACCTCCGGCTTCAGCCTTATCCCCAGAGACTCAGCCATGAAGTCCCTCCGGGCCTGTATCCGGTCCCACGCCTCAGGATACAGGGACGCGAACTCTGCCCTCAGCTTGGCGTCGGCCAGGGCGACGCCGTCCTCCATGTTGGTGGTGAAGTAGGGGGTGCCCGTGGCGGGGATGACGTCCACCTGGAGGGCCATCCCTGAGCGGAGCCTGAGCCTGCTATCCCGGTACACTGGGCTGTGGAGCCACTCCTCCTGTCCTATGAAGTGCCCCGGGTTCAGGTGGACCCCATAGAAGGGGTCCCCGATCCTGTCGTGGACAACCTTGTACAGGGCGCCGCCCTCCACACCTATTCCCACAGCGCCGTACCACGCCGCCACGGCCTCAAAGTAGGGGGCCACAAGCCTCTCCACGTAGTCCCGGACGCCTTCAGGTAGCTGGGCCTCGTCCTCCACGACCCAGCCGGCCCTGCAGTTGAGGCTGCCCCAGACGCCGTAGGCCGTGGTGAAGGGGTCACCCACCTCTATTGTTCTGCTGCTGGGGCTGGGGAGGCCCATGAAGGCCCGGGGGCCGCTGCTGAGCATGAGGTGGCAGCTCAACGGTATGCCCTTGACCCGCATGAGCTCCACGGCCTGGTACTCGGTCATGCCGAGTCTGAGGCCGAACACCACGTTGCGGACGGCCTGGCTCGTGTGACAGGACGCGAACTCGTACCAGGCTAGCTGGTCCACATCGTTCACCGCCCTGAGCCCCTCCGTGGGGTGCATGGTGAGGCTGTTAGCGTTCACCACGTTGCCGTAGCCCGCTATGCCTCGGAGGACGTCAGCGATGAAGCTGGGTACCTCTAGCCAGTGAGCCGAGCCTTCAGCCTCCTCCTCAGTGAAGTACTTCCAGCCGACAACACCCACCCTGTCCCCCTCCGAGACGCCCGCCTCAAGGAGTATCTCCCGGAGGGGCCGAGTTGTGCTCCGGTCCTGACCCATGAGGCTGAAGCTGGGGTAGAGCACCGGCCTCAGCTGCTCCTTGACTGGGGAGACGGGGAAGTAGCCCAGGCCCTCGTGGCCCATCACCAGGGACAGGGTCTTGGCTGGAACATCTATCACCAGCATGGACTCCTCGAACCGTGGGTCGAAGCCCGTCAGGTAGGCCAGGTTGGCGCCGTGCTCCCTGTCCCCGTAGACCACCAGGGCGTTGAGGCCCTCCTCCTCGGCCCTCTCGAAGAGCCTGATCATTCTCTCCGCGTAGGTCTCCCGGGGTACCCGGGGCTCCACTGTGGGCTCCTTGAACTCGGGTAGTTCAATCTCATCAAGGGTCGCGCGCATATGCATCGGTTTGACTAATCCTCGAAGTTATTTAGGTTCGACGCCGCTTGGAAGTGTTTTATCTGCCTCAGCCCAGTAATCATCAGCGATGGACCTCTACATAGGCGTGGACAGCGGGACCCAGAGCACCAGGGCGCTGGTGATGGACTCCACGGGGGCCGTGATCACCAAGGCGACGAGGCCCCACACCCTGCTCGGAGGCCTGCCCCTGGGCCACATGGAGCAGCGCCCGGAGGACTGGTGGCTGGCCACCGTGGAATCCATAAAGGAGTGCCTCGCGGACCCCAAGGTGGACGCGTCCAGGGTGAGGGCCATCGGGGTCTCGGGGCAGCAGCACGGCCTGGTGCCGCTGGACGGGGATGGCGGGGTGATCAGGCCCGCGAAGCTGTGGAACGACACCAGCACCGCGGCCGAGGCTCAGGCTCTGGTGGAGAAGCTGGGCGGACTTGAGGCGGTCATCGACCTCATAGGCAACGGGATACCCCCGGGGTTCACGGCTTCCAAGGTCCTCTGGCTGAGGCTCAACGAGCCCGAGAACTACGCGAAGATGAGCACGGTCCTGCTGCCTCACGACTACCTGAACTACAGGCTTACGGGGGCCAGGTCCACGGAGTACGGGGACGCCTCCGGCACCGCCCTCATGGACGTGAGGAGCCGCAGGTGGAGGTGTGAGGTGGTGGACGCCATCGACCCGGGCCTCATGGGTAAGCTGCCAAGGCTGAGGCCCTCCAATGAGCCCGTGGGGCGCCTCTCAGCCGGGGCCTCAGAGGAGCTTGGACTAAGCCGAGACGTGCTGGTCTCGGCGGGGGGCGGCGACAACATGATGGGGGCCATAGGCACAGGCAACACAAGGCCCGGGGTCGTAACCGTCAGCCTGGGCACCTCAGGCACCATATACGCTTTCTCGAAGAAGCCCGTCGTTGACCCCCGGGGTGAGGTGGCCGCCTTCTGCGACTCCACCAACCACTGGCTGCCCCTAGTGTGCACCATGAACGTCACCGTGGCCACGGACCTGGCCCGCAAGGCCTTCAGCCTAAGCTACGAGGAGCTAGAGGAGACCGTGGAGGGCGCACCAGTTGGCTCGGACGGCCTCCTGTTCCTGCCCTACCTGACGGGGGAGAGGACCCCCAACATACCCAGCGGGAAAGGCGTCCTATACGGGATGACACCCCAGAACTATGACCCCAGGCACATAACCAGAGCGACGGTGGAGGGCGTCACCCTCGGCCTAAACTACGGCCTAAACAGGCTCAAGGAGCTGGGGGTGGACCCCACGGAGATAAGGCTCACAGGCGGCGGAGCCAGGAACAAGGCTTGGAGAAGGGTAGCCGCGGACATCTTCGATACAGACGTCGTCACGCTCCACGAGGAGGAGGGCGCCGCCTACGGCGCAGCCATCCAGGCCTTGTGGTGCCACAAGAGGATGCAAGGCGAGAAAAGCGCTGTCAGCGAGATCACGGACGAGCTCATTAAACTAGATGAGGAAGGTAGGGTTCACCCCGACGCAGGGAACGCGGCCAAATACAGGGACATACAAGGGCGACACAACTCGCTGATGAAGGCCATAAGAGGCCTCTTCGACGCTGTGTGAGGTTAAGGAAGCAGGGGATAGTTGCCCATCTTCCTACGCAGCCAGTCTATGAAGAGGCCGATGAACAACATTCCGGCTATGAAGATGATTAGGGTAGCAATATCCTCGACAGGTGCATTCAGGTACGAGTCCGACATGCCTCAACTTTGACTCGCACCTACCACTAATAAACAGTTCTGCACGATTCACGCCAAGACCACACTGAGGCTCCGCACAGAATAACATTCGTTAATACCACAGTGAACATCCCAGTGAAGCAATATCAGCCGAGGCTGGTCCCCAAGGCGTCAGATGTAACGTTCATCGAGGCTTGTACGATCTGAAGCTTTGGCTATTCCCTAAAAGATTAATTACTTCGCGAATTACTATCACGATAAGGTAGATCAGTTGACGGATGTGGTTACGATTCCTCGTCCTCTATTGAAGGAGCTTTACGAGCACTTTGACAAAATAGAGGAAATTATCGCCACCTTAGAGGAGCTCTCGAACGAGGAAGGATTGGATCGAATCGAAAAAAGCCTTGAGGATTACAAGAAAAAAGAGTATATCACGGTGAAGACTCCTGAAATGATCAGAGAAGCTCTGATGAAGGACTGAGATTTGATATACAAGTCAGTCTTCACACGCAGCTTCACAAAGGAATTCGATAAACTCCCACAAAACTTCAAAGAACCGATTTTAGATGCGTTGGAAAAGATCGTAGATACTCCTTATGCAGGAACCAAGTTGCAGGGCAAGCTTGAAGGACTGTGGAGATGGCGAGTAGGCAAATATCGTGTAGTTTACTTGATAGAAGAAAAAGAAAAGACAATAGTCTTTTTAGATGTAGGCTTAAGAAAATCAATCTACGACTAAGATTCAAGTCCCGCGTAGCAAGAATGGAAGGTGTTGGTATAGCTACCAGCTGTAATCTATCTTTAATTCCCAACTATTTGGATTTGCGTACACTTTGACCGCACCTCGAAAAATAGTTAGCTAAATGCAATCTGAAAAAAACACATTCTACCCAGCTACCGTCATCTCAGCCAGGGTTAACAATTTAACCCCAGACACTGACACCCAACCATGAGAGATCTACGCCCCCAGAAACAGCACAGAACCCCTGAGGAGACACTCACCCACCTCAAGTCCACCACCCTCAAGCCCCGGTACAGCGCCGGGGTCTGGTACTTCTACCCCGGCGGAGGCAGGTTCCACGAGGCCTACATCGACAAGGGCACCATAGAGGACACCCTCAGAAAGGTGGCGTGGCTCCACGACGAGGGCTACGTGGACTCGGGGTTCGCCGTGGAGGCCCACTTCCCCAACGAGGTCAACCGCGACAACCTCCACCTGTACAAGAGCCTGGAGAAGGAGACCGGCATCAAGCTCATCACGGCCATCCCCTTCCTCTTCTACGACCGCCGCTACGAGTGGGGCAGCCTCAGCAACCCCGACGAGAAGATCAGAAGGCACGCCATAAGCCGCACCGTGGAGGCCCTTGAGCTCAACAGGGAGCTGGGCACCGAGTTCGCCGTGGTCTGGCCCGGTATCGACGGCTACGAAAACCCCTTCGGCCACGACTACTACGGCATGTGGACCCGGTTCGAGTCAGGCCTAGCGGAGGCCATGGACGCGGTCCCAGGCGTCCGGGTGGCCCTGGAGCCCAAGCCCTACGAGCCCCGCGGCAACAACATCTACAGGAACACGGCCAACGGCTTGCTGATGGCCCGGGACGTGGAGGCCAGGCTCAAGGCACCGGAGAACAAGCGGCTGCTGAAGCAGGGCCACGCCTTGGTGGGCCTCAACCCGGAGGTGGGCCACGTCCTCATGGGTCACGAGGAGCTGGCCTACAGCTTCGCCTCGGCGCTAAGAGAAGGCCGCCTCATGCACAGCCACTGGAACAGTCAGCCCCTGGGCAACTACGACCAGGACCTCAACGTGGGCGTCCTCGACGTGAACCAGATGCTGGCCACGCTCCTCGTCTTCAAGCTCTACGGCTACGACGGCTACTACGGAGTAGACATCAACCCGGAGCGGATGCCCGTGGAGAGGGCCCTGGTTCTCAGCATGAACGCCCTGGACGCTGGGGCTGACACCGTCAACTACCTCGACTACGACCGTCTGGTGGAGGCCATGCATGACCCAGCGGCCCATAGGGGCGTCCTGGAGGACGTCCTCATCAGGGCCCTGGCCCCGGATAAATCAAAGCTCAGGCCTCTACCATAAACTCTGGGGACGGCTCCTCCACCCTATCTCCCTAGGTAATTGTATTTGCCTAGAAATGCCTACATGGTTTATATCGGGGGCGGCTTAACTGCAGGGAAATGGACGGAAAACTGGCGGTAGAGGCGATATTCGCGGTCTCATGCGCAGCCATGATCTACCTTGTGCTCAGGAAGCCCAGCGTCCACCTTAGCCTCGGCCCGAGAAGGATCAAGCTAGACACCTACTACATAGGCGCTCTCCTCGGGCCGACGCTGCTCATCGCCTCCGGACTGGTGAATCAGTCTCAGATAGTGAGGGGTCTCCAGGGTGAGGGCGGACTAAACCCCTTCGGCGTCCTGGTCCTTTTCCTCTCCATGGTGTTCATAAGCATCTACCTGGACATCACGGGGTTCTTCGAGTTCTGCGCCCGCCTCGCCTTAAAGTTCGCGGGCGGAGACGGCAGACGCCTCTTCTTCAGTCTCTACATTATCGTCTCCATCCTCACGGTGTTTACGTCCAACGACATAGTGATTCTCACCTTCACACCCTTCGTCTACTACTTCAGTAAGAACGCGGACATAGACCCCAAGCCCTACCTGATAGCCGAGTTCTTCGCGGCTAACACGTGGAGCATGATGCTCTACATAGGGAACCCCACGAACATACTCCTAGCGTCGGCCTTCGGACTCCGCTTCGACCAGTACCTCAGGTGGATGTTCTGGCCCGCCCTCGCCGCCGGCTTCGTCAACATGCTTCTTCTATATCTCATATTCAAGGACAGAGTAACCAAGCCTATAACCCAACTAGAAGAGCTGAGGCCCTTGGATGCCTTGAGGGACGTAAGGGGCGCCGTCCTGGGGCTGGGGACTCTCGGAGGGTGCATATGTGCCTTGGCCGTTGCGCCATACCTGGGCATAGAGATGTGGACTGTGTCGCTGGGGTTCGCGGTCGCCCTTTTGGTGGTCCTGCTGGTAAGGGACGCAGCATTGGGAAGAACGTTGAGCCCTAAACCTGTGCGTCGCCAGCTCGCACCCACCCTGAAGAGGATGCCTCTGGGCATTGTTCCCTTCGTCCTGGCCCTCTTCATAACTGTTGAGGCCCTAAGGGTCTATGGGGTCACAGAGGACGCTGGCCTGCTCATCAGCAGCGTCTGCGGCGGGTCCACCACCCTGCACGCCCTCGTCTTCGGGTTGTCCTCAGCCCTCTCCGCCAACTTCCTGAACAACATACCCATGACCGTCGCCTTCGTCCCCATCGCCGGCTCCGTGGCCCAGCCCCACCTGCTGGCCTCGGTCCTCGCCACCACCATCGGGTCGAACCTGGGGGCCAACATCACCCCCATAGGGGCGCTGGCCGGGATAATGTGGATGAGCATACTGCGTGAGAAAGAGGTACAGATAACTTTCACGGAGTTCGTGAGACACGGCCTGACGGTCACCCCGGTGACCCTCCTAGTGTGCCTCGGTGTGCTCGCCCTCGAGTTCATGCTGTTCTGAGGTCAACGCCGCCTCACCTGGCCATTAACGAAGAACTCCCTCTGACTCACCTGGGCCCTCAACCATGACGAACTCGGGGACCACGCCCCCCACCCCGTGAAGGCCCTCGTAGAGAACCAGAACCCCCTGAACTCCACTGATACCGAGGCCCTGCCGTATCGCGGACCTAACCACCTCACCGCCGCCGCCTGAGACCATGTTGCACACCGCTGTGGCGGCGGCGTCAGCCAGACCCGCCGAATCGGCGAACACCGTTACGGAGTCAGCCTCACCGAAGCTGAAGGCGTGGCTATACCAGGCAGAGCTGGTGGCCACGCCGATAGGAGCCTTTGTTATCTGGAAGCCCAGGCGACCAGAAGGCCACCGGTCCCCTGCCCGGAACCCAACGTAGACTGCCCCGGAGCCATGGACGGAAGCCTCGCCGCCGTTCTCTACCACGGCGTGAGAGGCCCCTGCGTCCACCATGGCCTCCCTGGCCAGGTCCGCAAGCACCCCCGCCACGGCTGCCATGGGGCCCACACCGCAAGCCTCAGCGGCCTCAGCCATGCGGGCCGCCACCTCCGGGCCGCCCCTGCACGGAACCGGCTCAAGGCTGTGCCTGAACCAGGGGTCCCGCTCGATGTACTTGATGAGAGCCCGCCGGTTTCTGTTCAGCGAGTCCAATCCAACCTCGATGAACTCAGGGTGATCTGAGGACAGGACGCCCCTAGTGTCACCGAAAGCGTAAGTGGACCTGTGCCTAGCCGACATCACGGAGCCTCTACGCGGGGAGGGTGATGGCCCTCAGGGGGCAGGCGTCCACGCACTCTCCGCAGTTCACGCACTTGGCTCGGTCCAGGCTCACCTTATTTTGGCTGTCCAGACTGATGGCCTCCTCGGGGCAGAGGGCCACGCATGCACCGCAGCTGATGCACCTGCGCCCGTCTATGCCCGGCTGCCGCTGCGTGGGCTGCCTGACTGCCTGGCGGTCGTCCTGCCTCATGGGGCTGAACACCGTATCCCGGGGCAGCCGCTCCACAGGCGCTGACAGCAGGAACTCTCCGCCCTCGATCCAGTTCTTAAGCTCCAAGGTGATCTCCTGTGCCTTGCTGAGGCTGGTCAGGGGGCTCACCCTCACATCCTGCCCGGCCACCGTGATCCTGCCTGACTTGAGCTGCCGGTAGCTGACGGAGCCCAGCACTGGTTTGCTTCTCCGGGGGGTGCCGTAGTCCTCCACGTTGGTGAGCACCTGGCTGTCCCGCACGGCCACCTTCTGGGCCACCCCCTCGTTGAGGATGGGTATGGGTACCCCCAAGCCCACATACAGGGTTGTGCCGTACCTGGTGTAGCTTGCCGCCCTCACGTAGTCAGGGGTCATCTGCTTGGCGTCCCCCTTCACCATGAGGGTGCCCAACGCCTTGGCTGGGTTGTGCTGGGTGCCCTCCCCTATGACGTAGCCTACGCCACCGCCCAGGAATATCCTGGTGCCGACGCCGATGGTCTCGTAGTCCGGGTCGTTCACCAGGGGGTTCAGCTCCCCGGCCCCCGAGTAGGTGGCGTTGCCGTACCTGGGCAGCAGCTTCCCCATGTAGGTGTATATGGTCTCGTCCCTGCTGTTGGTGGCGCAGCTGTACCTCTGGTAGCAGTTCCTGAAGTTAAGGAGCTGGAACTGGTTCAGGTCGTCCTTGGTGACGACCGTGCTCAGCCTTGTCCGGGGGTAGCAGTCCGTGCCCGGCGAATTTGCCTTCAGCTCCACCTCCTCGCCCCTTATCAGGGCCTCTATGACGTGGGCGCCCCCGTACTCGTAGAGGTCGTCCCCGGCAGTCTGGGTGGCCCCAATGTACAGGTCAACGGCTGCCCCCGGGTGGCTCACGGGCACCCCATTGAGCCACGCGTCCCTGATCTTTATGGGCGGGTCCGCGTGGCCCAGGTTGACCACGGCGCCGCTGCTGCACATGGCCCCCATGGTGCCCGTGGTGACCACGTCCACCTCATTGAAGGCAGCCTTGACTCCGCTGCTCTCCACAAGCGCCTTCATCTCGGAGACCGTCAGAACCTGGACGTCTCCGCTACTGATCTTCTCGTTGATCTCTTCAACTGTTCGGGTCTTATCGCCTTGTTTGAGTGGCTTTTCCCTCCGACCCATCCACAGCCACCATTCCGGAATAAATATTTTTTTGCACCTCATATTCCGGGGGGAATCACCAGTCTTGGTATCTGCTTAAATAATACGCCCTAATCTTTCATTGCGATACCATTGAGGGTGGCCGTAGTCGACAAGGAGCGGTGCAGGCCAGACAAGTGTGACCTGGTGTGCATTAGGTTCTGCCCCATGGTGCGCACCCGCAAGGAGGCCATCAGGCTGGGAGACGACGACAAGGCCTACGTGAGCGAGCTCATCTGCAGCGGCTGCGGCATCTGCGTCAAGAAGTGCCCCTTCGACGCTCTGCGTATCGTCAACCTACCTGACGAGCTGGAGACCGACCGCATCCACAGGTTCGGGCCCAACGCCTTCACCCTCTACAGGCTGCCAACCCCCAGAAGGGGCCATGTGACGGGGCTCCTGGGCAGGAACGGCACTGGCAAGTCCACCATCCTCAGGATACTGGCTGGGGAAATGGTGCCCAACCTGGGCGTACACGCGGAGCCGGCCGAGAAGGAGAACGTCGTCGAGAACTTCAGGGGCAAGCCCCTGGAGGAGTACTTCAGGGGCGTCTACGGCGGCGGCGTCAAGGCCGTCCACAAGCCCCAGTACGTGGACAAGATACCCAAGGTGGTTCAGGGTAAGACCGGCGACCTCCTAAGGAGACTGGACGAGAGGGGCGCCCTGGAGTCCATTCTGGACGACCTGGAGATCAGGCACCTCATGGACAGGGACCTGGATGTGCTGAGCGGCGGCGAGCTCCAGCGGGTGGCCATAGCTACAGCCATCATCCGCCAGGCCCAGGTGTACCTGTTCGACGAGCCCAGCAGCTTCCTGGACATCTACCAGCGGACTAGGGCCGCCAGGATCATCAGGCGGCTGGCAGAGGACGACAGGGTAGTGGTGGTAGCGGAGCACGACCTGGCGGTGCTGGACTATCTGAGCGACGACGTTTTCCTCCTGTACGGTGAGCCCGACGTCTACGGCATCGTCAGCAACGTCCACACGGTCCGGGAGGGCATCAACATCTACATCAACGGCTACATCCCAGACGAGAACGTCAGGTTCAGGCCCAGCCCCATAGTGTTCCACGAGAAGCCGCCGGTGGAGCAGACGGGCAAGACCTACACGCTGCTCTCCTGGAGCAGGCTGGTGAAGGACTACGGAGGTTTCAGGCTGGAGGTTGAGGCAGGGAAGATCGGCATGGGGGAGGTGGTAGGCATCCTGGGGATGAACGGCATAGGCAAGACCACCTTCATCAGGATGCTGGCAGGCGTGGAGGAACCAACCGAGGGCTCAGTGAGCAACCCGGAGATCAAGGTGAGCTACAAGCCTCAGTACATCAGCGCTTCCGTGGAGGGTACCGTGGAGCAGGTTCTCAGGAAGGCGGCTGGCACCAAGTTCAGTGAGAGCTGGTACAACACAGAGATCATAGAGCCCCTCCACGTGAAGCGCTTCCTGGACAGGGACGTGACCGTCCTCAGCGGCGGCGAGCTGCAGCGGGTGGCCATCGCGGAGTGCCTCAGCAGGGACGCCGACATCTATCTGCTGGACGAGCCGAGCGCGTACCTTGACGTGGAGGAGCGCCTCGCCGTAGCCCGCTCCATAAGGCGCATCACCAAGATGAGGGGCGTCACGGCCTTCGTCGTGGAGCACGATATAGTCACCCAGGACTTCATAGCCGACAAGCTCATGGTGTTCACCGGCGAGACCGGGGTCAGGGGACACGCCGGCGACCCAGTGAGCCTGGAGGACGGCATGAACGGGTTCCTGGAGATCATGGAGGTCACCTTCAGAAGGGACCCCGACACCAAGAGGCCCCGCGTCAATAAGCCTGACAGCAGGCTGGACCGGGAGCAGAAGCAGTCAGGCCGCTACTATTATAGCCAGTAGCCCAACAAACAGGCATGGCCCGGCTCCGCTTCCACAGGTTCCCCACCGTTTTCGGAGAGCTCACCCTGGTCTGGGGCGAGCCTCACACCGTCAACAGAATCTATCTTCCCGGTAGAGACACCACCATGACCAAGGATTACCCGGAGGCGAAACAAGGGGCAGACCCGAACATCAGGCAACTGGCTGAGAGCATATCACGGTTCCTAGCGGGCAAGGACGTGCACTTCAGCATGGACGCAGTCGCCTTGGAGACCTGCTCCGAGTTCCAGAGGCGGGTGCTCCTCGCCGAGTACGGCATACCTAGGGGCCACGTGTCCACGTACCAGAGGATCGCGGAGCACATAGGGTGCCCGGGGGGAGCACGGGCCGTGGGTGGAGCCCTCTCAGGCAACCCTTTCCCCATAATCATTGCGTGCCACAGGGCAGTGAGGTCGGATGGAGGGTTAGGTGGCTACCAGGGCGGCTTGGAGATGAAGAGGCGGCTACTGGAGATGGAGGGAGTAGGCTTCACCGGCGAAAAGGTGGATCTAATCCGCGTCTACTACTAGTGGATGTTTAGCGCCAGGGCTATGAGGGCCACCGCGATGCCGGCCACCACCATCTTGATGCCATAAACCAGTATGTTCTGGCCGCTGATCCGCCCAAGGTAGACGCCCAGAGTGAACAGGGTCGCCAGGCTGGCGGCCACGCTCATCAGGTAGGCTGTCTCCACAGCTATCACGCCGGGGACCAGCAGGAAGGGGATCATGCTGGGTATGGCGGCTAGGAAGGGGGCCGAGCCGTCTACCAGGGCCGCGAAGACGCTGACGAACCTGCTGGCCCTCCCGTAGAGGGTGTCGTCCAGGTTGATGAGCATGGCGTCCTCCAGCTCGTTGAGGCTGTGGTTCCTCTCGGCGCTCTCCGTCATGTAGGTGCCGCTGAAGCCGCTCACCATCATGGCTATGCCGCTGGTGAGGATGACGCCGATGACGCTGCTGGGCACGTGGATGTGGCTCAGGTAGGCGCCTATCACCACGCCCAGGCTGGTCATGGCTCCGTCGAAGGCGTTCATGGCGAAGTAGCGGCGCAGAATCTTTGTGGCGCCCGTGACCTCGATGTAGGTGCCTAT
Source organism: Candidatus Bathyarchaeota archaeon (assembly GCA_043826455.1). GTDB lineage: Archaea > Thermoproteota > Bathyarchaeia > TCS64 > TCS64 > RBG-16-57-9. Next base: position 44,093 of record JBDRQD010000059.1, read on the forward strand.
CTCCTCCAGGGTGTCAGTGATGCTGCTATGGACCCGATCTAACCCGCTCTGTTGGTCGTCCTCGGAGGGTGACTCCTCCACCTAACATGCACTCCTCGCCGTAGAACAAACGCTACAAGAAAACTGGTTCAGAGTATTACCCATGCGCTTCCGAACGCTCACATCGGGTAACCGGTACAAGTTAATAAAACTTACCCCATAGAAGGCATATATATTCAGGGTGACCGAGCACAGGTTTTGCGCATATTATCAAGAAAATTATCCCAGATGGGCAGTGTGACATGCCCACTCCGCTTTTATTCCTCAAACACGCAGTCATCCAAGGATCAGAATGATAATTGATTGGCACAACCACTTCTACCCTGACACCTACCTTAAGGGCCTCAAGGAGGAGAGCGGCTACGCCAGGGTCGAGAGGGACGCCCAGGGCAGGCTCCTCATCCACTACGAGGGAGACTACAACGTCGTGGTGGGCCCCCACATAGACCTGGCTGACCGCATCAAAGGCATGGACAGGGGAAGCATAGACATGCAGGTCCTCACCCTCACAACCCCCAGCGTGGAACGGGAGAAACCCGAGACAGGTGTGCGCCTGGCCAGGATGGCCAACGACGGGTACAGCAGGATAGTGGAGGACAACCCTGACAGGTTCACGGCCCTGGCCGCCCTGCCCCTCCAAGACCCACAGGCATCGGCCGAGGAGCTGGAGCGGGCAGTCAAGGACCTGGGCCTGCGGGGCGGAACCCTCATGTCCAACGTCGCCGGCAGACCCCTGGACGCCAAGGAGCTAGCACCCGTCTACGAGAAGGCCGTGAAGCTGGACGTGCCCCTCTACATCCACCCCACGTCACCCATCAACAGCAAGGCCATGGAGGACTACAGGCTGGTGCCCATCCTAGGCTTCGGCGTAGACACCAGCCTGGCTGTGCTGCGCCTCCTCTTCTCTGGCACCCTGGAGAGGTTCCCCAAGCTGAAGCTGGTGGCGTCCCACCTGGGCGGCGTCTACCCGTACCTCAGGGGCAGAATAGAGACAGGGTATAACGCTTACCCGGAGTGCAAGGTCAACATCAGCAAGCCCCCGGGCCACTACCTGAAGAAGGTGTGGGTGGACTCAATCATCTACGACAACGACGTACTCATGTCCACCCTCGCCTACCTTGGCCCCGAGAAAATACTGCTGGGGAGCGACGACCCCCACCAGATCGGGGACATCGACAAGGCCGTGGGCAGGATCAAAGCCCTGAAGATACCTGAGAAGGAGAAGCAGATGATCCTGGGAGAGAACTCAAGGAAGCTCCTCAAGCTATAGTCCCCGCTGAACCGGCGAATCATCTTTTATCCCTAGCCCCCACCTCTATCCATGGATTCTCATGGCGACCTGAGGCGCTGCTTCGGCGACGGCGACCCTGTGATGGAGAGGTACCACGACCAGGAGTGGGGGGTACCCACCCACAGCGACGTGGAGCACTACGAGCTCCTGGTGCTTGAGGGCGCCCAGGCGGGGCTGAGCTGGAGAACCGTGCTTCATAGACGCGACGCCTACAGGGAGGCCTTCAGCGGCTTCGACCCGGCCAAGGTGGCAGGCTACACGACTGAGACCGTAGACGACCTGATAGCCGACACAGGGATCATCAGGAACCGGAGGAAGGTGGAGTCCGCCATCAACAACGCCCGGGCCTTCCTCAGGGTCCAGGACGAGTACGGCAGCTTCGACGAGTACATCTGGGGCTTCGTGGGCCACAGGCCGGCTATGAACGCCTTCAACGACTGGAAGCTGGTGCCTCCGGAGACGGACACCAGCAGGGCCATGTGCCGCGACCTCAAGAGGAGGGGCTTCAGCTTCGTGGGGCCAACCATATGCTACGCCTACATGCAGAGCACTGGAATGGTGAACGATCATCTTACAAGCTGCTTCAGGTGGAGCCAGATCAAGGGGATGCATGGCGGATGAGAGCATGTCAAAGCGGTCCGAGCCTACACGGGGGTGCATCACATGGTGACTGAGAAGATAAGGATACAGACCATCGACCTGGGGACAACCAGGAAAAGAAGCGAAGCACTGGACGAGGTAGCCCTCGACGAGCCTGTCTGCATCTTCGTCAACGGCGAGTACCACGTGACCCTCATCGCCACCCCCGAGTTGAAGAAGGAGCTGACCGTGGGGTACCTCCTCAGCGGAGGCATCCTGGGCTCCGTGGACGACATAGCGTCCATCGAGACCCGGGACAACGACACACTGGTGGAGACGCGGGGACGGGTGGACCTCCGCGGCGCCATGGTTGACATGATGAACCTCATAGTGACGGCCTGCAGCGCGAGCCCCAGAGCAGATGGTAAAAAGTCTCGCCTCCCCAGGGTAGAGTCAGACATGAGGGTAGAAGCTAACACGCTAAAGACGATGATAGCGGAGCTCAACAGGAGGAGCAGCGTCCACATGAGGACCAGGGGGACCCACGCCGCCATGCTGTGCAGCGTGGATGGTGATGTCCTTGCCTTCGCTGAGGACGTGGGAAGACACAACGCCCTGGACAAGGTGGTGGGGGCACACTCACTCCTAGGAGGCGACCCGGGGGAATGCGTACTGCTGAGCACCGGGAGGCAGTCGGGGGAGATGGTTCAGAAGGCGGCCAGGGCTGGGGTTCCCGTGGTGTGCTCCATGACGGTCCCCCTCGTATCCGGGATCAGGCTAGCCGAGGCAACGGGCATCACCCTGACCTCCCTGGGCGCCGGAAAACTGAAGGTGTACACCTGCCCTGAGAGAATATTGTAGAGGCTTTCAAGAGACTGTTACGTGAGCACAGGTTTCCAAGTCATCTCATACACGCCTTCAAGTGTCGCATGGCTCAATGATAATGTGTTGAAGCATCTCACTGAAGGAAAAATATGAACCAAAAGATGGAATATTTTTTCCGCTTTTTACCCTCTAGGACGGTATAAGCCACCTGGCGGAACGATACGTGCACCGCACCAGCACCGGACACCCAGTGAGGGGGGAGGGGGGGGTAGAGCAAGTGAACCGGAAACAGCCGCCCCCGGACAAAAGGAGCCACAGAACCGGTCCGACGCGACCCCATTCTACGCAAAAACGCTATTCATACCATACAAAAATATGGCACATTCGTCACATCAGAACCGCTCCGAGGAGAGTCTGATGTCTAAAAAACGTAGGGGGCATCACCTAATGACGATTTTTTCTCTAATAATAATAGGGTGTACCCAGCCTTGACGAGGCTGACGAAGGCCAGGCGCGCCTAGGACAACGGCACCGAGTCAAAGTAGGAGACGAACCAAACCATCCATAATAAAAAAGAGGGATAATTCTACCTCAGGGACTCCATCAGCGCGAAGAGCTCCGAGAGCTTGGCTGACCGCGCCCGCTTCAGGCTCACGTCCAGCTTATCCTTAGACACGTAGCTCAGGGCCTCAGGGTAGCAGTACTTGACGCACTCGGGGTCGCCGCCGCACAGGTCACACTTGAAGGCCACGCTGGTCACCGGGTCTATGCTCACCCCGCCAACGGGGCACACCATGTTGCACACCCTGCAGCCGATACACGCCTTCTCGTCCACCAGGAGGGCCCCCGTATCAGGGCTCCGGGAGATGGCGTTGGTGGGGCACGCCTCCATGCAGAGAGGCGTGGTGCACTGCTGGCACACCATGGGGATGTAGTTGTGATACTCCCCCCGCTTCTCGTACCGGATGACCTTTATCCTGGACCTGGCGGGTTGGGCTCGGCCCGTGTTCCTTAGGCTGCACACCGCCTCGCAGGTCCTGCACCCGGTGCACTTTTCCATGTCCACCTGTAGTACCTTCTCCACGCCTATCCCTCCTTGGCGGCCTTCTCCTGGGCAAGCTTCTTCATCTTCTTCAACTCCTTGGCCACGTCTGCCATCCCCAGCTTATTGAGGGTGGGCTCTCTCTGGGTGCCGGTCTCCGGGTCCCAGCCTCTGATGGTGTAGTACTCGTCCTTCATCTTCTCAAATCTACCCCTGTCCAGCTTCTTGCCCGCCTGGGGCCCGTCCAAGATGGGTGCCT
>JBDRQD010000060.1:0-32525 GCA_043826455.1 Candidatus Bathyarchaeota archaeon
ACCTATTGATATAAGGCATAAAGCTATTCGTACACCTATAGTCTATAGACCAGATATCTACTTTAAATATAAAAAAAGAAATGGGTATATAATTATTGAGGTTTTACACAGTCAGAATAAAGATGCTAATTTAACTTGGGCTGATGCAATTCTATCGTATTTAGTAAAAGATGTAAAACGGGTATTTTTTGTAACAACCAGTACTGAAGATAAACTTGAAGATATTGAAAATGGTGTATTAAATATCTTAAAAATATTATCAAGTATGAAAACACCTAATATAGATTTTCTTCCAAAAGATGTTAGAGTATATCCCATCTCCGACGAAAAGGAACTAAATGAAAAAAATATAATGGAACAAATTAATCAATATGCAAAAGAGGATAACTGGTAGTTTCCCGTAGATTCATTTCCTCTTTTCTATTAGCTTCGCAGTAATGTGAGTTCGCTCAGAAGTACATCTTCTTAGTCTTGTTATTTCATTCGCTAGAGCATACGTAATTCTCAATCAGAGGAATTATCTATTACCTTATCCCTACTCAGCTCTTTGAAGCAGAGTACGTTTGTGAGCATACATTCAGATTTTTTATTGAGTAGAGTCTTTATAATCCCCTTATTTATTGGTGGAAAGCTGAATGGTAGCGGGGAGGTAGATTTGAGCTACCGACATTGGGGTTATGAGCCCCATGGGTTAACCTGGATGCTCCCAGTGATAGCGCAGCATCAAAGAAATACCGGTTATATTAATCAAGTCTCAGCCTAGGATTTCTTGTACACCCTCTTCCGGGTATCCAGGTGAGTCACGTATATTGTGCTCTCTTCCTTATCAACGGCGAATATGATCCTGTACCTGCCCACCCTGACCCTGAACGCCTTGTCTGCCCCTCTTATGACTGCGACATCCATCTCCCGGAGAGAAACCGGGTACCCCTCAAGGCTCTCCATCGCCTCTATGAGGCTTGCCTCTGCCCCTCATCATCAAGGCCGTTCAGAAACCTGAGAACTCTACGATGCGCGACCACCCCGTACCTAGGCACCTTTGAGCGCCTCAAGGGTCACGTAGTTCCCTTTCCTCATTTCCTCCACCGAGGACCGGATCTCCTTCAGCTTCTCCTCGCTGAGTTTGACGCCGGGTAATCCCATGATTATTATCTCTTCGATCACCCTCTCGATGACGCTCAGTCTCTCGTTCACCTTTCTCACTTCATCGTAGATGGCTTCGAGGGTCGGCTGGTCAACCAACTTCTTCGTCAACTACAACCCTCCGGGGTTCATACTCCTTTCTTTGCAGTAAACTAAATGAATGTAAAATATGGTTGAGGACCTGATTTACCTTCACAGATATGAGATACCGTGAAGGTCACCCACGCATGCACCCGGCATAACTACGTCACCGATACTCACCGCCACTACCCCCCGTTACCATCCCCCGGCGGACAACCAGCACACCGCGGACACCGCCAACCACCGCCGCCACCAAAGAACCCCTGAAAAGCCTCCAAAACAAAAAACAACCCAGAAAACCGGGAACCGCGGCGGTGGCGGCGGGCCCCCCCTCCCCCCAAGCGCACACACAGAAACCTAACGTTAAAGAGAGTGTTTCAAACCACCGAACTTACCCATCTACTAAAGACACGCCCAGCAGCTACTCCTGGACGTCCACGGAGACAGGCCGCCCCCTCTCAAACACCACCCTCAGGCCCCTGAACGCCACCTCAAATATCCTGATCTTACCATACCTCTTCTCCCTGAGCAGACCCAGCCTCTGAAGCTTCACAAGGTGCCTCTCCACGCTCGTATAGTTGAGGCCCGTGCGGCGACTCACCTCACTAATATTAAGCTCCCCGCTCTCCGACAGCACCTGCAGCACCCTGACCCTGCCCTTGCTGCCCAGTATCTCCTCGGCCCTGAGGTCCGGCTTACCTCTGCTCAATGATCTGCTTCACCTCCCTCTCCAGGCTCCTGGCCGGCACCCGCTCCAGGCTAATGAACTGGGTGCGGCCCATGCTGCTGGCCTGAAGCTTCACGTTGACAAAGTCCAGGCCGCTCAGGTTCTTCAGGTACTTCCAGTACTGGGTGTGGGCCCTGGGGGCCTCACCGTACTCCTCGCAGGCCAGCCGGTACGCCTCCTCTATCTCCCCGGTGGTGCCGTGGGTGACGCTGTGGGCCTGGAAGAACCTGGCCACCCCCAGGAGCACCAGCTGCTCGTGGAGGCTGAGCTGACGGACGGTCTCCTTCTTCAGTGTCTGGAAGACCCCCATGGCTGCCTCCCTCACGTGCTCAGGCATTATCTGGGGGGCCTGGCTGGTCTCGGCCATCTTCCCCGACCCGTGGAGGACGTCTATGGCGTACCTGGCGTCGCCGTGCTCCTTGACGGCCAGCTCGGATATGAAGTCCACTATCTCGGGGGGAACCGCGTCCCTCCTGAAGGCCCGCTCCACCCTGTACGCCAGTATATCAGTTATCTGGCCCCTCTCGTACTCGGGCAGCCTTATGACGTTGCGCTGGAGGCTGCTGAGGGTGCTCCTGTCCAGCTTGGCGAAGACCTCAGGGTCCTTGCTGATGAGTATGAGGCTGAGGCGGCGGGCCTCCTCCGGCTCAGCCTCGTGGAACCTGGTGAGGTAGTACAGGGCGTCGCTTCCCTCGTTCTCTATGAGCACATCCACCTCGTCCAGGCAGAGTAGGACCTGGGAGTTGTCCTCCTCCATGATCTGCCTCATGATGTTCATGAGCTCGTTGGCCGCGTAGCCCCTCTCCGGGAACTCGGGGCGGAGCCGCTTGACGGCGCGGCTCAGGATCATGAAGAGGCTACCCCGGAGCTCCCGGCAGTTCAGGTGGATGTGGGTGAGCTTCACCCGGCGCTGGGCCGCCTTCTCCCGGAGCCTCCTGCCGTAGTACTGGGCAAGGAGGGTCTTGCCGCTGCCCACGCCGCCCACGACGACGGCTTTCTGGCTCACCTCGTAGGGGGTCGAGACCATGTGGTCGAAGAGGGCCTCCAGCATCCTGTACTGGTCCTCCCGGTGGAGGATGGCGTCGGGTATGTAGTTTATGTCGAGGATCGCCTCGTCGATGAAGATGTCTCGGTGCGCCATCTAACCCCGTTTCTGGGTCGGAGTTTGGGGATTTATGCATTTCGTAGGTTCTAACCAACTGTTAGTGGAGGGGTGAGTGAAAGTGGCTCAGGTGTGCTCCCCCAGCACCCTGTACAGCTCATCCTGGCCCACGCAGTCCACAGACACCACTGAGCCATCCGCCCCAACCATGAAACGCTCCAAGCCCTTCGTCATCTCCCCGATCACCCGCGCCTCAACTCCTACGCTTTCCAGGGCTGACAGAGCCGCCTCCGCCCTCGACGAGTCCACGGTGATCAGCAGGGCCCCGCTGCTGAGAAGCCTGAGCGGGTCCACGGACAGGGCCCCGCATATGGCCAGGGTCTCCGGGGCCACCAGGAGGTCCTTCTCGAATATCTTGAAGCCTAGCCTAGACGCCTCGGACACCTCCAGAAGCCCATTGAGGACGCCGCCCTCAGTGGGCGTATGGATGCTGTGGACGCCCTTGATTTTGCTGACCGCCAGCGCCTCCGGGACCACGCTCACCTGTCTGAGCATATCCGCGGCCTTCTCCAGAGTCCCCTCATCCACGCTACCTGCCAGCCTGTCCCTGAGGTCCACAGCCAGTATCCCGGTGCCCTCGACGCCCGCACCCTTAGACAGAATGATCTTATCACCGGCCCGGGCCCCACCCGTAGTGATGTAGCTGCCCTTCTCAGCCTCCCCCAGCATGAACCCCGAGACGATGGGTCGGGTCAGCCCTGGGGCTACCTCGGTGTGACCCCCCATGACGCACACCCCCAGCTCGCAGCACGCCTCATGTTGCTCCCTCATGATGGTCTCCAGAAGGCTCTCATGCGCCCCCTCCGGGAGCAGAACGACGCTCATGTACCACCTGGGCTCAGCGCCCCTTACCGCCACGTCGTTGGCGTTGATGTGGACGGCCAGCCACCCGATCCTCGACTCGGCCCCTGTAATGGGGTTGGCCTTGGCCACCAGAACCCTGTCCCCCATGTCCAGAACCGCCGAGTCCTCTCCAATGTGGGGCCCCTTGAGGACCCGGCCGCTGGGCACCCCCAGGCACGTGAATACAAGCCTCTTCAGCACGTCCTTGGGTACCTTACCTGTGGGTAGGCTGCCTGCCAATGTCATCTCCACCATTGATTCGTCCTCGTGTGCTTATGGTTTTTCTGGCTACTTGACGCAGGTTACGCCCATGACCTGGGGGTGGTACCGGGTAGAGCTGAACCCGGCCTCCCGGAGCCGCCTAGACACGCCCCTCTGCAGATTGACGCCTCTGTACCTGGACCGGGGCTCACCAGTGTAGTGGAACATCTTGCTGCCGGGCGCCATGAGCCTGTGGAGCCTCCTGTAGTAGTCCAGCCCGTAGAGGTGTCCGGCGTGGTCGTGACGCGGCGGGTCGTGGATAACGTAGTCGAAGAAGGACTCGGGGAAAATGCTGGACACCGTGTACGTGTCCCCCATGACCTTGTGGATAGTCTCATCCGTGAAGAGGGGCGCGGACCACGGGTTCATCAGGGCTATCCTCACAACCTGGGGCTCCAGCTCCACAGTCACCACCAGCTCTGCACCTCTCCGCGCCGACTCGATGGCCGTGTACCCCAGCCCCATACACGTGTCCAGGACCCTACCCCCATCCAGCCCGAGAACTTCCAGCTTGGCCCTCGTGTCCTGGTCCGGAGTCGTCCCGCTGGTCCTGTGCATCCTGACGCCGTCTATCTCCAGGGTCGGGGCCCGACCCGTTGGAACAAGCTTATAAAAGTGTTTCCCCGCCACGGCCACCTGGAAGACGCCCCCGCTTTCGACGAAGTAGGCCGAGTTCTCCTTTTCAGATATTTTTTTCATAGCCTTTCTGCCGACAGTTTCGCCTTCGGGGAGAGTCCACCCTGTTTTCGTCGGATTTATCGTCGTTTCGGTCAAGCCCAGGTCGAGGCTAACCCTGGTTTTCCCCTCCAGAAGCGTTTTTGCCGTATCAGGCGTTATGATGGGCGGTACCCTGTGAAGCATGTCTCAGCGTTTTTCCATCGATTGTGGCGTTTCTTAAGGTTTTACATCGCCAACGGGGCCTGTGGCCCATTTTTTATAGCGGGTGAAACGTTTTCCTGCTTCGAGTTTTATGTTCAGAAATAAATATTCTCAACCTGTAACAACAATATGGATTAAGGGTGTTAAGTTACAGGCTCATTCTCGCCGGGTTTTATACCTTTAAATTAAACCAGGTTGGTGCCTCTAGGAACCCTTATATTGGTTATTTCGCCGTTGCTTCCCGAATGCTATGGCTTCCGATGAGAAACAGAACGGCCTGAAGGGCATCGTGAAGGACGTCATCGACCAGATCCTTCCCCCCAGCGAGGTCGAGCTGGAAACCATCAAGGAGGAGATATGGGCGGACCTCTCCGCCCTGTACTACAAGTATGAGGACGAGGAGCAGAAGAAGGCCTTCAGGGAGGTCATGCTGGACATATGCGAGAAGCTGAGCCTGGGTAAGTGGGACGCCGTGTATGGGAAGCTTTACCGGGCTGAGCAGAAGGACAAGGCTTTCTAGTATCCTGCGCGCCGACTGTCTCCATTAAACATCTCTGTCACCTTTTCAATCTTGATCCGGCGACAAATGTGAATGTTTAAAAAGAAATGAACGTATACACCAAGCGGTAAGACTCGCTGGTTTCATTGCGTTTCCCACCAATTACACCACGAGTCTTACCACCATGATCACACCACCGGGCGACCATCATTAACTGATTGTAACCCTCTACAAGGCCCCCAGAGAAGAGGGTTCTAGACGTAAACCTCGTTCCAGGGGGGAAGATAGAACTCGAAGTAGAGAACCTTACCGTACTCGGTGTCGTCGTAGCCGGCCGCGGATACGTTCAGCATGCATGCCTTGGTCACCACCCTCAGCACGTCCTCCTGGCTCGCAGCCTTCGGCTCCCCTACGAGCATCTTCAGGGCGGCCCCCTCCAACCTGATGCCCACGATGTCCACGACCCGGTCCAGCCGCTCTATGAAGTCGGCCAGGTACTCGCCCTCGAAGGTGAGGTTGGTGCCCACGCCCCTGATCCTGTCCACCGTCTGCCTGACCTCGTCGTTCAATGGCTTTCACCCCTTGACTGGAGGAGAGCCAGATAACCTTTACTGGAAAAAAGGGGCTACTTGACCCGGGTCAGGTGCACAGAGCACGAGATGCAGGGGTCGTAGGCCCTGACCATGACCTCTATGGCGTTCTTGATGGCAGCGTCGTCCTCAGCGACCAGGTTCCCGGCTATGACCCGGGCGTCCTTCTCTATGTTGGCCGCGTTCTGAGCCGTGGGCGTGATGATGTTCGCCTTCACTACCCTGCCCTCGCCGTCGAAGCTGTAGTCGTGGTACAGGAGGCCCCTAGGGGCCTCGATGGCGTTGATGCCTCTGGCCTCGAACACCTCGTACTCCACGGGCTCCTCCTGCCTGAGGCCTTGGGACAGGAGCTCGTCGATGTCGTTGACAGCCCTCTGCACGTCGTGGACCAGCTCCAAGGCCTGGCACAGGTTGTTGCTGAGGGAGTTACCCGCCTTGATGAGGCCCCTGTGCTCTTTATAGAGCTCACCAGCGTCCCCGTCCATCTTTCTCCCAGAGAGCACCATCCTGGGCAGGGCACCCACCATAAAGGGGCCACCGTCGTACTTAGAGAATTTAGCGTAGGAGTGGCCCACCACCTTCTCGTTGGTCAACGACAGGTACTGCGCCTCCGGGACCCGCTCCCCTCTGGATGTGAGTACGTGGTCGCCCATGTACCCGAACCGGGGCCCCGAGTCTATGGCCATCAACAGGTTCTCCGACTCAGCGTACTGGGGCGGCTCGACGGCTGAGAGGAGCTTCACCGCCAGCTCCGTAACCGGTATCACGCCCAGTAATTCGTTCATCACCTTCTTCAGCTGCGCCCCCGACGGAACCCTGCTGAACCCACCGACCCCCTCGTTCATGCCGTGGACCTCCCGGCCGCTGAGAGCGGTGTGGATCATGTTTCCCACCTTCTTGAGGCGTAGAGCCATCTTCACGGCGTCCAGGTGCTCTGAGGCCATGCTTATGGCGTCCGGGTAGCCGAGGAAGTCTGGCAGGGCCAGCATGAACACGTGCAGCGCATGGCTCTCAATGGCCTCCCCGTGGATGAGGAGGTCCCTGAGAAGCCTGGTCTGGGGGGTGACCTCAACATTGAAGGCGTTCTCTATGGCCCCTATGGAGGCAAGGCTGTGGGACGCGGTGCATATGGCGCATATGCGCCGGGTGATGTCGGGTATCTTCTCGTGGTGAACCCCCTTGATGAGGTGCTCGAAGAACCTGGGCCCCTCGAATATCTGGAATTTCACCGACCTGACCTTCTTCCTGCTGAGGACCACCTCGATGCCTCCGTGGCCCTCTACCCTGGTCAGTTCCTCGATACTGAGTGTCCTCGACATCACTCCGCGCCCTCCATTAGGTCCTCAGGCAGCTTACCGCTGAACACCTTGAGCCTGTTCATAATGTACTCCCGCGTGTAACCCTTGTCCAGAAGCATCTTCAGCTCCGCCGCGTAGTTGCCTCCCCCCTCTATAGGCCCCCGGCAACCTATGCAGTCCAGGCCCAGGCCCGGGCACCGAGCCTTGCAGCCGGCCCTGACTACTGGGCCCAGGCAGGGCTTGTTCTCCTCCAGTATCAGGCACGGGTACTCCAGAAGCTTGCACTCCACGCACACCGGGTAGGCGTACCTTGGGGGGCTGTCCCCGTGCAGGAGGCTGGTTATGCCCCTGAGAACCTCGTCCTTCTCCACCGGGCAACCCGGTATGCTGTGGTCCACCTTGACGTAGGCCTCCAGGGGCCTGGGCTCCAAGGCAGCGGTGACCGTCACCTTGACGCCGTACACCTCCTTCATCCTCTCCTCCAGGGTGGTCTCCTCGTTCCTCATGGCCTGGACGCAGCCCTCCGTGGCGCAGTTGCCCAGAGCCACCAGGACGCTGGCCCTCTCCCTTATGTCCCGCAGGTGGTGGAGGTCCCTCTCCGTGGACACGGTTCCCTCGACGAAGGCGATGTCCAGGGGCCCCTTTTCTTTGCGGCTGCTGCCCTCCTGGAAGTCCACGATGTTGAGCCGGGCCACAAGGTCCAGGAGCTCGTCCTCCATGTTGAGTATCTGGAGCTGGTCTCCACCGCAACCCGTTAAGCCGAATATCCCTACTCTCGGTTTAGCCATCTCAGTGCCTCCTAGATCATCCCCTTGGTGTTCATGGCGTCCCACATGGTGAAGACGGGCCCGTCCTTGCAGACGTACTTGATGGACTTGCCTGTGCCCACTATGCACTGGCCGCACTGGCCCAGGCCGCACCTCATGCGCCTCTCCAGGGTCATGTAGATGCGCTCGGGGGGCAGCCCCAGCTTCTCCAGCTCCCCCACAGTGAACCTGTACATGATGGGCGGGCCCCCCAGGATAGCGTAGGTGTTGCGGGTGGGCGGATCGATCTTGCCGAAGAGAGATGTGACCAGGCCCTTCATGCATCTGTCGCTCCTCTCGCACTCCAGCCCGTAGCAGGCCTGGTCGCTCTCGTCCTCGTAGCTGAGGTAGAGCTTTACGCCCTGCCTGTCGCCGTCCCGGAAGTAGCTCAGTATGTCGTCCTTGAAGAGCATGAGGTCGTAGCACCTGACGCCGTAGAGGACGCTGATCTCGCCGAACCTCTCCCTGTTCATGAGGGCGTACTGGAGCACCCCCCGTATGGGGGCTATGCCCAGGCCGCCGGCGACCAGGAGGAGGTCGCTCCCCTCGAACCTGTCCATGGGGAACCCGTTGCCGTAGGGGCCTCTCACCCAGACTATGTTCCCGGCCTTGAGGCTGTGGATGGCGTTGGTCACCCTGCCGGCGTTCCTTATGCAGAGCTCCAGGCCGGGCTCGCCGGTCTGGGCCGTGCATATGGAGATGGGTGCCTCGCCGACGCCCATGACGCCCAGCTTGATGAACTGGCCCGGGGTGTAGGTGAAGTTCTCGGCGTACTCCTTGTCCTGGAACTTGATGGTCACCAGCTTCTCGATACCCGTCATCTCACGTATCTCGGTTATCCTGGCCTTGGCCGGCTCCAACGGGTTGAAAGTCGTCACTGCGCGTCACCTCTCACCTTACTCATGACCTCCACGAAGTCTATGTCTGCGGGACAGAAAGTGGAGCACCTGCCGCAGCCCACGCAGTTGGGCAGACCCTCCCGTAGGCTCCCCTTGCAGTTGAACCTGTTACGGAGGCGTTCCGCTGGGGACGGCCTGAAGTTGTGGCCCCCAGCCACCAGCCCGTGCTCCTTGAGCATGCACGAGTACCATGTCCGCACTCTCTCACCCGTGTTCATGTCCAGGTTCAGGTAGTCTTGGACGTCGTAGCACCTGCACCGGGGGCACACAAGGTTGCATGAGCCGCAGCCGAGGCATCTGTCGCCGTATTCTTTCCAGACCGGTGAATCGTAGGTCACGTCCAGAAACTCCTGGAGGCCCGACATCTCCAGGCTCAGAGTGAACGCCTCGTGCCGACGCTTCTCGGCCTCCTTGAAGGCCTCGATGTCCGCGGCCTCCGCTGGTGTGAAGAGCCTGGGGTGGGCCTTCACTATGTTGCTTCCCTTGAGGCTTCCCACTCGCACCAGGTACCTGTCCTCGATGTCGTTGAGAAACAGCTCGTACCCCTCCTGGGCGAAGCTGGTGCCAGTGGACTCGCAGAAGCAGTGCTCATCGGGCGTACAGCTGACCCCCACGATGACGGAGTTGCGCCTGCGGTCCAGGTAGTACTTGTCAGGGAGCTCCTCCATGAAGACGCGGGCCAGCAGGTTCATGGCGTTGATGTCGCAGGCGTGGACGCCCAGGAGCACCATTGCCCTGTCTATATTAGGGGGCTCCGCGTACTCCTCCCGCTCCTTGTCGAACGTGAATATGATCTCCTCCGGGTGTATGAAGTACTTCTTGGGAGGTATCATGGTCCGCGTGTAGGAAAGGTCAGCCTCCTCCAGAGCCCGGACGATCTGGAACCTGTGGGTCTTCTCTGTGGCCTTTACGGGGGCCGCCACGTCCCCGTAGCCCTGGAGGGCCTGGAAGAACTCCTTCATCCGAGATTTGCTGAGAACTTTAACAAGTGGTTCACTCAAAGCCTGGTCCCTTAGAGGGACAGTATGTGGTAATTATGTTAATTACATTTATTATCGGAGAACCGGAAAAAAGGTTGAAAAACGAACCATCAACCGTGCTACGCTTCTGTAAAACGGAATAAGGAGCACGCCTACAACCCACAGAGCTTCGTGAGGTTCCTGGTGGCCGCCTCGCCTACCTCGAGGCGCGTGTGCCCCTTAATCTCAGCTATGAGGTCGCAGACGGTGTGGACGCCCTGGGGTGTCCCGCTGTCCGTCTCCGTAAGGATGTACTCCAGAGGGACGGCTTTCACGGCCTTCCTGTAGTTCTCGTCGGCGCCCTGGATGGTCCTAAGCCCGATGGAGAGGTAGACCCCGTGGTCTACGCACCTCTTGGCGTACTCGGCGTCCTTGTTGAAGCCATGGATGGCTACCCCTGTAGAGAGGTTGTCCGACTTCAGCAGGGTGTCCAGTATCTCCTGGCCCGGCGCCCTGTCGTGGACTATGGCGGGGAGATTCAGCTCGTGGGCGAGCCCTAGCTGAGCCCTGAGCGTCCGGTACTGGGTCTTCTTGTCGATGAACCTCTCCTCCCGGACCCACTCCTTGGTCATCCGGCCCACGAAGTCCAACCCGATCTCGCTTATGGCGACTACCTCGGGGTCCCCGGCCAGCTCCCTGAACCGGGCCTCCACTTCGCCGCTGTACTCGTCGGCGTACCAAGGGTGCACGCCAACGCAGCCCTTTACGATGCCGAACTTTTTCGCCGTCTCGGCGGCCTCCTCGGATGATTTCAGGTCGATCCCCGCGGATAGCAGGAGCTTGAAGCCATCCGCCTCGGCCTTCTCCACAGCCTCGGGCGTGATGGCCCTCAGGTGACAGTGACTCTCAGAATACATGCCATAAAATACGCCTCAGAGATTTTATGGGTTTCCCAGTTTAAACTCAACTCTTTTAATCAACGAAATAAGGGTAATTAGGATAAATATGGCAGAGGGAGCGATGGTCGACCTAACAGGGTCCGACACGCGTTTTCTGAGAAGCCTCAGCAAGGAGCTCGGAGCAGCCGACCTCTCCAAGTGCTTCCAGTGCGGCGTATGCACCGCCTCGTGCCCCGTCAGGGAGATGGAGGAAAGGTTCAACCCGCGAAAGATAATGAAGCTGGCCAAGCTGGGCCTGAAGGACGAGGTATTCAAGAGCGACTTCATCTGGCTGTGCAGCATGTGCTTCATGTGCCACGAGAGGTGCCCCCAGGACGTCAAGCCACCGGACGTGATGACCGTCCTCAGGAACATGGCGGCCAAGGAGGGCAAGGCGCCCCCCAACCTGGTGAAGCTGATGAGCATCCTGGCCGAGAACGGCCGCGTATACCCCCTGGACGACTTCACAGCTGAGGAGCGGGAGGACCGGGACCTGCCTGAGCTGGAGCAGGAGCCGGGCTTCGTGAAGAAGATAGCGGAGGCATGAAGTTGAAGTACCAACTGTTCCTAGGATGCACCATACCGGCTCGGCAGTCCAACTACGAGCAGTCTGCCCGGAAAGTGTCCGAAGCCCTGGGCATAGAGCTCTCCGACCCAGAGTTCGGGTGCTGCGGGTTCCCCATAGAGCCCGTGGACGAGGTGAAGGCCCTAGCCATGGCGGCAGTGAACCTGAAGAAGGCGGATGAGGATGACAGCTCGGTGGTAACCCTTTGCTCGGCTTGCGGAGAGATGCTCGTCAAAGCGGAGAAGCTCCTAGGCGACGAGGAGACAGCCAAGAAGGTTAACGCGGTGCTGACCAAGAGCGTGGGGACAACCTACGAGGGCGAGAAGCCGGAGGTCCTCCACTTCGCCAGGATGCTCCACCAGGTCTACGGCCTGGACAAGATCAGGGAGAAGGTGAAGAAGCCCCTCGGCCTCAAGGTGGCCACCCACCCGGGATGCCACTACGTCAGGCCCAAGGACCTGTTCGCAGGCTTCGACGACCCGGAGTACCCGCGGAGCCTGGACGAGCTTGTGGAGGCCACGGGCGCCGAGTCCGTGGACTACGTGGGCAAGACGGACTGCTGCGGGGGCAGCCTGCTGGCCGTGGACGAGAGGGTGTCCAAGGCCATGACCCGGAAGAAGCTGGACAGGCTCAAGGGGAAGGTGGACGCCCTGGTGCTCATCTGCCCCTTCTGCGGTATAATGTACGACAAGTACCAGAGGCTCCTGGAGGAGGAAGCAGATACCAAGTACGGTGTGCCTGTGCTCTACTACCCTCAGCTCCTGGGCCTAGCCCTGGGCCTGGACCCAGGCGACCTGGGCTTCGACGTGAACTCAGTATCCGTTAAGCAGTTGCTGGAGAAGGTGATGAAATGACTGGAGTGTTCATCTGCCGCTGCGGCGGCAACATAAGCGGCACCGTGAAGTGTGAGGAGGTCAGGGACGCAGTCAAGGGCATGGAGGGCGTGAAAACCGCCCAGGTCACCGACTTCCTGTGCAGCAAGCCTGGGCTTCAGCTCATCAGAAACGCCATCAAGAACAGGAAGCTGGACAGGGTGGTGGTGGCCTGCTGCAGCCCTCACATGCACGAGAAGATGTTCCAGAACGTCATCGAGGAGGAGGGCGTCAACAGGTACCAGATGGTCCACGTGAACCTCCGGGAGCACTGTAGCTGGATACACGACAAGGGGGCCACCGAGAAGGCCGTCAGCCTCGTTAAGGGGGGCGTCAAGCGGGCTCAGGCCCTGCAGCCCCTCCAGGACAAGGAGATAGATGTCAACAGGGACGTCATGGTGGTGGGCGGAGGCGTGGCGGGCATCACAGCCGCCCTGCAGCTCGCGGAGGCCGGGTTCAACGTCAACCTGGTGGAGCGAAACCCCAGCATAGGGGGCAGGATGGCCCAGCTGAGCAAGACCTTCCCCACCCTAGACTGCAGCCCCTGTATACTCAGCCCCAGGATGGCCGAGGTGGAGAACACCCCCAACATCACCCTCTACACCAACAGCGAGGTCCAGGAGCTATCCGGAGGCCCAGGTAACTTCCGGGTCAAGGTCAAGGCGAGGGCCCGGGGCGTGGACGCCGACAAGTGCCTCAAGTGTGGGCGGTGCAGCCAGGTCTGCCCCACAGAGGTGCCCAGCGAGTTCGAGGAGGGCATGTACCCAAGGAAGGCCATATACCTGCCCTTCCCCCAGGCCGTGCCCAGCAGCTACATAGTGGACTTCGAGCACTGCATCGGCTGCCAGGCCTGCGTAGACGCTTGCCCGGTGAAGGCCGTGAACCTAGACGAACAGGACAAGGAGATCGAGGTGGACGTGGGCTCCATAGTCGTGGCCACGGGCTTCGACCTCATAGACGACACCCACCTCAGGAGCTACAGGCCCGACCACCCCCAGGTCATCAACGCCATGCAGGTGGAGAGGCTCATAGAGAACGAGCTCACCGAGGGCAAGGTGCTCACCACCCCCAGCGGGGGCAGGGTGAAGAGCCTGGCATACATCCTGTGCGCAGGCAGCAGGGACCCCCACAGGGGCGTCAGCTACTGCAGCAGCGTCTGCTGCCCCTACACTGTGAAACAGGCCATACTGCTGAAGAAGTTCCTACCCTACCTCAAGATATACATATACTACACGGACATGAGGATGACGGGCCGAGGCTTCGAAGACTTTTACCGTGAGGCCCGGGAGAAGGACATAATCTTCATCCACGGCAAACCAGGCAACCTAACGCCTCTACCGGAGGGCGGCGTGGAGATCAAGGTGGAGGACATGGACACCGGGCTCCTCACCAGGAACCTGGTGGATATAGCGGTCCTAAGCTCAGCCATGGTACCCTCCAAGGGCACGGCTGAGCTGGCCAACAGGCTGGGCATAGCTCTGGGCGAGGACCTGTTTATTGCCAGCAAGCATGTGAAGCTGGACCCCATAAGCACCCTGAAGGAGGGCATCTACGCGGCGGGGGTGGCCACGGGAACTAAAGACATCCACGACTCCGTCATAGACGCCCGAGCCGCCTCCAGCCACGTAACCAACTTCCTAGGGGAGGGCAAGCTGAAGCTGAGCCCCTTCAAGCCGGTGCACGTGGGCGAGTGTGACCACTGCGGCCTCTGCGTGGAGGCCTGCAACAGGAACGCCGTGAAGCTGGAGGAGCAGGGACCGGTCATCGAGCTTGTGAGCTGCAACGGCTGCGGAGCCTGTGTGGCAGCCTGCCAGATGGGCGGACTCACGCTTCCCAACTACACCAAGAAGGCACTTCTGGGCGAAGTAGAGGGCCTCCTGGAGGACAAGGGGGACGAGGTGGCCGTCGTAGGCTTCTTTGACGACAACATAAGCTACACTGCCGCCGACAACGC
Source organism: Candidatus Bathyarchaeota archaeon (assembly GCA_043826455.1). Lineage (GTDB taxonomy): Archaea > Thermoproteota > Bathyarchaeia > TCS64 > TCS64 > RBG-16-57-9. Next base: position 14,477 of record JBDRQD010000060.1, read on the forward strand.
CGGCACGGCCAGACTCCACTACCCCACCAACATGAAGATCGTCAGGACAACCACTACCGCTATCCTCGACAAGGACATCATCCTGAGAACCTTCGCCCTGGGCGCCGACGGCGTCATGGTGAGTGAGGTGGAGGAAAGCCACGAGGCCGAGCTGGCCCACCGGCTGGTGGACGACGTGAAGAAGGCGCTGAGTGAGAGGGGCGTGGAGCCCGAGAGGGCCATGTTCCAGCCCATGGTTCTACCCATCTTCAAGGTGCTCCCCAAGTTCATCTCGGACTTCACCGACAAGGTGAAGGCCCTGGGCATGATACCTGACGACAAGAGGAGGAGCCTCCTCTCCTAACTTTTTCAAGTTCTACTTAGTAATTGTAATGTAGGCAACGATAATGGAGGCTTAAGCCAGTGCCTCGTTCTCCAGAACCGGCTCAGCTTCAACAAGATTTACCTCAGGCGAGACAAGCACACGGGTTCTGATGACCCACAAGGCCGCCGCGGCCACCAATAAGTAGCAGACGACGCACAAGGCGATGAGGTCCGTGGCGTACATGAGTACCTGATCGTGCCTTCGTTGGCGAGGTTAATACGCCTTGGATGTAGACGCCGGCTACAGAACGCTACCAGTCCGCCTGCCGCTTGTACATGGTGTAGAGGTCGATGATGGCCAGGTTCTCCAGGGCGCCGGTGACGAAGCTCAGGTATAGCCCTACCCAGGGAATCACTCCTAGCCCCATCAACACAAGAAAGAGGAGCAGAGTGATGCCCAGGTAGGACATGGCGCGCCTCCGGGTGAACCCCACCGTGAGCCTCAGTGCCTCCACGAAGCCCACATCCTCACCCACCATAACTATGTAGACAGGGCCTACGAGGAATACAGCCACGATGAGGGCCGCGGTGAACAGCAGGCCCATCCACACGGCCGCCTCGAACCCTACGGCGTCTCTCCCCATGATCAAGACAACGTATACAGCCCCAGCGAGAAACGAGAAAAGGGCAGTCCACAGGCTGGCCACGATGAACCGTCCAAGGTTCCGCGCAATGTACCTGTAGCTGGACTGCACATCTCCCTCCTCACCGCGGAGGATTCTCCAAGACAGGTGTATGGAGGCAAGGGACGAGGCCCAGCTCAGCAGCCCCAGGAAGAGGACAGCCACGGGCACCCAGCCCAGGAAACGCGTGTAGTCGAAGAGGCCTGAGGCGTAGGCCGCGGGGGACATCCCCGCCTGGGCCTCAAATAGTCGCCATAGGTACGCCATGAAGTCCTGGTAGACGTCCCACGACTCCACCACGTAGCCGCTGAGAAGGGAGAACACGGCGCCGATTGCACCCGGAATGAACACCCTGGGGCTTCTCCTGGCCACATCTGCAGCGTACTTGAGGTGCTCTACTGCGCCTGTGCGCTCCGGCCTCACGGCCTCCGAGACACGAGGGAACTCGGTTCCGCAGCGCGGACACTTGGCGGCCTCGGCCACGACCTCCAGGCCGCAGCGTGGACAATAAACCATGATACTTCACCAGGTTTCCAGTGCTTGTGTTTTTCCTAGACTAGAGTAATTTACCCACATTAAATAGCTGTGCAGATGGAAAGCTGTAATTGAGTTATCTACTGAACTGATGAGCGCACGAGAGAGCATGGAAAACAGATAATTATTTTCTTCGTCAAATCAGATATGAGTCTTGATGCACATGGACGGATTTGAGACCAAAAAACTGTCTAAAAAAAGATGCGACGTGGCGCCTGATGGCTCCGACGCCAGAACATTATTGAAGCTCAGTAGGGGAAGCCTGGTGCACTTCGAGCTACCGCCAGACGCGGTCTCGAGGGCTGGAGTCCATGATAATGTCGAAGAGATATGGTACGTTCTGAAGGGACGAGGTGAAATGTGGCGCAAACGCGATGAGCGGGATTTGATCGTCGCTTTGGAGCCTGGGGTATGTGTGACAGTCCCCCCCAGCACGCACTTCCAGTTCCGATCAACCGGCTTCGAGCCGTTATCAGCCATAGTAGTAACTATGCCTCCTTGGCCCGGGCCGCAGGAATGGAGCGAAGTAAAAGGAGTGTGGCCGCCCACAGTTTAGGTCTCACACACACTCGTAACAGAGTGATCATGGGCGCAGAGCCTTGGATAAGATTAGCGCCGCACCTGGGCCACGTGTTCGGCTGTAAGCCCGACGGCCTCGGCGCTGCTGTGCCTCGGGGCCCAGCCGATGGACCGCAGCAGGCTCATGTCCAGCTGCATATACTTGACGTCGCCCTTCCAGCCGCGGCCGCCGTCCACGCCCCCCGTGAGGACCACTTCAGCGTCTGGGTACCCGGCGGCCCTCTTCACTATCTCGGCTATCTCCAGGACCGTCACCCTGTCCTCTGAGCCCAGGTTGTAGATGGCCACCTGTCCGCCTGACTCAGCGCCTCTGAGGAACCCCTCGACGCAGTCGCTCACGTGGAGGTAGGACTTGCTCTGGCTGCCGTCCCCCAGGACCTCCAGGGTGTCCGGGTCTCCGCGAAGCTTCCCAGTAAAGTCCCATATGACTCCGTGGTTGCTCCTGGGGCCCACGATGTTGGCCAGCCTGTATATGACGGCCCTGAACCCGTACATGGAGGCGTAGGCCGTGATCATGGCCTCGCAGGCCAGCTTGCTGGCCCCGTAAAGGCTTATGGGGGCCAGGGGACCGTAGTCCTCGGGGGTGGGTAGAACCGCGGCGTCGCCGTAGACGGTGGACGAGGACGCGAAGGCCAGGAGCTCGACCTTTGAGCCTCTCACAGCTTCCAGGAGGCTGTAGGTGGCCTCGATGTTCTGCCTGAAGTGGTCCTCGGGGCTGGCCTTGTTGGCCTGGACCTCAGGGTTGGCGGCTATGTGATAGACTTGGGCGCACCCCTCGACGGCTCTCCTGGTCGTCTCCCTGTCCAGTAGGTCGCCCCTGATGAACTCGAAGGACGGGTTGTCTTTCCACTGCTCTAGGTTGGCCATGGAGCCTGAGGCCAGGTTGTCCAGCACCCTCACCTTGTGGCCCTCGGCCATGAGCCTGTCCACCAGGTGGCTGCCTATGAATCCGGCTCCCCCTGTCACCAGTACGCGCATGGGTTTCAATAGGTGAGTTGGGGGGTCCTGATTTGAAAGTATTGATCGCGGCTACCTGCGGGGTGGACGAAGGAGGCCGCCTACGAGTATCTGGGCTCCTACCATGGTGATGAAGAGGGGGACCACGACCCGCCAGGTGAAGAAACTGAAGCCGTAGGACTGCACTAGGTAAGCCAACAGGAAGTTGAAGACCCCGCCCACTATGTCCTGGGGCGCCCTCCAGGGGCTCCAGGCCATCAGGTACCTTATCGCGGCTGACAGAATGCTCCAGGAGCCCATGGCCATGAAGAACCAGTAGGCGGCCGGGGCCAGCTCAGCGGGGGGCCACGATAGCCCGCTGACGCCCCAGCTGCGGACCCATTCAACCAGCACCGTGCGCAGGCCCGGGTTGTTGAGGGCGATGGTGGCCACCACGATGAGGAAGACGCCGAAGCCGGCGGAGTCCAGGGGGTCAACCCTGCCGCCCCAGTCGCTCATCCTGACGACGGGCCCGCTGCGAGGCGTCCCCGTGAACACGTGCTCTCCTCGCAGGCTGGGTATAACAGGGCTGCCGTACCTGGCCACGTAGGTCTTGGCCATAGTGTCGGTGAACCTGTTCCTAGGGTCGTCGCCCAGGAGGAGGCCCAGGAGGACGTCCAGGAGCAGAAGCGCGCCATGCACCTTGGAGAGGCTCCTCATGAGGGCTTGGGTCACGGTAGGGCGTCCGCCGCTCTCGGCCTCCACCCGGAGCCCCATCAGCTGTTTGCCGAAGCTGGCTCCGTGAAATGACTCCATGACTGTGAAGTAGATGACCTGGCCTGCCCCGATGAAGAAGGGTATCTGCCAGACCCCTCTCCAGCTCCACAGGCCGCTGAAGGCTGAGCCCACCACGAGGGGGATGTACGCCAGGAGGGTCAGCAGCAGGCCCACCACCGCGACAATAGCCGTGTCTACCACGTAGGCTATTAGCCTCAGGAGCCACAGGCTTTGGGCGTTGAAGTCGTACCTGAGCTTGTCGAAGCCCGTCTCCCTTCCTCGGAGGGCTTGGCTGCATTTTCTGCAGTAGGCGGCGTCCTCCGGGTTGCTCTCTCCGCATCTCGGGCAGCGAACCATGCTGATCGTGTAGTGAGACGGGAGGATAAATTTAAACAGAGGGCATGGGGACGCTGTCGTAGCTCCACTTGAGGTTGAACATGGTGCCCAGAGCCCGAGCCACCCCGGGATGGCTGGTCAAGGCGGCCTCCCTCAGGAAGAAGGGCACACCCTCCTCCTCAACCAGGAACAGGGCCCTGCCGGCCCCCTCGGGGTCGATGATGCACCCTCTGATCTCCACCTTGTCCGAGACCCTGACGCTCAAGCCTTCATCCATGCACTCTCTGAGCCGCTCCAGGGCCCTCCTCTGTTTCACCCGGTCCGACTCTGACAGGGTCTCAGGAGCCCTCATGAGAATCCTTACGCTCACCCCTCTGCAGCATGCGTCCACCAGGTCGCCCCACACCTGGTCCAGGTACTCCATGGCCCTCGTCGAGATCAGCAGCTCGCCCCCGGCCGCCCGGTACAGCTTCCTGGTCTCCTCCAGGGAGACGTCCCCCACGCTCACCACCCGTATCAGGCTCGTGCGCTGCTCGCTGGTCCCCGCCTTCAGGTACATTTCCCCGGCTGCGTCCTCGAAGTCCCTGCGGTAGGTCTCCACGACGCTGAGCCTCTTTCTGATCTCCTCTCTGGAGACCGAGGCCAGTGCGTCGGCGATCTCCTCAGGCGACAGGGGCGCGTAGAGGGCTGGCCTGCCCGGCCTCATGATGATCAGCCCCTTCTGGCTCAGCTCGTCCAGGACCCCGTAGATTCTGGCGTTGGGGACGCCGCTGGCCTTGCTGAGGGTGGTGGCCTTGGTCTCGCCCAGGTACATGAGGTGGGCGAGGGCCGAAGCCTGGTACTCGTTGAGCCCCATGTTCATGAGGGTGAACTTTACCTGGTTGATCTTGGCCTCCAAGGTGGGTCATATGTATGTTGGTGCTTCGACAACATAAATTTATAAGCCCTAAAGTTACTATCCTCGAGTAGTAAAATCAAATACTGGTTAGTGTTGGAGGAAGACCGGATGAAAGTAATGATCATGGGAATGGACGGCTACCTGGGCTGGACCCTCAGCATGTACCTCAGCGGCCGAGGCCACGACGTCTGCGGCGTTGACAACATGAGCCGCAGGAAGATGGTGGCCGAGATCGGCAGCTGGAGCGCCACACCTATTAAGCCCATGGAGCAGAGGCTCAAGGCCTACAAGAAGGCCACGGGCCGCAGCCTCCGCTTCTACAGGGGCGACCTGGTGGAGCCCAGCTTCACCGACCTGGTCGTAGGCAAGGAGAAACCCGACTGCATAGTGCACCTGGGGGAGATACCCAGCGCACCTTACAGCATGATTGACGTCCACCACTGCAACTATACGCAGGTCAATAACATAGTGGGCAACAACAACATCCTCTTCGCCATGAAGGACCATGTCCCGGAGTGCCACCTCCTGAAGCTGGGCACCATGGGCGAGTACGGGACACCCAACATAGACATCCCGGAGGGCTTCTTCGAGATAGAGTACAGGGGCCGCAAGGACAGGCTGCCCTTCCCCCGCCAGCCGGGGAGCTGGTACCACCTCACCAAGGTCCACGACACCTGGAACCTCATGTTCGCCAACAAGATATGGGGCATCAGGGCTACGGATGTGATGCAGGGCGTCGTCCACGGCATACTCACCGAGGACATGGTGAACGACGACCTCCTCACCAGGTTCGACTTCGACGAGGTATGGGGCACAGCCATTAACAGGTTCTGCGCCCAGGCCACCATAGGCCACGAGCTCACTCCCTACGGCAAGGGCGGCCAGACCCGTGGCTACCTGGCGCTCCGCGACAGCATGCAGTGCTTCACCATCGCCATAGAGAAGCCGCCAAAGGAGCGGGAGTACAGGGTCTTCAACCAGTTTGAGGAGACCTACAGCGCCAACGACCTGGCTGAGCGGGTCAGCAAGGTGGCCCAGGAGTTCGGCCTGGAGGGTAAGATATGGAACATCCCCAACCCTAGGCTGGAGGCCGAGGAGCACTACTATAAGCCGGACATCAACCATCTGCCCGCCCTGGGTTTCAAGCCCACTTACACGCTGGAGGACGAGCTCAGGATCACCCTGCCTAAGCTCCTGGAGTACAAGGACAGGATAGAGTGCAAGCGGGAGTGCATAATGCCCAAGGTCAAGTGGACCGACTAACCCTTTTTTATCCTTCACACGAAGCTTCATGGTGATACACATGAGGGTGGCGCTAACAGGCGGAGCAGGATACATAGGCTCGACTCTTGTAGCCAAGCTGGTTGAACATGGCGACAGCGTCGTGTCCGTGGACAACCAGAGCATAGGCGACTACGGGCACCTGAAGGGCAGCAAGCTGGGAGGTAGAGCCGAGCTGCTGGTGGGGGACATCCGCGACCAGAAGCTGCTAGAGGAGAAGTGGAGAGGCTGCGACGCCGTAGCCCACCTGGCAGCACTACCAGGTCTAGTGAGGTGCAGGGACAACCCGGAGGAAGCAGTCTCTGTGAACGTTTACGGGACCCACTGCGTCATGGAGGCCGCCCGGAGGCTGGACATCAAGAGGGTCGTGTTCTGCTCCAGCGCCGCCACCTACGGGGTGCCCGTCAGGATGCCGGTGACCGAGGACCACCCCCTGAGGCCGCTGAACCTCTACGGGGTAACTAAGGTCTCCGGGGAGCAGATCGTCAACACCTACTGGGACAACTACGGGATAGAGACGGTGAACCTCAGGTTCGGCAACATCTACGGCGTGGGCGTATTCACCAGGTGGGACACGGTGATACCCAAGTTCGTGAACCAGGCCGTGGGCGGAGAGCCCCTCACCGTCTACGGCGACGGGGAGTATAGCAGAGACTTCGTCCACGTCCAGGACATCACCAAGGCCATGATGCTCAGCCTCACAACCCCCGGTATAGGGAGTGAGGCCTTCAACGTGGGGGGCGAGACCCTCACTATAAACAGGCTCGCGGAGATCGTCAAGGAAGAGTTGACCAACGAGACGGGGGACGAGGCCGAGGCCGTGAACACGCCGCCCAGGCAGGGAGAGACCAAACAGTTCAGCTACGACCTGAAGAAGATTCGGAGCAGGCTCGGGTTCGTCAACGACTGGACGGTCAGGGAAGGCGTGAAGCAGCTCATCAGGTACCGCCTGAAGCAAGGGTGATGCGTTGAGCACGGAGGCCGCCGAGAAGCCAAGGGTCTCAGCGGTCATCCCGGCATTCTACGAGGAGAAGACCATAGGTGAAGTCGTGCAGGGGTGCCTCCCCCACGTGGGCGAGGTGCTGGTGGTGGACGACGGCAGCGGTGACGACACAGCTGTCAACGCCGAGTCAGCCGGTGCCAGAGTCATCAGGCTGCCCAGGAACATGGGGGTCCTGAAGGCCGTGGAGAAGGGGCTCAGCGAGGCGGGGGGAGACATAATTGTCACCCTGGACGCGGACGGCCAGCACAGCCCCGGGGACATACCTAAGCTTATCCAGCCTATAATCGACGGAGAGGCGGACCTGGTCATGGGTGTTCGCCCCAGCTTCCCCCACCTCAGCGAGAAGGTGATCACCTGGGTCACTTGCCTCAGGGTTCCAGTGGGGGACGCCAGCACAGGGTTCAGGGCCATCAGAAAGGAGACGGCGGACAAGATGAGGCTTCACGGCGCGTGCCTCTGCGGCACCTTTGTCTTGGAGGCGGCCAGAAACGGGGCCAGGGTCAAGGATGTTTCTATCACTGTGGCCGAGAGGAAGGAAGGCAGACGCAGGATACAGACAAGACACATAAGGCAGCTACTCCACGTGGCCTGGGACGTGCTAAGGCTCTAGGAAAGCATATAGATAGAATGAGACTCAGATACTGGATTCAGGTAGATCGAAGATGACCAAAGGCGTAACGGTGTGGTTCACGGGGCTGCCTTGCAGCGGCAAGACAACGGTTGCGGACAGGGTGGCCGAGACACTGAAGAAGCAGGGATGCAAGGTGGAGCGCCTGGACGGGGACACCGTCAGGAAGGGCCTCACCAGCGACCTGGGGTTCAGCAAAAAGGACAGGGACGAGAACATCAAACGGGTCACCTTCGTGGCCAAGCTCCTCACCCGCAACGACGTGATAGTGCTGGCCACCTTCGTCTCACCCTACCGGGAGAGGAGACTGCTCACCCGGGAAGAGATAGGCAGCTTCATGGAGGTCTACGTCCGGTGTAGCCTGGAGGAGTGCATGAAGCGGGACATCAAGGGCATGTACAGGAAGGCCATGGCCGGGGAGATCAAGGACTTCACCGGGGTGGACGACCCCTACGAGGAGCCCGAGAGCCCGGAGCTCATCCTGGACACCGACAAGGAGACGGTGGAGGAGAGCGCAGAGAAGGTTCTAGGGAAGATGAAGAGCCTGGGCTACCTATAGCTCCACCCAAGAAAGGGGTAGTAAAAGGTGGGGCCTAGTCCACCACGATCATGGTCAAAGTAGACCTGACGTGGTTGAGACGCCTGATCTTGGTCGTTATCACGTCCTTGAGCTTCTGCATGGTGTCAGCCTCAAGGCGAACGACGAAGTCGTAGACCCCGTAGACCCCGTGGACTTCCTTCACTTCAGGGATCTCTCCCAGGGCCTTCTCGACGTCGGTGCCCTCACCAAGGTCTGTATTAATGAGTACGAAAGCTATACTCAAGCATTACACCTGTTTGAAAAAACTGGTATCATCTTTTAACCTTTTCCAGCCGATAAATAGTCATGAACTTACTATAAATACTTTAATGACTGGAATAAGGTAGGAGAGTATACTGAAAGAAGGATAATTATACGACGTTGGTCGAACATGTGTTCGTCACAAGTTTTAATATCGGCAAAACCAAGGGCCGAACTGATAAAAATGTCCTTACACCGAAACGTCTGCATAGTGGGAGCCGGGATGACCCGCTTCCACCACAAGCTCCACGCCGACAAGCAGGGTCGCGAGTTATTCGTGGAGGCCGCCCTGGAGGCCGCCGCCTCTGTGGACAAGGACTTCACTCTGGGCGACGCCGAAGCCCTCTACTTGGGGTACTTCAGCAGCGACATGTTCGAGCGCCAGGCTCACACCTCGGCCCTCATGGCTGACTGGCTGGGCGTCAACCCCATACCCGCCACCCGGATAGAGACGGCCTGCGCCAGCAGCGGGGCCGCCGTCAACGTGGGGGCATTGGCCGTGGCCTCGGGCCTGTACGACGTTGTGCTGGTGGGGGGTGTGGAGAAGATGAGGAACCTGGATACAGGCCAGGTGACGGACACCCTGGCATTGGCCGCGGACGCCAGCTACGAGGCAGCCATGGGGTTCACCTTCCCCGGGCTGTACGCGGCCATGGCCGACGCCCACTTCAGCAAACACGGTAGCACGTGGGAGCAGCTGGCGGCCATAGCCGTGAAGAACCATGTGAACGGAGCCCTGAACGATAAGGCTCAGTACCAGGAGACAATCATGGAGATCGCGGGGAAGCTGGGGGAGCGCAAGGGGCTCAAGTTCAGGGATGAGCTGGAGTTCCTCAGATCAGAGCTGAACCCGTTTGTGGCCTCACCCCTGCGCCTGTTCGACTGCTGCCCCATATCCGACGGGGCCGCCGTGGTCGTGCTGGCCGCCGAGGAGGTGGCCCACAAGTACACTGACACGCCGGTGAAGCTTCTCGGCCTGAGCCAGGCCTCTGACACCATGGCCATACATGACAGGGAGGACCTGACCACGCTGAAGGCAACGACACTAGCCTCGCGTCAGGCCTACAAGATGGCCGGGGTGAAGTCCAAGGATGTGGACGTGGCCTGCGTCCACGACTGCTTCACCATAGCCGAGCTTGTGGCCACGGAGGACCTGGGCTTCTTCCCCAAGGGCAAGGGCGGCGTGGCCGCCGTGGAGGGCAGAACTGGCCTCAGCGGCGACAAGCCCATAAACCCCGACGGCGGCTTGAAGGCCAAGGGCCACCCGGTGGGCGCCACGGGCGCGGCCATGGTGGTGGAGATGTTCAAGCAGCTGCGGGGCCAGGCCGGCCGACGCCAGGTGAAGGACGCCGAGGTGGGCCTGACGCAGAACGTGGGGGCGGCGGGGGCCACCGTCGTCGTCCAGGTGTACGGGAGGTGATGCTGTGAGCGAGTTCACTACTGTCGATTCGTTCGTCAAGGGGTTAGCCGAGGGGAAGCTGAAGGGGTGTAGGTGTAAAGCCTGCGGGAGGCTCATGGTTCCGCCCAGGCCCATCTGCCGCAGCTGCGGCTCCACCGACCTTGAGCCCTACGTGTTCAAGGGTACCGGGAAGTTAGCGGCGTCCACCGTCATCTACGTGCCCCTCACCAGGTTCCAGACCATGTGCCCCTACTCCGTGGGCGTGGTCCAGCTTGACGAGGGGGAGAGCATAAGCGGCCTCATCCTGAGCGACGGAAAACACTTGACGCCTGGAACAAAGGTCAAGGCAAAATACCTGAAGGAGGAAGGCCGGGTGACCCTGGCCTTCCAGCCCGCCTAGGACCTGTAGACGGGCTTCCTCTTCTCGTTGAAGGCCGTGATGCCCTCACGAAGCTCCCCGTGGTCCCAGAGGCCGGTGAAGGCGTCCTCCTCGGCCTTCAGGGCCTTGGATAGCTGGGGGTCCAGGCTCAGGAGCCTCTTGATCTCAGCAATGGCGTGGGGCGGCCCCTCCGCCATCTTCTTGGCGTACTCCCAGACTCGGGCCTCGAACTCGGCCGCCGGGTAGACTGTGTTAACCAGCCCGGCCTTGTGGGCCTCCTCGGCGTCCAGTCTCCTGCCCGTGAGGATCATCTCCCCGGCCAGGGTCTTGCCCACCAGCCTGGACAGCATGTAGGTGGCGCCCCAGCCCGGCATGAGACCCAGGGTCACCTCGGGTTGACCAAACCGTGCCTTTTCCGAGGCCAGCCTGATGTCGCAGAAGAGGGCTAGCTCGCATCCTCCCCCCAGACAGTAGCCGTTCACTGCAGCCACCACCGGCTTAGGAGTCTCCATGATCTTCTTGAAGACCCTGTGGCCGGTCTGGGGCACCTTCCTGGCCTGGGTCTTGTTGAACTCCAGGAAGGCGTTGATGTCGGCCCCGGCGCTGAAGGCCCTGTCTCCGGCTCCCTTGAACAGGATGCAGCCCACAGAGGCGTCCTTAGCGGCTTCCTCCAGGGCCGCCTCTATCTGCTCCAGCATGTCCAGTGTGAGGCTGTTGAGCTTGGCCGGCCTGTTGATGGTTATGACGTAGACTCCCTCCTTTTTCTCGGTGAGGATGGGCTTCTCCTCGCCCAGCCCGGCCTGCCTCATCTCGAAGGGGCCCTTGGGGATGTTGGCGCCCAGCTTCATGGCCGTGTCCACGTCTGCCTCCGAGGCCACACCCTCCTTGACCAGCTTCTCGGCCTCAGCCACGAAGGGCCGCAGCAGCAGTGCCACGTCGAAGCCCTCTGCCTGGGCCTCGGTGACGCTGGGCCTCTCCTTGTAGCCGTAGAAGCCTTGGCCTGTCTTGCGGCCCAGCTTCTTGGCCTCGTAGAGGGCCGTGATGCGTTTGTCTGGCTTGTACCCTGGGCCCAGTTTCTCCTCGAACACTTTGAGTATGTCGTGGACTATGTCCAGTCCTATGAGGTCGCTGAGCATGAAGGGGCCCAGGGGCATGCCCGCCTTGTGCTGCATGGCCGCGTCTATCTGCTCCACGCTGTACTTGTCCAGGAGCTTGGCGGCGTCGTTGAGGTAGGTGACGAGGACCCTGTTCACTATGAATCCCGGAGAGTCTTTCTTTACGTGGACGGGGGTCTTGCCCATGCGCTTGGCCAGCTCAATGACCGTCTCAACGGTCTCAGGCTTGGTCTCGGCGCCCTGGTTGACCTCCACCAGCCTCATGAGGGCCGGCGGGTTGAAGAAGTGCATGCCTATGAAGCGGCCCGGGCCTGGCACGGCCTCGGCTATCTCGGTGATGCTGAGGCTGCTGGTGTTGCTGGCCAGTATGGTGTCCTTGGGCGCCTTGGAGGCCACCTCCTTCCAGACGCTGTGCTTGATGCTCATCTTCTCCGGGATGGCCTCCACCACCAGTTGGGCATCCTTCACGGCCTCGCCGAGGTCCACGGTGAACCTGATCCTCGCCAGAGTCGCCTCCATGTCCCCGGGGCTCATCCGGCCCCGCTCCACAAGCTTCCCGAGGCTTCCCCTGATTCCCTCCTCCGCCTTGGCCAGGAACTCCTGGGCTATGTCCCTGACGGTGACCGTGTACCCGGCGGAGGCGGCCACCTGGGCTATGCCGTGGCCCATGACCCCCGCGCCGAGGACAGTGATCCTCTGAACCTGATCAGCCTTCATTACGTTTCAAGGGTTTATCAGAGTCTGGGTTTAAAGCGTTTTTCGGGTGGTAAAGGCTTTAACCGCATCACCCCATGATAGCCGGGAGAAAAACGATGAGGCAGATAGTTCTGCTGAAGGACATACCGGACCTCACGGAGATCAAGGTGGACTCGGAGACCCGGGCGCCCAGGGTGGAGGGCGTGAAGCGCAGGATCAGCGACCTGGATAAGCGGGCTCTGGAGGCCGCTATCAGGCTCAAGGAGACGGTGGGCGGCGAGATTCTGGCCCTATCCATGGGGGACGACAAGACCAGGACCGCGATGCTGGAGGCCCTGGCCATGGGGGCCGACGCTGCCTACGTGGTAGACGAGCCCGGGTTTAGGGGCCTGGACACCAACGCCACCAGCATCGTCCTGGAGGCCGCCATACGCAAGATTGGTGAATACGACCTGATTGTCTCTGGGGAGATGACCCTGGACAGCCTCAGCAGCCAGGTGGGGCCCAGGGTGGCCGAGCTCCTGGACCTGCCCCAGCTCACATACGTCAAGGAGGTGTCGGTTGGCGGAGGCAAGGTGAAGGCCGTCAGGGACCTGGAGGACGCGGATGAGGTGGCCGAAGCTCCGCTGCCGGCGCTCATCACCGTTGTCCGGGAGATCAATGAGCCTAGGATACCCAGTCTCATGAACATCATGAAGGCCAAGAGGAAGCCCCAGTCCGTGTGGACGGCCCAGGACCTGGGTCTGGACCCGGCCGGGGTGCAGGCCATGAGCCACGTGAAAGTTCTGGGAGTCACCGCGCCCAAGGTGGAGCGGAAGCAGATCAGGGTGGAGGCCGACACCGTGGAGGAGGCGGCTGCCAAGCTGGTGGAGCACCTGGTGGGGGAGGGGGTCATAAGATGAGGTTCCTAGTTTTCAGCGAAGACCCTGAGGTCGGCGCCCAGCTCACGGGCAGGGCTAGAGCCCTAGCCAACCAGACCGGGGGGGAAGTAATTGCATTGACCACAGGAGACCCTGCCCTGTGTTTCAGGTTCGGCGCGGGTAGAGTGGTGAAGGTTGATGGGTTAGGTGAGTTCGCCGTTGAGCCCTACAAGGTGGCCATGGTTCGCGCAGTTGAGGCAGTCAACCCTAACGTGGTGCTGATTGGCGCTACCAGGAGGGGAAAGGAGCTGGCCCCCAGGCTGGCCGCCGCTCTCCGGGTGGGCTCCATGACGGAGTGCACCTCAGTGGACATAGTTGACGGGCGGGTAGTCGTTGAGCGTCTCACCTACGGGGGCTCAACAGTAGCCAGGGAGGCTTGCACCAGCAGCCCCACGGTGATATCGGTGCCGCCCCGCACCTACGCGAAGCCTGAGCCCTCAGACAAGGCCGGGGAAGTTATCGAGCTGAAGGTTGAGGCCCCCGAGCCAAGAGTGAAGGTGCTGGAGAGGCGCCCCAAGCCCAAGGCGTCAGCGGACCTGGAGAGTGCCTCCATCATCGTGTCCGCGGGCCGCGGCTTCAAGGCCAAGGAGGACCTGAGGCTCCTAGAAGAGCTGGCCGAGGTCCTGGGCGCCCAGATGGGGTGCACCAGGCCGATCAGCGCGGACCTGGGATGGATGGACCAGTGGGTAGGGATAAGCGGCAAGAAGGTGAGGCCCAGTCTCTACGTGGCCTGCGGCATCAGCGGCACCATCCAGCACGTGGCGGGCATCAGGGACAGCCAGATCATCGTCAGCGTCAACAGCGACGAGTCGGCGGGCATCCACGGCATCAGCGACTACAGCATCGTGGGAGACGTGTACAAAGTGCTACCCGCCCTGGCTAAGGCTCTCAGGGAACGAGCCTAAGTTTTTTCACCCACCAAACACATTATTCTCACATGGTTCTAGGCGAGGAGACCCTCAAGGCCATCAGGGACGCCGCAAGGATGATCGTTGACAGCAGCTACGTCACCTGCCTCACCGGAGCAGGCATCAGTGTGGAGAGCGGCATCAGGCCCTTCAGAGGCCCCGGCGGCCTGTGGACGGAGAGAGGGGAGCCCCCCATGGACGGGTACCAGCGGTTCATCCGGGACCCCAAAGCTTACTGGGAGCGCCGCATGAAGGACACAGGAGAGTTCGGCATCAGCATCATGGGGGCCAATCCCAACCCGGGCCACCTGGCCCTGGCCGAGCTGGAGGGAATGGGTGTCCTCAGGTGGCTCATCACCCAGAACATAGACAACCTCCACTTGGCGGCGGGGAGCAGGAACGTCCTGGAGATACACGGAAACAGCATGTACCTGCGGTGCCTGGAGTGCTCCTCCAAGTGGCCCGTGGCCGAGTTCAGGCTGGAAGACATTCCCCCCAGGTGCCCCGAGTGTGATGGCATAGTGAAGAGCGACACGGTGATGTTCGGGGAGCCCATACCGGCGACGGTGCTGGCCAGGTGCTTCGAGGAGGCGGGCCGGAGCGACTGCATGATGGTGGCGGGGACCAGCGCCACGGTGACCCCGGCCGCCAACCTGCCCGTCATGGTGAAGAGGGGCGGCGGTAGGCTGGCGGAGTTCAACATCAGGAGCAGCGAGATAAGCTATATCTGCGACGCCAACGTGTACGCGCCTTCAGGCGAGTCTCTGCCCGTGCTGGTAGAGGAAATAAAGAGAATTTATCGATAAGCCATGTTAATTTATTTCACAAGCGCGCGCTGTGTGTGGCCATATCAGGTTCATTAGCCTTACCATAAGGTCAACTCTTGTCTTGAAGGTCATCTGGTTGACTGGATCAAGCATATTAGCCCATATGACTGGAGAAATAGGATCGACGAGAAACGCGGACGTGAACCTATGCTGAGGCTGCGGTCGCTGTCCGTCTCAGATTTGTCCATCAGCTGAGACTAAACGTTACTCGATTTAAGTGTTATTTGACGACAGTCCTCTATACGGCTGTTGCAAATAATTCACTCTAAATTGCGTTAGGAGAAATTAAGGTTTTACTTTAGTGCTGGAATGTATTCAGTTGGCTGTATAGTTGGGGCTTCGGTTGAAGGAAAACGTTTATTATGTTAAATGTTTACACTTGACATAAGACTATGTCGTTCAGAGCCGGCTACCTCACCCCACGGGAAACAGAGATATGGAGCCTCAGGAGACGAATCCCCAACCAGTCCGAGATCGCCAGAACCCTAGGAGTCAGCAGGCAGGCCGTCAACATATCCCTGGGCATAATAACAGGGAAGATGGAGCAAACCTTCCAGGAGTGCCTGGACGCCAACAACCTGAAGCCCAGGAAGATCAACCTCGTCGAAGGCGTCATGGAGGCCTACAGCCCGGCATACGAGTTGCCGGTCATCGTCAGCCTCAGCGTCGCCAACGGCCTGAAGGTCTGGTACCTCTACGAGGGCAGGTGTGGCCGCTGCGACCTGGAGCGAGGATGCCGGAGGGCGCTTCTGGGTGAGGCGCGTGAGAGGTGCGTGGAGCTGGGGCCCGAGGAGGTGAGGCTTGAGCCGACGAGGCTCGCCCATAAGATATTCTCAAGGTACCTGACGGAGGAGCACACCGTTGACAAGAAAGAGTGACACGCTGGACGCGTGCCCGTTCCCGCCTGACAGGTCACCTCCACCTAAAACGGCGTCAACCAATGTTCTTGAGTACGCTGACCGGTTCTTCGAGGGCTGGAGGAACTACATGGGGTTAGTGACGATGATGGGCCTCGTTTTAGCGTACAGCCTGCTAGTGATACCTCCACCACTGATCACCAGGGCCACTACACCCGAGACCTGGAACACGCCGATGGAGTATAGGCAGTCACATGTAGACTATTTCAAATGGGTGAATGTGAGGGAGCCGGACTACAGCACCTCAAAACAATTAATTCTGGAAGGCGACCAGGTGCTTGAGTTCAAGGACCAGACAGTAAATTTCACTGATCTCGTCCTAGTAAAGGGCAACGCCAAGATTATACTAAGGAATTCGACGCTCATCGCCCCGGACTACCCGGGGTACATGTTCGAGGATATATTCCACGATTACGCTGGGATGGTGTTCAACGGCAGTGCAAGGCTTGAGGCCTACGACTCGTTCGTCACGCCCTCTAGACGTTTCATTCCGAATCCATCTTTACAGTTAACCTTTAACATTGGTTTCATGGGGCAAAGCAGCTGCTATCTTGAGAATACATTGATCGTCAACTGCACTCTAAATTTCGACGATTCAGCGACGCTAGAAGCCATAGAGTCGTCCATCTATGGAGTGAACGCAGACCGCTCGAGCTCCCTCAAGCTCGTAAACTCCTACGTAAGTGTGTTAAAACAAGATAACTATTGGAGGAGCAGGTGGGCGAACCCTGTGAAGGAGGTGGACGCGTCCGCCTACCTTGAAGGTTCAAGGGTCGATTTGCTCATGGTTAGAGTCGTGAACAGCTCAAGCTGCCAAATAACCGGTAATGTGGGGGAGCAGAGCTTCTGGAATATCTATGACGCCTTCAAGATAGACGGCGACACAATGAACGTCACCCTGCGCGGGGGCTCGACTGCCGGGTCGGTCTGGGTCTACGCGATAAACAGCAGACTCAACATCACGGACGCGGAGGTCTACTTCGTGCAGGCGAGACGGTCAAAGGTGTCGATGAAGGATACCAAGGTCATCTCTGTTTCACTGTATGGCGACTCCAGCCTCACGGCCAAGGACTCGAACATCTATTCATTCGTCGCGGAATCCCATCCACCCAACATGGAATATCTCTGGGGCGTGCCCGCGGGGAGGTTTCACCAGAACGCTTCAATAGCGAAGACGCGGCTCGAGAGCATGAGGCTGGGCGCTAATTGTAGGTACAACTTCTCTGATGTCTACGTGGGCGACGCCTCAATCCGAGGCTTCGAGAGCGTTCTTTCGGGTAGCATCGCCTGGGGGCAGGGCATCAGCAACGAGTTCTACTTAACTCCATACGATAGGTTCGCGTTCACCCAAGTCTTTGAGGTCCACACCCAGGGCCAGGAACGAGTGCTCCCCGGAGTCAGCTTTGTTCTCACCGACAAGGACGGCAATGTTGTGTGGGAGGGCGCCAGCGACGGGAACGGCGTGGCGTCCTTCAACATCACCTTCTGCCAATACTACCCCCTGCACGAGCCCTACAAGTATGTCACCAACTATATGGACGAGTGGAGGCTGAAGGCCATCTACGGGGATAAAACCATGGAGACCGGCGTCGCACTGTTCAAAACAGGATCACCGATAGTGTTCGAGTTCTCTGAAGACAAACCTGTGCTTCCAGTAAGTAACGCTGCCTTAACCTATGCCAGTATGACCATAATCCTTCTAGCGACAACTCTGAAGTTCTGGACACTGCGACAGTGATATTCAAAACACCAGGTCATTCGATCATCATCATGCCTCATCAACATTCTAAAATTCTCCTAATAAATTTCAAAATCATTTAATTTAACTCCCCAGTTAAAATAAGCCATATTATCTGGAGCTCACCCCCCTAAAAGAGGAAAGCATCTCACCGAGGGGAAAGCATGAGGCAGAAGATGGAATTTTTTTTCCGCCTTATACCCTCTAGGACGGTATAAGCCACCCGGAGGAGGGAAGGTGTACGTACCCAGCCCACCCCGAGGCCGCGGCGAGAGGGGGAGTAGAGCAAAAAACCGGAAACAGACGCCCGCAGTCAAAAGGAGACCGGGAAACGCGCCTTTACGATCCCAT
>JBDRQD010000061.1:0-37630 GCA_043826455.1 Candidatus Bathyarchaeota archaeon
GATGTTTCGTTGACAAACCCAACCGCCTCTTTCATCAATAAGTATACTATTATCGCCCACGTCTGTGCAAATCACAGCTTTTCCAAGGAGCATAGCTTCTTGAAGAGTTCTTGGTAGTCCTTCAGTGAGACTAGGGAGTACAATAATATTTATTTTTGAATACGCTTTTTGTATATTCTCATGAGGTACAATACCCAAATATTCTACGTTATTTGGGAAGGTCACTGATATTTGGGTTTCTCCGAATACCAAAAGCTTTATCGGGAGGTTTTCAATCGCTTTGAACATCAGCTCGACACCTTTTTCACTACTTACTCTGCCAATGTAACCGAATATCGTTTCCTCTAATTTTTTATTTATATTCATTTCGTATTCAAAGAATTGTTCATCAACCCCGTTCCACAACGTTATAATGTTACTATTCAAATATCTGAATTTACTAGTAAGATCGTTAGACACTGATACTATCAGATCAGCCCTCTTATAGATTTCTTCATCAATTTTGTTGAAAATTACATTGATAAAACTTGCAGATGAAGTACGATACTTTCTGAATTCAAATGAATTTTCCCTTAGTCTAATGACTAAGGGTATCTTGTTAATTTTCGCAATGATGAAACCAATGATTTGAGAAGAGAAACCAGATGGAATATAAATGAAATTGTAATCCTTCAATCTATTATACTTCCATATTGCATTAAAAACAGCAAATATAAACTCAAAATATCTATTATTTACTTTCGGCTTGACTAAATCATCAATACTAATAAAATCTCCATTCACACATGATATCTCTTCAAGTCTTTGTATAAGAAACGTAGGAAGAAAAGATAGACACTTCATCTTTTCTCGGTTTGATAAATATTCTTTATTTAACATAGGCACTTATAGAACCAGCGTCATAGATTCGAGAAAAGTTCTGATGATCAAGTGTCAAATAGAGGTCATATTCCAGCTTGACAGAACCACTACTGGTGTAATAAGGGTTCTTTATTATTTCTTCTCTAATTAAGATTATTACACCTTGTAAGTCAGTAAAATCTCCAGCATAAAGTGAAGAATCTATATTTACAAACTCAGTATTAGCCTCATATTCAAAAGGAATTTGATAATACCAGTCACTACTTATCTTTCCGTTCCATAAATTTGAAATAATATTCGTTGCATGCAATTCAGACTCAGTAAATGCAAAACGGATCCCACTATTAGGTGAAAATAAATGATTATCTATATTTACTATGGGGGTCATTATGAGGAGAAAAGATAGACAAAAAATTGAGAGTGATATAAAAGCTCTTTTCATCAGTTGATTTTTAATTATTCCAACAAGCAAGAGTAGTGATGTACTGAGAGGTAAAGACATCATTATTTGAGTTAAGTAATACCAGCAATGCTGGATGATATAACGATCAGTAATAACTGATAAAAAAGAAATAATCAGAATTACTACGCTACTGATCATGAATGTAAACCTGTAGCTATTTCTAAATCCCTTGGACATCACATAAAAACATCCAATAAAAGAAATAGCAAAATACAAGAATATCCCTAGATATGTAAATATTTTTTCCTCAAAAGAAATACTGGATATAAATAAGTAAGCATATTCAGCTAAAAACATTTTATCGAAGTCCCATTTTATAAAATTAGCTAGATTCATTATATGACCAGAGGCATAAGTCCAGTATGCTAACATCCCTACAGAGAATAAGATACTAACTATAATCTTTACTGGCCGAAGAGTTTCTTCAATAAATAACCTATTATAAGACTCAAATGCTGCCCAGAATAAAAATAGAAGTATAGCAAAGCACATAGCAGTAAGCGCATGGGTTAAGATCAAGGTTCCCATAAGAAGCAGGGCAATTAAAGTTCCAATAAATTGCTTATCTCTTCTCACTTTGAAAAGTACAAATATTATTGGAAGAATCAGAGTAGCCGCCAAGGTATTTGGGATGATCCAGTAGCCAAAAAGGATATGATAAGTAGCTACTTCCAACAACAAAGCAGCCATTAGTCCAATTTTAGCGCTGATAAGAAATTTCCCCAGGAGGAAGACAAAGAGCGCATCACAAACAACTTGTACCACGCTTATTGAAACCATCATGGCCATCTTATAACCTAAACCGGTTACTATGGATGTAATTCCAATCATCAAGTGCATCATTGGCAATTTAGTATACAAGAAACCTTCTGGAATATTCCCGTTATCGAGTATAGTAAGCGTGAACCACCGATGCACCCAAGGATCTATCCCAACAATATTCGGAAATATCAACATCTGTGAAAACTCTAAGTTTAATCCAATTATGATAATTTTGCATAGAGTAAAGCAAACATGTGACATTTGAGAAGATAGAAACAATATTTCATTTGCTACGATGATGGCCATGAATGCTATAGAGATAAAATAGTTTAGAGGCCTGATATAAGGATCAGATCTTAGATGTATTGATACTTTACTGTAGAATAGGAGCAGAAAGAAGATCAGATTTAATGTTATGTAACACCTATAACTTGCTCTTAGTTGATTTAAAGAGTAAATAATTGATGGGTGTAGAAATCTTCTAAGAATCAAATACACTGCACAAACGATGAAAGAAATTATACTAATAGTTACATATAAGGGGTGACCTCTTATTAAAATAGTTAGAACCAAGCTGGAAATGAGTCCAATTAAAGCTAGAATCTTATCCAATTCACAGAGTAAGTCATATATTGCCAAGTTTAATTACATTCGCTATTTACTTAAATATAATGGGTTTATTTATACTCATACGTGCTATAGTAGTTAAAAAGTGAATGGATGATATCTTTTAATCGTTTTTTACCATAATATTCTAAAATTTCTTCATCTTGTATTTTTTCCTCTTGTCGGATAAAATTTGAAAGATATGTGCATATCATAGGTAATGCTTGATAATGAGGTGGAAATTTTAATGAAATATATAATGCATTTAGAAACATGAGAATCGGATGATATCCCCTTACATACATAGATTTACCTTTTAACTTCATTCCATTCCATATACCTATTTTTGTCCCACCCAATCTAGTATCTATAAAATAGGTCTTATCAGAAATTTTTACGTTCCACCCTCTATTTATAGCCTTGATAAGCAAAATTGAATCTGGAGAATAAAATAACGGATAACCTCCAATCTCTTCAAAAAATTCTTTCCTATATAATCTAATATCCTCAAATCCAGTAAGCGGCATTTCAAAAATATTATTTATAATTTTTTTCCTTTTATAATAGTATATATGACTTCCACAAGTAATAGCAAGTTTAGGATCATCATTCATCTCTAACAACAACATTTTAAAATAATCTTTTGTTAGTTTCACTGTAGCATCAATTTTTCCAATAAAATAATAATTTATATTTTTATCCTTACATATATTTTTTGCATAGTGATATCCTTCATTTACTGCTTGTGCAAAGTTCATGTGGCTGTATCCTCTTTCCAAAAAATTTTTCTGTTTTATTATAGAAATCCATTCATATTTCTTAAAAAGTTTATCAGCCGTTTGAATACTATCATCCTTGCTATTACCATCTATAATGACCCAAACCTTAGGTTTTACTATTTGATTTAACACAGTTTCTTTAAGTACAGATAGGTTTTCTTGTTCATCTTTAATCGGAGTTAATAAAATATAATTCATCTAACTCAAATTATTCCCAATAAATTATCTATGATCACTTTTGTAGTATCTTCCCATTCTATTTTTATAGCTTCTTTAATCTTTTTTCCAGTTTTTTTCTTAACATTATTTTCAATTATATCCTTGACTTTATCAAAAATGCGTTCAGTATTATTAGCTTCTATATTGAAAAGGCATGATTTATCCTCAAGTACCTTATTGACTGACATTTTCCTACCACCAGTATAAATACTAGGCGTGCCAACTAGGCAAGACTCACGAGCCATCGTGTCTCCAGACGTAATAGTAAGTAGTGCAAAATGTAATAGCGAGTGCACATCGCTAACTGGCTCCTTTAATAAAATACATTTTCCTTCAAATTTATCCTTTAAGGCCTTATTTTCTAAGGATAAAACTACTTCCAAACCCATCTTCCTCAAATGGTGACAAACATCAACTAATTGTCCTTGGATCAGATTGCGATAATTAAAGCTAGAATTGCTAACTTCTCTTATTAATACATAGTTTAATGGTTCAAGTCCATATTCTAATAGAACATCATCATTGGGAGTAAAATAATTTGGATGTAAATATGCCAATTCCTTGAATCCGTCATACTTCACAATATTTTTTCCAATAATGGTATTTTGCGAAGTTAGCACTATCCTACTAGCAAAATTTTTAAAAGAGTCAAAGCTTAATTTGTACTCAACATCATCATGAAAAATAACTGATGGCTTATTAAGTAAATAAGCAGCTTGAGCTATACCATAAGATCCAAAAGAAGTTACAATATCAAAATCAATATGTCTTAAATATTTCATTATCAATATTGTTCTCTGTATCAGGCAAAGAATTTTTCCAGCTAAAGAGTACCTATAATTTCCAATACATATAAAATTATTTTCTGGATATTCCTGTTGAATAATTGGAACAACACTAGAGCGGGGTAAAACTATTAACTCATAGTTGACTCCGTAATCAGTTTTTAATATTCTTAAAGCATTCTTATAAAAATTGATATCTGCAGGATGAAGAATGTCAACTATTATTTTCATATCTTATCCAAATGATTATCTAATTAATAATATGATTAAATTATTGAATGTCATCATGCGTTTCGATCATTCTGCATGTCGAAGAGCATGGCGAAGAAAAGGAACTGCATACCCACAATGAACAGCAGCAGGGACAACGCCGCCCTGATGAACAGAGGCCCACCCTGAACAAAGTAGTAGTGCAGCGAGTAAACCCCAAACACAATACTAACAGGAGTGATCATCAGCCCCGCCAGGTAGAAGAAAACCACCGGGTTAAAGCTCAAAATAACGTACTTCATCTTCAGCCTCCAGAAAAAGTTCCTTAACAGCATCCACGAGACCCTCACAATATACGAAGCGTATCGAATCTTCGACCTCTCGTTACCATACCTCGCCGGAATCTGCACATCCAACACCTTGAACCCATAAACGTTCAGCTTCACCAACAAGTCATTACAGTACCCGTAGTAGGCGTACACCCTGTCCAGGTCCAGTGCCTCCAAGGCCCTCCGACTGATAGCGGTGAACCCGTTCTGGGGATCCATGATCTGCCAGTAACCCGACGCCAGCTTCGTCAGGAAGGTGAGCATCATGTTCCCCAGGGTCCTCCACCTACTCATGCCCCTCCGGTACTCCTCGCTCATCAGCCTATTACCCTTAGAGTAGACAGCACGGCCCTCAACAATCGGATCCAATAGATCAGGGATGTGCCCGGGGTCCATCTGGTTGTCCCCCGCCATAACCACCGCCACATCAACCCCGTCCTCCAGCGCCTTCCTGTAACCCGTGATAATGGCTGCCCCCACACCCCTGTTCTTCTCATGCTGCAGGGACACAATTCTCGGGTCCTTCCCCTGACACTCTAATATTATCTCCCAAGTACCATCCCCTGAGCCATCATCAACAACGAAAACGTGGTCTATATATCCGGGTATGGATCCAAGAGTCTCCCCGATCAGGGACTCCTCATTGTACGCGGGGACAACAACCGAGACTACCAGGTCTTTATACATTACTTTACTCTACGTGATATTTCTTCTGGAATTGTTCTTCGGACATGCCTCATCATATCCTCCAGGCCAGAGTAGACGTCAACACCCAACCTACTCAGGACTCGGGTCTTCCTCTCAATACCACTGTACATTATGACTGATCTGCCAAGACTCGGCGTCCATACCCACGGAACCCCGGTTCTCAACACAGCGGTGCCACCAGAGTCTCTTGAACCCTCAACCAGCTTAATGAGAGGCACAGGATCACCACACAGGGAGGACACAACAATGACACGCTGAGGAGCCTCAGATGAGACAAACGAGTTTTGAGGCGACGATCCAATCCAGACGTCCTCTAGAACAGGATCTAAGACCCGTGACTTCAGGGGCTCGATCAGGTGGTAGTACTCGCGGAACTCTTCACTTTTTCCGCTCAAACACATTCTCAGAGCTGCTCTCAGTGAGTCGTAGGGATCAAAGGCGACCGCATTGACCGTACCCTTCTTCTCCAGTACACCCAGCCTCAAGGATGACCCTGCCTGAGCGACAGCTAGTACAAGTTCCAGAAAACCGGAGTTCAACTCGTCTAGGGACACCGGATCCGGGGTCACCTCATCATAGACCACGTGAAAGTCGCTCCCGCCCTCAAGATAGTACTGCTTAACGTAGGGCGTCCCCGTCCGGGCTAAGGCCTTCCAATCGAACATGTTCAACGGGTCACCGGGGACATACTCCCGGGTCTCGGCGTACTCTAGGCTCCGCCCCCTGAGGAGGGTACTGTACTCGCCCTCAGCGGGGTAACCGCTTTCAACAAGGAACTGGATAGCCCTCACAGCTACCGGGAACACTCTCGGGTAAACTTGAAAGGAGGCCGGGAAATCGACCTCGCCGCTGCCCCTCAGGAGACCAAGACGGTCGTTCACGTAGACGGTCAACGAGTCAGCCGTAAATGTCCCAGAGAGGGCTGGATTAAAGGCGAACACAGCCGAGTTACTTCCAGGAGCCAAAACAGTCGGCTTCACCGAAGCCCCAGTCAACGATGAATAGACCTCTAGATCTGTGTTCAAACCTGACTCGATGACTAGGGGCTCCTGGAAAGAGCCACCGGCAGTGAGAGCAGCCAAGACGCTTCCTGGCTCAATGACGACCATGTGAAGCCTACTTAGACTCCAATTCACCTGATAGTAACCCACAACCAAGTACAACCAGAGGCCCACGACCGCCGCCAACAGCAACGGGTCCCGTAGAACCAGGCCGAGCGCCGCCATGGGGACCGTGGACACCAGGAGCTTGAAGCCCCTGACGGATAGCTGAACCCTCTTACTCAATTCCTTTAGGGACCACTACCTTTTCAAGGGCCTCTTCGACGAGGCTCATGGGGGTCACTTCCCTGGCCCGGGCCTGGGGCGTCACCTCTATCCGGTGAGGTATAACGGAGTCTGCAAGGCCCTTGACGTCATCGGGTACCACGTGGCCCCGTCCATCCATCATGGCCTTCACCCTGGAGCCCCGGTACAGCCATATGGAGGCCCGTGGGCTGGGCCCCATTCTGACATATGGGCTGTGACGAATGTATTGGACCAGGTCCACTATGTACTTCTTGACGCTGTCATCCACGTACACGCCCCGAGCCATCTCTGATAACTCCAATATCTCCTTAGCGTCTATGACAGCACCTACATCCATCTCCTCTATCTCGTCCACCCTGCCCAGTATCCTGGCCTCCGAGCCCGAATCAGGGCTCTCCACCTCCACCCTGTAGCTGAACCGGTCGATCTGGACGCTGGTGAGAGGATACGTGCCCTGCTCACCGTAGGGGAGCTGGGTGGCTAGCACCATGAAGGGGGAAGGCAGCCGCAGGGTCTCGTTCTCTATAGTGACCTGCCGTTCCTGCATAACCTCCAAGAAAGCCGACTGGACTTTGGGGGAGGCCCTGTTAAGCTCGTCCACCAGCACCACGTTAGCGAACACGGGCCCCCGCCGCAGCACCCAGGTGTAGTCGAAAGGATTGTAAACATTAACCCCGAGAACATCGGCCGGCAGAAGATCCGGAGTCATCTGAACCCGCTTAAAGGTGCCGCCTATGGTTTGAGCGAAGGTCTTGGCCAGGGTGGTCTTCCCCAGCCCCGGCGGTCCCTCCAGCAGCACGTGGCCCTCTGACACCATGGCGACGAGAAGAATGTCAATGACGCCTTCGAGCCCAATGATCACCTGGGAGACCTTCTCGCGTACTTTGACGATCTTCTCTACGGCACTACTCTCCACGGGCTCTCCTCTCCAAGTACAGCCGCTCCACCAGGCCCCTGTCGTACTCGGGGTGCGCCGCCATGACCGCATCAACCTCGTCCACCGGCTCCCCACCATCGTCGAACCTGACCGCCATGACCCCCGCCACAATGAAAAGGGCGAAGCCGTACCTTAACTCTAAGCTTCTGAGGACAGTATAAGCTTTAGTTAACCCTGACTTGATCACAGTCAGCCTGGAAGGCATAGAGTGGGCCTCATCAATCACCGCCTCACCCTTCAGAATCGCCCAGAGAAGCTGCCTGTTGTCTCCCCTCCGGATCATGCCGTTGATGAAGGAGCTCGAGTCGCTCACCAGGACCAGCTTGCCCGTTCTCAGGCTCAGCTCAGCCACAAGGGGCCAGGAACCCATATCGGGCTGAAGCTCGCCTACGGCCTCCAAGACGCTGAAAGGGCTGGACCAGGCCTTCACCTCAGCACCATTAACGTCGGTCAATACGGTGGCGTAGTTAAACACAACGTTATCTACGCCGTCATACATTGTGTGCAGAGTAATGGGCAGCAAGGCGCTCTTATCCCTGAACAACGGATCCTTCAGCAGGCCGCCACTGAACCTTGCCTCGACCTCGAGGCCATCCAGAAGCTGGTTACCCGTCCCGAAGTCATCGGCCAGTACCAGTGTTCCGCCCCGGTGCAGGTAGTTCCTGATCCATGTAACCTCCTCCCCGCTGAAAGCGGTTGAGGGCCCGATGATAAATAAAGTAGTGTTGCCGGGGGAAATTATGCCTTGAAGCCCGCTTAGCCCACCCATCCTGAGGGGCTTCACTTCCGCGTAGAACTCGGACAGCCCGTTCCAGAAGGGGTTCTCCAACCATAGATCATCCAGCGAAGGATACGCCACGGTAACCCCTATCAGCAGCGTAAAGGCTCCAACTGCCCCAAGGAGGACGCTAAGCTGAGCCTTGTTCAACCTGGTCCCTCAGCTTCTCAACCGTGCTCTCAGCCGCCTCCAATGAAGGCTCCGACCTTTGGCCCCCATAATACCAGCGCTCATAGAGCTCACTTATCCCTGCAAAGATGGAGTACACTGAGCCCACAAGCCCAGGTTTAGCTGCCCTAAGGTACTCCCTTATCGTGTAGCTGGGTTGAAGACGCACACCGGTTACCCGGCTCACAAGCTCAACCGCTCTAATGTACAGCCCAGGCAAAGCATGGTAAACCACAGGCTCGACCACAGGAGCCTGTTGCTGCATGAGCGTCCCTGCAATTGGTTGCGCTGTTCTTCTTCTGTGAACAGCGGCGAACCCCAGGAAGGGCAGCGCCACTGCCATGACTGTGTTGATGAGAATAAAATCCGAGGAGAGGGTCTTCGCCTGTATCCAAGGTTCCCTCGGAGCCGCCACAACCTCAAGGGTCTGTCTCGACGACGGAGTCAAGACTCCAGTAGTGCACCCGATGGAAAACTCCCCGTTTTCGTCTGAAAAAACGTCATAGACTTTTTCCCCCATCTTTATCGTTACCGAGCATCCTTGCAGAGGAGCCCCCTCAGACCTCACCTCGCCGGTGATCACTGCGTCCTGACCTGAAAACACCAGGAACGGCTTCTCGACAGCGACCTCCAAGGGCATGCGAGTGACCTGGACCCTGTGCACAGCCGAGGCAGGCCCAACGGTGCCCTGCGCCACGGATGACACAGTGATCTGGGTTAATCCCTCCTCGGCAGCTTCAGGTGTGAACAAATTGACTATGAAACCTCCGTTATTACCGCTAACCACTGAATGTGTGGAGCCCAGATACCTCACACTAACAGTCGCTCTTCCCAACGGCGAGGACAAGTGGCTTAAAGCACCTCTCAACTGGAAGCCTCTGCCAGGATAGACAACACCCGGAGCCTCCACCAACAGCAATGGAGTACTATAAGTGGGGCTCAGATAGACAGTGTTAGAGACCGATGGAATGTATAGGCCGCGGTCTCCAGCACTTGGCCAGTACTCAGCCCGAAGCCTCAGGCTCTCTACATACCTATAAGGCACTCTTAAAGAGTACCCGAGCTCTCCGCCCAGATCAGTCTCAGCTTCCCCGACAATTGAACCCTCAAGGTAGAACCTGACCACCCTCCCCCCAACCCCCATCCCCGCCGAACCAATGAGGTTTCCCGTAACCCTGGTAACGGAGCCCACCACCGGCCTAGCATCGCTGACGGCTATACCCAGGAAGGTCTCCTCAAGCCTCATGGCCTTGATGAGCTCAACCTCCTCGAAGCCCTCCAGGATCCTGGCGTTCAGCTCATCGATGAGTCGGTTTAAGCTATCAACGCACTCAAGGAGTCTCCCCGGAGAGTAACGAAGAACACTGGCCAACAACCCGGAGACTGAGTCAAGATTATCCGCCGTCCCGTTAGCTGCCTTCAATTGACGGCCCGACACGATGAGAGACTCCTCGGCTAGGGCCTCCCTCAGCCACCTGAGGTGCTCAAACGCCTCAGTCAAGCCTCCTTCTGTCTGATTTAGATCATTAATAACAGAGACTAACAGAAGGTTGTACTGGCTCAGAACTTTCAGGGTGCTTGCAGGAGCCGCAACGTCTTCTGCTAATGCCAGCAGCTGCCTTGCCCCCGCGTAGTCACTAACCGCGATATACCCATAGATCTGGCTGTAGAGCTCAAAGAGTTGAAGTGGGTTAGGGTTTTCCAGGGTAAGCTGGGTGGGGTCCACGTGGCGGGGGTAATCCACGCAATAAGCCACACCATTGCCTGACAGAGTCAGTGAAACCAGGAGCGCCAATAGAAGCCGGCTCCTCATCTGAGTATCTCCCATATCTTCTGTAACACGATGACGCAAAAGACCATGAATAGGGTCCCACCCACCACGTCGAAGAAACGTTTCCTCGGCTGGAAGAGGGCTGAGGCGGCGAAGTAGCAGACGGTAAAGAGGCTCACGTAGACGTCGAGGCGGGCCTCGCCCAGCGCCGACAGAGACACTACCGTGGCCATAAGCAGCCCACCTAAAGCGACCACATACTGCTTCTGTTTATCCAGAAGAAGACACCCAAAAGTATCCGAGAGTATTGTCACCTGAGGCCTCCTCGCCCCTATAATAGACAGGGCTGCGAAGCGCATGAGCCAGCACGCAGCCAGCCACACCGACAGCGTAGGAGCCAAGGCACTCATTCACCCGGGGATACTCTGAAGCCGCGCGGGGTTTACCCAGCTCAATCACGGCCTCTCCACCCCTCCGAACAAACTTGACGTACTCCGCCGCCTCGATGAAGTCAACGAGAACATGGTTTAACGCATCTTCTGCCCCCACCTCCTCAGTAAGCTGCGAGAGCCTCACCGCCTCCGAGCCGGGAGGGAACACGGTGACTCCCCTAACGCCCCCAGCCTCAGTTAGCACCCTCACAGGAACCCGGTCGGGGTTGATGGCTTCGAGGTCCGCGTTCTCCTGAACCGGTATGAAGGCGTAGACCCGCCCCTCATTGGGTGGCAGGTACACCGCTTTCCCCTTAACATCGAACTCCTCCAGCAGGGCCTCCACGTTCACCAGGCTGCCCTCCATCATGGCCCTCACCTGGTGCTTGGGCACCGGGCTACCTGGCACCATTAACAGCGTGGAGCCTACGATGATGCACGCCAGGCCGAGGGCCGTCAAGGGCACGCTCAGCAACACCAGGTACGAGTAGGATGAGAACACAGCCCCGAAGGATAGGTGGGATAGCCCAAGTAGCTGATACCTGTCCAGAGCCAAGGTCACTCAATCGTCTTGAGGGCTAACACGTGGTACTGGTACTTCCGGAACACAGCCGCCAAACCCAGCGCCAAAGTCAGGAAAGTGATGGCAACTGTTATGGGGTCTAGCCTGATACCCCATGGAGTATAGTTTAACACGAAACCCGTTAACGGGGTTAGGGCCAAGCTCAGCCCAACCGATAACGCGAGCCTTTCCAGCTCCTCAAGCTCAGACCTCTGCGGATACAGCGCCTCGATGAGGGCGTAGCCCGGTAGGTACAGGCTAGTCAGGAAACCCATCAGCACCCTTAACCAGGTGAACGGAGGCACCTGCGGAAGCAGGTAGATCGACGCAAACATGGTTACCAGGGCAGCAAAGACCAGCCAGTACCATGCGCTGTTAAAAGAAAGCAAGTAGCTCAGAAAAGACTTTGGCGGGTGAGGGTCAACTAACTTGATCTCCCCTCTCTCAGCCTTCTCCCATATCTGGGCCGCGGCCTCCTCAGGGGTCACCCCGTGTTCTTCAGCCATCTCAGCGGCTAAGCCGCTTACAGTGAGCCGCAGGTTCTTGCTCAAGCTACGAGGGCTCCGTGACGTTCAGCCACAGCTGAACCCATACTCCATCGTAGACGAACCTGCCCTCATCTGGACTATACTTCTGTAGCTCGAACACCAGCCTCCGGTTCAAACCAGGCTCCTTCACACTGATCACAATAGACCGAGTATAGTTAGCCTCGTTATCCAAGACATGCCGGTAACTGGAGAGGACCGCCCCCGGGTAAGACTCAGAGTCGCTGACGTTCATAGACCTGTCACCCAGCTTCACCTGCACCTGGTAGTAAGTGGGCCGCCTCTCATGGTTACCCAGGTACAGGTAGAGGCTCATGTCCTCCCCCGCCTCCACCTCCCGGGGGTAGCCTCCCAGCTTCATGCCGGGGCCCAGGACGCCCAGCTCGCTGAAGGGCTCCACGATCCTGTCCCCGAGAATTATGGGGGCCACCGTCAGCGCCGCGTAGGCCAGCAACGCAAGGATCACGGCCCCCTGTATCTTCTCATCTATCCGCATACTCTACCAGCCAGCCGCCTCTTACCCTGAGCCACCTACTCCAGAACAGCCTCGGTAGGTGCCTCCAGGACGCGTAGACAAGAACCCCAACGAGGGCCACCTGCGCGCTGGTGACCACTAAAAGATTGTTCCGCGCCTCGGCGCTCCTGGCGGTCTCCTCGGCGGTGAGTGCGAGAACCGTGTCCAGACGAGCGATGACGACATCTGGGTCCTCCCCAGTCTCATACTCGGCCAAGGCCTCGTTCAGCAGTTCCACCAGGTAGCCCACCTCACCGTGGCTCTCCGACGCCGCCCTCACCGCCATGTAGGCCTCACCCATCCTCTGATCCACCTGGCTTTCATCAGTCTGCGCCAGGGCGAAGCCCCCGCATAGAAACACCAGGAGCAGCAAGGCGTAACCTTTGACTCTACCCAGAGGCCTGCTTCCACCCCGCCGGGTTATTATAGTTGTTGACTGCCAGCAGCCTAGCGAACGAGTCCGTCCCCCATCTGAGGGCCTCCTCGTTGCCGAAGCTCAACGCCACCTTTATTATTTCCACGAGCTTCCTGGACCCATACTCCTCCAGGTGTCTGGTGAACGCGCTCTCTAAGGCATCCCGAAGCTTGACCAGGATCTTGGAGATCTCCCTCATCAGCGTAGGACTCTTCACACCCCCCACCACACTGATGGTTAGGTTTACGATACCTCTCTCGATCCCGTCGAGGACCTTGTACCAGACGCGTCTCCTCAGAGCGGTGCCTCTAACCTCTCTGAGCTGCTCCTCAGAAACAAACAATCTTAGTGTTATATTTTTTAATCATTAACAGTATATTAATTTTTTCTTTCATATAAAACTACATAATTATGGGTTTCTTCATACTCTATGCTTATTCCATTGATTTTCCTAGATACATTCCAAATAAACCGGAGACTAAACAAAGATACCCCCCACCACTAATACCGTTATAACATTCAAATAAAACTAATCCATGAAATGGTCATGATGTTACATTAAAATACGTCATAACATAGGCTACGAGTTTAACTCACCTAACCACTGCCGAAACATGATAAAACATGTAGACTTAACAGGGATAGGCTCACCAAGAAAACCCAGCATCCGACCAACCGGAACAGATTTAGCTAAAAGCAATCCAAAAAAACTCACATTCTACCCAGCCACCGTCATCTGCAACCACACAGACACCCGAAAACACCCCATACAACCGGGAAGACTGGTATCAAAGCACACCAATCTTAACGCATGAAAAAGACACGTTGGCTCTGATGCCCCGAGGCGGCAGTCTCTGGCTCGC
Organism: Candidatus Bathyarchaeota archaeon; assembly: GCA_043826455.1. Lineage (GTDB taxonomy): Archaea > Thermoproteota > Bathyarchaeia > TCS64 > TCS64 > RBG-16-57-9. The sequence goes on from JBDRQD010000061.1 coordinate 14,014, forward strand.
AGCCAGAGCAACCCTGTTCATGCTGATAGCCCTGGCAGCCATCTCCTACCTGGACGTCCGCACCAAGCAGACGAGCCAGAACGTGAAGAGAGCCGCGGTAGTTGACCCCCTGTACCCCGACGACCCGGGGTACCACCACGAGATGAAGGCCCTCCTAGCCGCCTGCGGGTACAAGGTGGACAGTTTCAAGGGCGAGGAGGTCACCCCTGAACGGCTCAGGAAGCTGGACGCCTACAGCGTCGTGGTCCTCCGGGTGCACAGCACCTGCAACCAGGACATGATCTGGTTCTTCACAGGCGAGGCCTACAGCCCCGACAAGTATGTCCTGGAGCAGATGGCCGACGAGGTCCACAAAGCCAGGCCCAGCCTCAGCCAACAGTACCTGTTCGCCGTCGGCTCCGACTACGTGCGCCACTTCATGAAAGACAAGCTCAGCGGCGCCCTGGTGATCCTCATGGGCTGCGACGGCCTGGCCGCCACAGACCTGGCAGAGGCCTTCCTGGAAGGAGGCGCCGCAGCCTACGTGAGCTGGGACGGACCCGTAGGCCTCGAGCACACCGACGAGGCCACCCTCTGCCTGCTGGAGGCACTGATCGCGCAGCGCATGACCCTGGGGCAAGCCGTGGCCCACACCAACACACTCATAGGCCCCGACCCAGACTACGGGTCCAGCCTCCTCGTCTACCCGGAGGAGGCGGCGAGCCACAGGGTGGGGTGAGGCCCGGATGAGAAGTATTTTTAAATAGGCTCCATGTTGAAAGGTGGTAGAACGCACAGCGTAGCAATAGCTTAAACTGTGTAAAAAACAATAGGCGAAAAATGAATGATAGTCCCAGTTCGGTGCTTCTCGTGCGGGAAGGTCATAGGCGACAAGTGGGAGGACTTCAACAGCCGCGTGGAGGCAGGCGAGAACCCAGCCGAGGTGCTCAACGACCTGGGCGTCACCAGGTACTGCTGCCGCCGGATGCTCCTGTCCCACGTCGAGATAATAGACGAGGTCATGAAGTTCTACCAGGCTAAGGAGAGCCCCGATCTCAGAGGAGGTAAAACTTGATGGAAGTCGAAGTAAACGAGAACCTACTCCTACCCCAGGAAATACTACTCAGCGCGGGCGTCCACATAGGTACCCGCATCAAGACCAAGGACATGGAACCCTTCATATACAAGGTGCGCCCCGACGGCCTCTTCGTCCTCGACATGGAGCAGATGAACGAGCGCATCAAGGTGGCCGCCAAGTTCCTGTCCAGAACGGACCTCACCAAGGTCTGCGTGGCCAGCAGCAAACGCTACGGACGCAGCCCCGTGGAGAAGTTCTGCCAGGTCCTAGGCTGCAAGGCCTACACGGGCAGGTTCACCAGCGGCACCTTCACCAACCCCAAGTACTCCGAGTACTACGAGCCCAGCGTGGTCATCGTCACGGACAGCCTGGCAGACCAACAGATAGTGGAGGAGGCGTCCCAGATAGGTGTGACAGTCATAGCGCTGTGCAGCACAGACAACAGCCTCACGAACGTGGACCTGGTGATACCCGTCAACAACAAGGGCCGCAGAAGCCTTGCCATAGCATACTGGCTCCTGGCCCGCGAGATACTCAGAGAGAGAGGCACCCTCCCGGCGACAGGGGAGTTCGGAGCAACCATCGAGGACTTCGAGACAACCCTATAGGTGACCACCCTTGAGCGTCAGGCGCCCAGCGGTCGCAGGGGCCTTCTACCCTGCCCAGCCTGAACGCCTCAGACAACAGATCGAGACTTGTTTTACCCACGAGCGGGGCCCTGGCAGGCTCCCCCAAAAAGCGGGTGACGCCAGAGACATAGTATCAGTGGTGTGCCCCCACGCCGGGTACGTGTACTCCGGGCCCTCCGCCGCCCACAGCTACCTGGCGTTGGCCGAGCAGAGGAAGCCCGACACCGTCATAGTCATAGGCCCCAACCACACCGGGTGGGGTACGCCGGTATCCATGATGAGCGAGGGCGCCTGGGAGACGCCCCTCGGAAGAGTGGCCCTGGACACAGAGGTGGCGAAGGCCATCTTCAACCAGTCGGGAGTGATAGACATCGACGATACAGCCTTCACCCGAGAGCACAGCGTGGAGGTCCAGGTGCCCTTCCTCCAGTACATCTACGGCGACTTCAAGCTGGTGCCCATATGCATGGGGTACCAGGACCTGGAGACCAGCCGCGAGGTGGGCGAGGCCATACACAAGGCGACCGAGGGCAGGAACGTGGTTATAGTCGCCTCAACGGACCTAACCCACATGGAGCCCCAGCAGTCCGCCAACAGGAAGGACCGCATGGTGATAGACGCCGTGCTCGCCATGGACGAGGAGAGACTGCAGAAGGTGGTGCACGATAATAGGATAACCACCTGTGGCTACGGCCCCGTGTCAGCCACACTGGCTGCCTCCAAGCTGAAAAACGCCAAGAGAGTAGAATTACTTTCATACTATACCAGCGGAGACATAATAGGGGACTACGGCGCCGTCGTAGGGTACGCCGCCGCCAAGATAACCAGGTAAGTGACTCATATGCAAGCTGAGGCTACGGCACCGGGAAAGATGATACTCTTCGGAGAGCACAGCGTCGTCTACAGGGGACAGGCCATCGTACTTGCCATAGATCGCCGAGCACGGGTCACTGCCCAGAAACGGGACGACAGGAAGATCTTCATAGACGCCGACAACCTGGGGTTTAGCGGCTACTTCGAGGGAGACGTCTACTACCCCGTAAGGGGGAAGGTTTGGAGGGGACGAAACCTGGCGGCCCTGAACGTGGCCACCAGGAAGACCATGGAATACCTAGGCGTGGAGGCCGGGGTCAACCTGAAGGTGCGGTCCATGATACCCATCGCCGTGGGCCTCGGCAGCTCTGCTGCTATATGCGTGGCCACCGTGGGGGCCGTACAACACCTCTTCGAGGCGGGCCTATCGAAGGAGGACATCTCTAAGCTAGCCTTCGAGGGGGAGACCATCATCCACGGCAAGCCTAGTGGCGTAGACAACAACGTAAGCACCTTTGGGGGCGTCATGAGCTACGAACGAGGCTCAGGGTTCAAGCACCACAAGGTGGAGGGCGCCATGCCCTTCATCATCGGGGACACCATGCGTAAAAGGTCCACCAGGATGATGGTGGAGAATGTGGCGGCCCTCAGGGAGAGGAACCCCGCCGTCGTTGACAGGATCATAGACTCCATGAGCGACTTATCCGCCCAAGGGCTGGAAGCACTGCTGAAGAAAGACCTCCACAGGGTCGGGGACCTCATGAACATCAACCACGGCCTCCTCTCAGCATTAGGTGTCTCCACCATGAAGCTGGAGAGCCTCATCCACACATCCAGGAAGAACGGCGCCCTCGGGGCGAAGCTCACAGGGGCCGGTGGAGGCGGCTGCATGATAGCCGTGGCCGAGGACAAGGACCTATCCATCGTGGAAAAGGCCATCAGGCGACGGAAAAGCGAGTCCTACAGGGTGACCCTCACCGACCGAGGCGTCGAGACCAAGTGGATCGAGGAACACGACGCAAGTATGGCGACTTCAAACCAATAGCAGCTCAGCAGCCACACGGGAGATTTTTATAATATTTTAGAACCAGAGCTGCTGATTAAAGAGTGCAACATATACGTTTATTATATTAAAGGGGTCTCTGTCGCCTTATGTTTCAGGACGCGTCATTTTACATCTTCTTGTTAAATCGCCTCCAACATCATAACATCCCTAAAATATGCGACAAAAACCTCGTTTTCGATGGTATAACAAGCTAAAACGGTAAGTCATTACACCGGCGTTTGAGCATTCTATGAAATCATCAATGATTTGAAGGCCACATTTCAAATGCTCTCAATTCATGAAAACAATCTTTCATGTAGTCATAGATAGCTAACAACCCAAAAAAATAATAACTAAAATGTAAATTATCAATGACGAGAAAGCGAATAATACAGTAATAATGCAATTCATGTGCTCATTCCCGATTCTCAGTCCACAACCGGAATAAGCCTAGCCATCGATCACTGAAACGAGGAACAATGGACTCCTTCGAAATAATGTGGTATAACGAGAAGTTAAGGGAGAAAAATGCTTCCTACAACAAAACAGAGCCAAAAAGAGAAATACTTCTTGAGGTGGCCCGAAACAGAAGCGAGATAGTCCAAGCACTTAGAAAACTTCCTGATAAATCAAAATAAGATGATTTAATGAGGAAGACTCCCCTCTCACTTAATATTCTCTAAAGTAACTATTGACCACCAAATCGATGTCAGAAATAGTATAGCTCACAACGGTCCCCTTTTTTTTAAAAAAAAATTTACTATTGACTCGTCTACATGTAATTCTAGATGAATTCATTCAAGGCACTCAGTTTATGCACATATGTTGATAAATGTTGATAGTTTATTATACATCGAGCCTGAGATACACAAAAACAAACTAAAAACACAGAATAATAAAATCCTATATGAGAACATGCTGGCACACACTGAAATGTTTAGTAGTGGTGGGTTTGTGAAATGTATGTGAACTGTTATGACTGAAACACGAGACCTTGAAATAGTAATACAAAACGTAGTAGCCTCGGCAACCCTCGACCAGAAACTCAGCCTACTAGACATATTAAAAATCTTCAGAAACGTCGAGTACAACCCCAAACGGTTTCCCGGCCTCGTGTTCAGGCTCAAACGACCTAAAACAGCCACCCTCATCTTCAGCACAGGCAAAATGGTGTGCACCGGAGCCAAGTCTGAGAAGATAGCCCGGAGCGCCGTTAAGAAGGTGGTGCGGGAGCTCAATAACAACGGAATAATCATACTGGGTAAACCCAAGATAGTCATCCAGAACATAGTGGCCTCAGCCAACCTCCACGGCAAGATAGACCTGGAGACAGCCGCGGACATCATGGAGAACGTGATGTACGAACCCGAACAGTTCCCCGGTTTGATCTACAGGATGAAGGACCCCAAGACAGTCCTGCTTTTATTCACTTCAGGTAAGATTGTATGTACCGGGGGTAAGAGCGAGAAGATCGTTCACGAATCCGTACACAAACTATACGAACTACTAAACGAATACGACCTATTGTACAAGTAAACTGATTATTGTGCGCGCGTGTACAATTGGTACCAATACCCTTCAGCCACAGTTCTCATATAACTGCTGTACCCCTCTTTAGCTAAAGGCCCTGCAAAGCCACTACATAAAGTATAAGGTGTTTAACTTCAGGTGAGGTAATGCGGATACTTAAGCTCGGGGGAAGCATCGTCACCGACAAGGACAAACCTTTCACCCCAAATACCCAAAACATTGAGAGGCTGGCCGCCGAGGTGGCGGCCTCCATGCCCACGCCCCTGGTGATAGTGCACGGTGGGGGCTCCTACGGGCACCCAGTAGCCAAACAGTACAATATAGGTGAGGGCTACAAGAGGCCGGACCAGCTGATGGGCTTCTCTAGGACCCACCAGGCAATGGTGCAGCTGAACAAGATAATAGTTGACGCCCTCCTTGACGCGGGAGTCCCGGCCTTCAGCCTCTCCCCGTCATCCTTCATTGTGACTGAGGCCAGGCGGATAACTAAGCTGGACACAGCAAAGATCAAGCGCTACCTCGGAGCAGGTATGGTCCCCGTGCTCTACGGCGACGCGGTGCTCGACACCCAGCAGGGCTTCGCCATCCTATCCGGGGACCAGCTCGTCATGCGGCTGGCCACGTCACTCAAAGCCGACAGGATAGTGCTCGGCTCAGACGTGGACGGCGTCTACACCGCGGATCCTAAACTGGTGAAGGAGGCGCGCCTCATCCCCAGGCTCAGCCTCAAGGAACTCGACGGCATGGTCAAGATAGGTGAGGCCCTGAACACCGACGTGACAGGAGGCATGCTGGGCAAGGTCAGGGAGGCCGCGGAGGCTATTGCAGCTGGGGTGGAGGTCATACTCGTCAACGCCGGCGAGGCGGGAAGGGTCGAGGCAGCCCTCAGCGGGGAAAAAGTAATGGGCACAGTGCTCACAAGGTGAATACATGAGCGGCATAGAGACCAGGAAGATGAGGCACATACGTGTAAGCCTTGAGGAGGACGTGGAGGGCGATATCGGCACAGGCCTCCAGGACGTTAGGCTCATCCACAGGGCTCTGCCGGAGATAGACCTGGACGACGTATCCACCGGGGCCACCCTGTTCGGTAAGAAGCTCAAGGCGCCGCTCATAATAAGCGCCATAACCGGAGGAACCGAGGAGGCAAAAAAGATCAATGAGACCCTCGCCCGCGTAGCCGAGGAGAAAAGCGTAGGCATAGGCGTGGGGAGCCAGAGGATAGCGGTGGAGCAGCCCGAGACAGAGCACACCTTCCGGGTGGTGCGTGATCTTGCGCCCACCACCTTCGTGATGGGTAACATGGGCTGCCCCCAGCTCAGCCTAGGATGGGGCGTGGATGAGGCCAGAAGATGCGTGGAGATGGTGGACGCGGACGCCCTGGCCCTCCACATGAACCCCCTGCAGGAGGCGGTTCAGCTGGGCGGAGACACCAACTACCACGGCATCTTAAACAAGGTCGAGGAGATAACCAAAGCCCTTCCAGTCCCCGTCGTCATGAAGGAGACGGGCTGCGGCGTCTCATACGAGGACGCGGTGAGGATGGAGGCCGCCGGAGTCAAGGGTGTGGAGGTAAGCGGCGTGGGCGGAACCAGCTGGTCAGCCGTGGAGTACCACATAGCCAGGGAGGCGGGCAAGAAGAACCAGGAGTACCTGGGCCGAGCCCTATGGAACTGGGGCATCCCCACCGCCGTCAGCGTCGCGGAGACCAGCAGTAGAACAGGTCTAACCATCATTGCCTCAGGGGGCATCAGGACCGGGGCAGAGATAGCCAAGTCCATCAGCCTGGGCGCCGACGCCGCAGGGATCGCCAAGCCATTCCTGGAGAAGGCCGTGGAGGGATACGACGCCCTCAGCCAGCACGTGGACCACATCATACAGGAGCTGAAAGTAGTCATGTTCCTAGTGGGGGCCCGGAACCTGGAGGAACTGAAACATGTACCAGTACTCATCCTTGGCCGGACAGCCGAGTGGCTCAGGCTCCGAGGCATCAACGTCGAAGACTACGCCAGTAGATAAACAAACTTTTATCAACCCTGCCATCGGTCTTTCAGTGAAACGGGGATCAGTTTGCAGTGGGAGCAGGAGATCAAGAGGCAGCTGGCGGAGAACGCCAAGACCATAGACAGGTTCATCTACGACGAGGTCCAGGGAAGCAGACCCGAGGTCCTCTACGAGGCCTCTAGGCACCTCATCAAGGCCGGCGGTAAACGCCTCAGGCCCTACCTCACGGTGAAGGCCTGCGAGGCCGTCGGAGGAAGCCCCGAGGACGCCGTACCCTACGCGGCCGCCCTCGAGATACTGCACAACTTCACCCTGGTCCACGACGACGTCATGGACCACGACGCCTTCAGGCGGGGCCACCCCACAGTCCACAAGGAGTACGGCGTACCCATGGCCATTTTAGCGGGAGACCTCCTGTTCGCAAAGGTCTACGACATCATAGTCAAACACGCCCCTAGCGGAGTCCGCCCCACCGACGTAGTGAGATGCATCAGGAAGACCACGAACGCCACACTCACCCTCTGCCAGGGCCAGGCCCTGGACATGATCTTTCCCGGCGCTGAGGACATCTCTGAGGACGACTACATCTTCATGGTGGGCGCCAAGACCAGCGCCCTCTTCAAGGCATGCGCCGAGGTGGGCGCGATAGCGGGAGGAGCCTCAGACGAGCAGGTGGAGGCCCTGGGTAGGTTCGCGTGGGACGCGGGGATCGCCTTCCAGATAGTGGATGACGTCCTGGGGCTGACCGCCGACGAGAAGACGCTGGGGAAACCCGTGGGCAGCGACGTGCGGGAGGGAAAGAAGACCCTCATCGTGATACACGCCCTACGCCACGCGGACAAGGAGCAAAGGAAGATGCTTATGAACGCCCTAGGGAAAGAAGAGGCCAGCGAAAAGGCCGTCAAGGAAGCTGTGGAAGCCCTTCACGCATCGGGTTCCATCATTTACGCCAAGGATAAAGCCATAGAGTACGAGGACCGCGCCCTCAAAGAACTTGACAGGCTACCCGACTCCGAGGCCAGGCGCCACCTAAAAGCCCTCGTGGAGTATTTCGTCCACAGGGAGTACTAGGGAAACGAATAAATGACCTCCCCCTCTTCATTTCACGGGACGAGAAGTGTCCACGAGCAACGACGATATTAAGACCGCTGCCACCAAGTACGCGGCTCTCAACGCCTCCCAGTTCGATGGAAAGGCCCAGCCAGGCTCCGTCATCGGCAAGATGATGGCCGAGTTTCCGGAGCTCAAGCAGAGGGTGAAGGAGATAGTGCCCACCATCCAGCAGGCCATAAAAGAGGTTAACTCGTGGACACAGGAGCAGCAGCAGGCCTTCATAGAGGACAACTACCCGGAGCTTCTGGAGCGCAAAAAAGTGGAGGAAGAGGAGAAGAAACTGCCGCCCCTAGAGAACGTGGACGATTGGCCCATGGTGAAGACCAGGTTCGCCCCCAACCCCGACGGCGCCCTCCACCTGGGCTCAGCGGAGCCTATAATCTTCTGCGACGAGTACGCCAAGATGTACGGCGGCCACTTCATCCTCAGGTACGAGGACACAAGCGCCGAGGTGAAGCCCCCTATCCCTGAGATGTACGACGCCATCGTCGAGGACCTGCTGTGGCTGGGCGTCAAGATAGACGAGAAGTACATTCAGAGCGAGAGACTGGAGACCTACTACGAGTACGCTGAGAAGCTCCTGGCCATGGGCCAAGCCTACGTCTGCACATGCGAGGTCGAGACATTCAAGAAACTGTACATGGCGTCCAAGCCCTGCCCCTGCAGGGATCTACCACCAGACGAGCAGCTCCGGCGCTGGAGGATGATGTTGAACGGTGGTTACCAGAAAGGCGACGCGGTGGTGAGAGTCAAGACCGACCTGGACCACCCCAACCCGGCCGTCAGAGACTGGCCCGCCCTCCGCATAAGCGAGGAGCCCCACCCCCTGCAAGGATCAAAGTACCGTGTTTGGCCACTCTATAACTTCAGCTGCGGCCTCGACGACCACCTCATGGGCATCAGCCACATCATCCGCGGTAAAGAGCACGACGTGAACTCCATCCGCCAACAGTGGCTCCAGAGGCACTTCGGTTGGAGGAGCCCGGAGGTCATCAACGTGGGCCGCCTCGGTCTGGAGGTGGGCATCCTCAGCAAGTCCAAGATGAGGCGCGGCATAGAGGACGGCACCTACACGGGGTGGGACGACCCCCGAATGGGAACCCTGAGAGCCCTGAGGAGAAGAGGCCTGCAGCCCGAGGCCATAAGAGCCATAATGATACATGTGGGCCCCAAACCAGTGAACGTGACCATAAGCTGGGACAACGTAGCGGCCGAGAACAGGAAGCTCATAGAGCCCACAGCGGACAGGTTCTTCTTCGTCAAGGACCCCGTAGAGCTGAAGGTGGCCGGAGTCCCAGAGCAGCACGTAGCCAAGCTTCCACTCCACCCGGACCACCCCGAGAGAGGAACACGGGACTATACCATATCGCCTGTAGACGGCGGATTCAGCTTCATGATCTCAGGTGACGACCTTGAGAAGACGCCCCAAGGAGGTTTAGTTCGCCTCATGGGCGCCATGAACGTCGAGGTTGTGTCATTTTCCGATGAATTGGTCGAGGCCAAGTACCACTCCAGGGATTACCAGGTGGCCAGGGGAGCTGACGCTCCCTTCATCCACTGGCTGCCGAAGGGCAGAGGCGCTGAAGGAAAGGTAATAATGCCTGACGCATCCGTCGCACGGGGCCTAGTGGAGGAGAGGTGCCTAAAGCTTGCGGCTGACGAGATGATCCAGTTTGAGCGTTTCGGTTTCTGCCGCGTGGACTCGGCTGATCCCTTCATCGCCTACTACACTCACAAGTAGATTCACATATTTTTGTTAACAGGCGGAACGTTTAAGAAGGAACGAGATTGTATGGGTATGTACCTTGAGGGAAATGATATGTCAAGAAACGTAGATCCTTCGAAGCCCTTCTACGTAAGGTTCGAAGTACCTAAAGAGGTCGCGAACGCGGCTTACGAAGCACTCAAGACAGCATCAGAGACAGGAAAGATCAGGAAAGGCACCAACGAGGCAACCAAAAGCATCGAGAGGGGCAAAGCCAAGCTCGTGCTCATAGCCGAGAACGTTCAGCCGCCGGAGATAGTGGCCCACCTGCCGCTCCTATGTGAGGAGAGGAAGGCGCCATACGTCTACGTGCCGGACAAGAACAAGATCGGTGAAGCCCTTGGGATCACTGTGAGCTCAGCCGCTGCAGCCATCGAGGATTGCGGCGAAGCCGAGAGCCTTGTCGCAGAGATCGTGAAGAAAGTCCAGGAACTAGTGAAGTAGCATGAGCCAAGATTCTGACATGCTTACACCCGCCACAGTCATCCAGATCCTTGGAAGGACAGGGCTGACGGGCGAAGTTATGCAGGTAAGGGTCAGGATTGAGGAAGGCAGAGACAAGGGGCGCATCATCACCCGCAACGTCAAGGGTCCAGTGAGGATCGATGACATACTGCTTCTGCGCGAAACAGAGCGCGAGGCCAGGAAGATCCGGTAGGTGACCATGATGCCCCAGATCTACAAGTGCAGCTTCTGCGGAAAGGAGATAGCCCCAGGCACAGGGATGGGTTTCGTCAGGAGAGACGGAAGAGTCCTAAGATTCTGCAGTGCAAAGTGCAGGAAGAGCACACTCAACATGCGCCGTGATCCACGGAAGTTCAAGTGGACCGAGGCCTGGAAGCTCAAGCAGCGATAATCCTGTTTCAGAAATCCATTTATATTCTTTTAAGTTATTCAAAAATGAATAAACATTTTATTGGATAAATAATTTAAGAATTAAGTTACAAGTGAGGATAACGCATATATTCCTACAGATCCAGTATCATCTGGGGGTAACTTGTCAATAAGTATCCCGTCGGAGCTTCAAAAGTTTGTGGTCCTCACACAGTCGGAGGACTACATCGACCGGTTCAAGTGCCCCGTACCAGGGTGCGACTACACCACGCGCCTCGGCCCAGGCGCCCTCAGGATGCATATGATCCTCAAGGCTGATCCCAACGTACCCACAAGGCACGATCCGCAGCACGAGGAGTACTTTAAACAGAACGTGATTCTTGACAAGGAGCAGGTCAAGATACTTGGGGACTATCCCCGGAAGGAACTAGGAACGTAACCGGTGAGACATCACCTCTTTTTTTAACCGTTAAACCCTTATCGCTGCTTGCCTATCCCTTGCACATGCACCAGGAGACCCTAGTAATTCTCAAGCCTGACGCCTTGGAGCGTAACCTGATCGGGACGATAATAAAGTACTATGAGGACGCGGGCCTCCGGGTTCAGGACATGAGATACTATAGAAGGATCGATAAGGGCCTTCTGAGGGAGCATTACCCGGACACGATGGCTCTCTCGGTTGGCCTCAAGGCTCAGAGGGCTGTGCCCACTATCAAGGACCCTGAGGCCCACGGTGTGAAGGTTCTGAGGAACCTCCGGAAATACTTCAGCAGAGGCCCCGTCCTAGCCATTAAGGTAGGTGGCGAGGACGCTATAAGTGAGGTGCGGAGGGTGACAGGGTACACTGACCCAGCTACCGCCGAGAAGGGGACGATAAGAGGCGACCTCGGATTTGACAGCATAGAGAAGAGCACCGAGGAGGGACGAGCTGTGGAGAACCTGGTTCACGCCTCAGGTAACCATGAGGAGGCCGAGGCTGAGCTCAGGCTCTGGCTATCCTAGCGCTCCACTTTTCCTGCGATGAAGTCCTCGACCCACTGGTGGGCCTGGTCGTCCGGGACCTGCTTGGGCGGGTGCTTGAAGCTGTAGCTGCTTATGCCTGTCAGTGGCCCAGACACGTCTCGGTCCAGGGCGATCTTAACGGCACGAATAGCGTCAATGACCACGCCTGCGCTGTTGGGGCTGTCGTTGACCACCAGCTTGGCGTCTAGGGTGATTGGTAGGTTGCCGAAGCTGTGGCTGTTGATCCGTATGTAGCATATCTTGTGGTCCCCTAGGAAGGGCACGTAGTCGCTGGGGCCGATCCTGGTGGGCACCTCGTAGGGTATGAGGCTCTGCACGGCCTCAGTCTTGCTCACACGCTTGGTTCTAAGCCTGCTCTCCACGGTCATGTTCTCGAAGTCCGTGTTACCGCCAATGTTTAGCTGGTACGTGCTGTCCAGAACCACGCCTCTGTCATAGAAGAGTCTAGCCATCACCCTGTGGAGTATAGTAGCTCCCACCTGGCTCTTTATGTCGTCCCCCGCGACCGGCAGACCGGCGTCTGTGAACTTTTTGGCCCACACGGGCTCGGATGCGATGAACTCCGGTATGCAGTTCACGAAGGCGCAGCCCGCGTCGAGGCAGGCCTGGGCGTAGTGCTCAGTGGCTTTGGCGCTGCCCACGGGGAGGTAGTTGATAAGCATGTCCGCCTTGGTCTCCCGGAGTACCTCGGTCACATCCACGGGCTTTATTGACTTGTCCGCGTGGAAGCTCTCGAACATGTGGGGCGCGACGCCGTCAAGGAGGGGGCTTGCTTGGACAAGCACTCCGGTCTCTGGGACGGCCGAGAACTTGGCGCAGTTGTTCGGGTGCGCCCAGATGGCTTCACTCAGGTCCTTACCTATCTTGAGCTTGTTAACGTCGAAGGCCGCCACGAACTCTATGTCCCTTATGTGGTAGTCCCCGAAGTAGGCGTGCATCACGCCCGGGATCGTCTCGTCACGTTTAGCGTCCTTGTAGTACTCGACGCCCTGGATCAGGGCGGATGCGCAGTTACCCACGCCAGCGATGGCTACCCGTATCCCCATGCTATCAGGCTTCCCGATAGGAGACGTATCGCCGGGATAGCCCTTTAAGAGTTTCTCATCACAGCCACCCGCTCAGCTGCATGAACTGGGCCTCGTGGAGGGCCTGGAACACCTGCACGGTCTCCTTGGGGGTGAGCCTGCACCTTAGCCTGCTCCTTAGGAAGGGCAGCGCCTTGGACGCGTTTCTGATGACGTGAACCTTGGTCCAGGTGACCTCCACCTGGGCCGGGAAGGTCCCTGAACCCATGAAGGCGTACGGGTCCTTGTGGATCATGGGCTCCGAGGACGCCCTGAAGGGACCCAAGAGGCTTCCGCTGTTGAGGTTGTAGAGGAACACGGGGTCCCCCACCTTGATGCGCTTCACGTCGTCCCAGAACCTGCTACTGTTGCCGAAGAGGCCGTTCCGCAGGCACTCACGCTCCGTGGCGTCGCTGCAGAAGAACAGGTAGCTCACAAGTTAAGTTTCGGAACGCTTCTTTATTTATCATTTTCACCTAAAAATAACTAGTGAGGGTGGCACTTTAGGGTAAAAGGGGGGGGAGGCTAGCTCGTCCTCTTGTAGTAGCCTGGTCTGGGCGAGTATATGGTGCCATCCTTCATGAGGACTCCCACCAGGCGGGCTGCCTCGGACCTGCTGATGCCGTGGTCGCTCTGCAGCGTGTCGTAGAAGTCGTCGTCCTTGACGCTGCCGCTGATCCTCTCCATCTCGCTTATCACCTGGAGTACTTTCTGCAGCTGGTTCTGGAGGCTCCTGGGCTTGCCCGTGTACAGGATGTCTATGTCTATCTGGCCCGTGGACACGTCTATGCCCACCTGCTCAAGGCTCTTCTGCATCAGGTTTATGGTGGCCTCGGCGTCCTCCACTGTTATCTCCTTCCTGAGGTGGGCTCTGGCCCTGGCCTCGGCCATTCTTACTAGGCTCTCAAGCTGCCGTGCAGTTATTGCCACGGCCGCGGCCTCACCGCCCTCGATGCTGGCTGTCCTCATCTTCACGTAGAAGCTCTTGAACCTCTCTATGACCTCGTCTGTGATGGCCGGCTTGATCTTCTTGGCGTAGCTGACATACTTCTTGAGCAGCTCCACTGAGAGAGGAGGCTCGCCGCTTGTGAGCACCCTGTGCAGGTTCAGGATGTGCTCAGCCATGTCAGCGTCTCTGGAGCTGTCCGGCTGATCCTTGAGGATGAATATGAGGTCGAACCTGCTCAGGATGGTTACAGGTAGGTTGATGTTCTGGGCGATGGTCTGGTAGGGGTTGTAGCGGCCGAGGGTGGGGTTGCCTGCGGCTAGGATGCTGGCTCTTGCGTTGAGGGTGGCCACGATGCCTCCCTTTGCGATGGGTACTATCTGCTGCTCCATGGCTGGGTGTATGGCGCCGCGGTCCTCTTCCCGCATCTTGTCGATCTCGTCGATGCAGCAGAGCCCTTTATCGGCCAGGACGAGGGCGCCGGCCTCTAGGATGAAGTTTCCGGTGCCGCCCTCCTTCACGACGGCCGCCGTGAGGCCCGCGGCGGTGCTTCCCCTGCCCGTGGTCATGATGCCTCTCGGCGCCGCCTTGGCGGCGAAGCTGAGTATCTGGCTCTTAGCTGTGCCAGGGTCACCTACCAGCAGAACGTTGATGTCTCCCCTGATCCTCATGTCCTCAAGCTCCTTCAGGACTCCTCCGAATAGGAGGTACAGGACCGCCTCCTTGATGTGCTCGTAGCCATAGATGCTGGGGGCTATGCTGCTCAGGAGCTTCTGGTGGATCCAGGGGTCTCGGGAGAGCTCAAGGATCTCCTCCTCTTCCTCCGGAGTGACCTCCAGGAGCTCCATCTCCCTGCCGCTCACCTCAGCGTAGCTGGCGTCCACCTGGAGGTCGAAGGTGCGGAGCTCTCCGCCGCGGCCGTACCTTGGCAGGAGCTTGATGAAGCCCGTCAAGGTGACCCTGTCACCGGGGCGGACAAAGTCTACGAGGTCGTCCTTGAGCTCGATGTTGAGTGACCGGGGAAGCTGTCCCGGGGGCAGGTCCTCGGGCCGCTCTTGGATGCTGACGGTCTGGCAGTCTATGAACACGGACTCCTTGGGCACCAGCTCGAAGCCCTTCCTGTTGTCGCAGGCTATGCACTTCTGGGGCCTCATGAGGATCTGGCCGCTCTGCTCTATGTGGTTGAGCTCACCGCAGGCGGGGCACCTGAACGTGGCCTTCACCACCATCGGGGTCATGGATGACGCCCTCACGATGATGCCGCTGACCATGATCAGCCTGCCCACGTGGTCTGACCCCATGCGGCGGAGGGGTGTGGCGGCTGGCAGGTTCCTGTAACGAATGTTTACTCTGTTGAGGCTCTCAGCGAACATGGGGTCCCTGGTGCGGAGCCTCCCCCTGACAACGGAGCTGAAGATGGGTGTAAGGCCTTCAGGGTCCTCCAAGATGGCTCTAGCCAGGTCCATGTCATAACTGTATATGTCCGTGAAGTCGATGACGAGGCTCTTGGAGCCCTTCACCACCATCTCACTTATGTACTGGTCGTACTTGAAACGATTCTGGCCATCCATGAAGTCTTCTATGAATCTGGTGAAGGCCTCCTCAAAAGTGTCCAGCCGAGCCATAGCTTACTCCCCAAGCCCTCTTAGATCTTCTCTCCAGGCCAAGATCAGTCGGTGAACCATATCGTATAATTGCTCCTCCTCTTTCTGGAGGGAAGAGGTGGGTGAATCTGCCTCGGCTGAAGCCATCCTGGCTATGCGGCCTATCCTGCTCTCCAAGATCTCCTTGAACCTGGCCCTCATGCGGCTCAGGTTGGGCGCTTTATCTAGTTTAATCAAGTTGAAGCTCTGGTAGGCCTTGGCGTAGAAATCGTCAGGCAAGGGGCCGGGGGGCCCAGCTGGGTTCAACCGCTCCTTGAAGTGGACCTGATTCCACTCCGTCTGTGATAGAGGTTCCCCGCTGTACTCTGCGAGCCCGGCTTCAACCAACTCCTTGGCTGCCCAGAACCAAGTAGTGAACTCGTGGCCCTCCTCCACAGAAGCGATGTTTATACCGGGGGTGTTTATGGCGGGGGTCTTCTTAGCTGCTCGGCACACGATTTGGCGTATCTCGTAATCCAGGTGGGCTACCTTGGAGCTCATTGGTTGACTTAACCCTTGACAATCTTATAGCACAATTCTTACAGCGGGTGAGAGTGTCAGCTTTAAATGACGCGGTTCCTTGAATGCACCAATGCAGTCCAAGCTCCGAGAAGGCACCGGCGTCAATGCCATGACCCAGACCGTGAAGGCTCTGGCTGAGAACCTTCGGGTCAGAGGAATGGTCGAGGGGCGGATGGAGGAATTCAGGCAGGTGCACCTTATGGACTCCCAGAAATGGTACGAGGAGCTCGTCTACTGCCTGCTGACGGCGTACAGCAGCGCCCTCATGGGTCAGCGGTGTGTGGACGCTCTAAGCTGCAATGGGGCCCTCATTAAGGGGGAGCTATCAGACGTAACAGCGTGTCTAGTCAATGAGGGCCACAGGTTCGCCAACGCCAGAGCCGAGTACATATACAACTCCAGGGACCTGGCCCCCAGGATCAAGTCCATAGTCCAAGGCTTCAAGGATACAGCTGAGGCTAGACTGTGGCTGGTGGACAACGTCAAGGGCCTAGGGTGGAAGGAAGCCAGCCACTACCTCAGGAACGTCGGCTACTTCGACGTAGCTATCATTGACCGCCACATCCTGAGCAACATGGCCGAGCACGAAATCATCACCGCCGAGGAAGCGAAAAAGAGTCTGACGAAGAAAAGGTATCTGGTATACGAGGAGGTCCTAGCCCGGGTGGCTGAAAGGCTGGAAATGAGCCTCGGTGAACTAGATTTGTACCTGTGGTACAGGAAGACCGGAAAGGTCTTGAAATAGATTATTTAGATGTCCAGCCTATACTTTCTACGTCATGAAGGTGAAGATAGGCGACGAGACCAGGGACGTGCTGACCATTTGGCGAGAGGGCCAAACGGTCAAGATGATCGACCAGAGGCTTCTACCCCACAGGTTTGAGGTCGTCGCCCTCAGCCACCACAGGGAGACCGCCCAAGCCATCAGGGACATGGTCACAAGGGGCGCCGGCGCCATAGGGTGCGCCGCCGGATACGCCATGGCTCAAGCCGCCCTTGAAGCCAGGGATTACTCTTTGAAGGAGTTCGTCAAGCACATGGCCGAAGCCGCCGGCACGGTTCGGCGGACAAGGCCCACAGCCGTGAACCTTTTCCGCGCGGTGGAGCGCTGCCTTGACGCAGCCGAGGACGGCTCAGTGGCTCAACGTGTGAGAAAAGTCGAGGCGGAGGCAGACAAGATAGCGTGTGAAGACCTAGAGGCCTCCAGGCTCATGGGGGAGCACGGGGAGAAACTCGTAGGAGACGGCTACAGGGTCCTCACTCATTGCAACGCCGGCGCCCTGGCTTTCGTTGACCACGGTACGGCCCTAAGCCCCATCAGGGTGGCCCACAGAAAAGGAAAGAGGGTCTTCGTCTGGGTGGATGAGACTCGCCCTCGTAGCCAGGGCGCGAAGCTCACAGCCTGGGAGATGCAGATGGAGGATATCCCCTACGCCCTCATCGTGGACAACGCGGCGGGCTACTATATGAGGCGTGGCGAAGTCGACATGGTCATCGTGGGGGCCGACAGGGTGGCAGCCAATGGGGACGTGGCCAACAAGATTGGCACCTACGAGAAGGCGGTGGTGGCCCACGAGAACGGTGTGCCTTTCTATGTGGCTGCTCCGGAGATGACCTTCGACCTCAGGACGCCTACGGGGGACGCCGTAGAGATCGAGGAAAGAAGCCCAGAGGAGGTGACGCGAGTGTGGGGCAAGGGGGAGGACGGAAAATACACGTGGGTTATGATCACAGCGGAGGGGGCTCTGGCCAGGAACCCCAGCTTCGACGTTACTCCAGCCAAGTACATCACTGGCTTCATCACGGAGAAGGGGGTCATAGGGCCCCCCTACGAAGAAAACATACCCAAAACTTTCAGAGATTGAGACTACTTCTTGGCCTTGACCTTGGCCTCCTCCTCCCCCTGGGCCACCTGGACCCGCGACAGGAGGCCAAGGAGCACAGGGCCCGAGGACAGGTTACCGATGACCGGCAGCCTCCGGACGTTCTTCTCCATCATTATCGCCGCGGCCTCGTGGAGGGGCGTACTGGGGGTCACCCAGATGAGGGGCGTCGACATCACCTCCCTCACCAGGAGGAGGTGGGGATCGTACTTCATCATGTACACCCTTCTAACTATGTCGTTGTCCGTGAGGATGCCTACGGGAAGACCTTCATCCACTACCACCAGGCAGCCTATGCTGAAGTACTTCATGAGGCTGTCAGCGTACTTTACTGGATAGTCTGGTTTGATGGTGATCACGTCTGTGATCATTACATCCTCTACGCTAATTGACACGGGGCACGGCACCGCTCAAAACATTGAGCCATTTATGATATCGTTTATGGAGCCTTAAACCCTACCAGCCTCTATAGATTAATGTTCCATGGGCAGGTGCGGGTGACCAAATCGCTTAAATTATCGTAGTTGCCATGTTTCTCGGAGTCCCGCCCTAGCTCAATGGCAGAGCATCCGGCTGTAGTCGTCGCCCCGCGGGGCGGTGGCGTTCAGGCCATGAGCAGACACCGGAGGGTTGCAGGTTCAACTCCCGCGGGCGGGACCATCCTCAAAACCTCCAGAAAAGGAGTTGCACGTCGCTGGCGTGTGAATAAAAAAAGGGGTTTATTCTTTGAGCTTCTTGTTGGCCAGCTTCTCCACCGCCACCACCACGGCCTGGGTTCCCTTGTCCCTCATGCCCATGGCGTCACAGTGCCTGAACATCTGGTGCACCAGGCTCGTGGCAGGTAGCGGCATCTTGCTGACGGCGGCGGTGTCCATGATGATGCCCAGGTCCTTCATGTAGTCCTTTATCTTGAATCCTGGCTCGTGGTCGCCCTTAAGCAGCCTCTCACCGTTGTTGGTGAGCTGCCAGCTGCCGGCTGCGCCCCCGCTCACCGCGGCGTGGACCTTCTCCACGTCCACTCCTGCCTTGGCGGCGAAGACCAGCGCCTCGGCTACGCCCAGCATGGTGGTGCCTACAAGTATCTGGTTGACGGCTTTGCATACTTGGCCGTCGCCGTTTCCGCCGATGTAGGTGATGGTCTTGCCCATGGCCTGGAGTATGGGCAGACACTTGTCGTAGACCTCCTTCTTGCCGCCCACCATGATGCTGAGGGTGCCGTTGTTGGCTCCTATGACGCCGCCGCTGACGGGGGCGTCCAGCATCTCGATGCCTTTCTCGGCGAGCTTGGCGGCTATGGCCTTGGTGGCTATGGGGCTTATGGTGCTCATGTCTATGAAGGCGTCGCCCTTCTTGGCGCCGTGGATGGCGCCGCTTGGGCCCAGGAGCACCTCCTCCACGTCGCTGCTGTCAGTGACCATGGTGATGACCACGTCGCTGCTCTTGGCTACGTCCTTGGGGCTCTTAGCCGGCTTGGCTCCAACCTCCACGACCGGCTTCATCTTGGACTCCGTCCGGTTCCACACGGTGACCTGGTGCCCGGCCTTGACCAGGTTCTTGCTCATACCGGTCCCCATGAGGCCTAATCCTATGAACCCTATGCGAGTCAAACTGATCAGGGATGATTGGTCTCCGTGGACACTAAACAGTTTCGTTTAGCCCAGGATGGCCTTCTTCATCTCGATTATGAGGTAGCTGCCTGAGATGCCTGCCAGGGTTAACCCTATTCCGAACAGGAGGTACCTGTTGGCCTTTGACCTGTCGTAGGCTACCTGGGTGCTGCGGTAGCTGATCCACAGGCCCAGGAAGACGGCTGCGTTGGAGAGGAAGACGAAGATGCTCTCGTAGACTGTCTGGTCGCTGAGGTACGGGTGAAGGGTCAGGTACCTGTTTCCGTAGGGTATGAAGGGGGGCGGGCTCTCCAGGATGTTGTAGATGCCTCCGCTCAATATGAACAATGAGAAGATGACTACGCCCCAGGTTAGCAGGTTTGACGGTATCCTGAAATCTTTGAGGGGGTTCCTTCTGCTTGAGCGTCTCTTGGACATGGCTTCTGCCTCCTGCCCCATTTACTGTGGCATGGGATATAATCCTTTTTCCTGTGTCAACGTGGCATGAAGTTTATAAACGAAGGCTCGGTACCTACTAGAGCCGAGGGGTTATAGTGCCGCAGAGAATATGCTGTAGGGAGTGTGGGGAGGTCCTGTACGAGGGTGATCTTTTAAAGTCTCCCCAGGACGTCATCAAGAAGTTTGAGGGCAGGTGCCCCAAGTGCGGCAAGGACCTGTCCTTCGACACGGACGCCGTCAAGGTGAAGCCGTGCCCCTAGGCGTCACAGATAATAGTTTTAACTTGGTACCGGGTGATTCTTAGGCGGTACAAGAGTTGGAGCTTAAAAAGACTCATATTTACGGTTACCACGCGGACCACGGCAACGTTGTGGATTTCGGCGGGTTCGCCATGCCCGTGTGGTACGAGGGCATTCAGGCGGAGCACAAGGCTGTGCGTGAGGCCTGCGGCATCTTCGACACCAGCCACATGGGTAGGACTTGGGCTGAGGGCCCGGACGCTGAGAGGTTCCTCAACTACCTGGTCACCAACGATGTGGGTAAGCTGGAGCCCTTCGGGGGCCTGTACACGGTGATGTGTAAGCCCACGGGCGGCATCGTGGATGACCTCATCCTCTACAAGTTCACCCCTGAGAGGTTCCTGGTCGTCTATAACGCCAGCAACAGGGACAAGGACTTCAAGTGGATGAAGAAGAACAGCAAGGACTTCCAGGTTAAGCTGACGGACGTCAGCGACAGGGTGGCCATGATCGCTGTCCAGGGGCCTAAGGCGGAGGATACCCTTCAGAAGATCACTGAGGGCGACCTCAGTGGCATCGGGCGCTTCACCATCGGTGAGGTGGTCGTCAGCGGTGAGAAGTGTCTGGCTGCTAGGACGGGGTACACGGGTGAGGACGGCTTCGAGGTCTTCGTGCTGGACTGCCCCGCGGAGAAGCCGGATAAGGCCATGAAGATATGGATGGGCCTGGTGGGCGCCGGGGCGGTTCCGTGTGGTCTAGGCGCCAGGGACAGCCTGAGGCTGGAGGCGGGCCTGTGGCTTTACGGTAACGACATCGACGAGAGCATCAACCCCCTGGAGGCGGGGCTCAGGTGGACTGTGAAGTTCAAGAAGCCGGGGTACTTCGTGGGGCAGCGGGCGCTGCAGAAGGTTAGGGACGAGGGCGTCTCCAAGACCCTGGTGGGGGTGATGCTGGAGGGTAGGGGCATCCCGCGGCACGGCTACGAGGTCCTAGACCTGGAGGAGAAGGAGGTAGGTGTGGTCACCAGCGGTGGTCTTAGCCCAACGTTGGATGTGGGCATAGCCTTGGCGTATGTGCCCACCGGGTTCAGTGAGGTGGGGACGGAGCTGCTGGTGAAGATCAGGAAGAACCTGGTGAAGGGAAAAGTTGTTAAGCACCGGCCCTTCTATGATGAAAGCGTGTACGGTTGGAAGAGGGATAAGAAGTGACCGACGATTACAAGGTTGAGGATGGGCTCTACTACACCAAGGAGCACGAGTGGGCTAAGAAGCTGGGCGGCAGCCTGGTGGCCGTAGGGGTTGACGACTACGCTCAGAAGCAGCTTCACGAGATAGTCTACGTGGAGTTACCCTCTGTGGGCGCGGAGGTGGCTCACCGTGAGGCCATAGGGGCGGTGGAGTCCGTGAAGGCTGTCAGCGACATGTATAGCCCGGTGGGCGGCAAGGTGGTGGAGGTTAACGAGGCCTTGCTTGACAGCCCTGAGCTGATCAACGATGACCCGTACGGTGATGGCTGGATCGCCAAGATCGAGGCCAGTAGCCTGGACGCGGACCTAGGTAAGCTGATGGATGCGAAGGCTTATAGGGCGTTTCTGAAGTCTCTTTAGGCTGTCCCCTTTTCCTTGTTGTGCGGGGGTTCCCGAGTGGCCAAAGGGGTTAGGTTCAGGCCCTAATGGACTAGTCCTGCGTGGGTTCGATCCCCACCCCCCGCACCATTCTCGATGTTAGTTATGTGTATGTATGGGTGGGGGGTGTATGGTCTTCACCGCTGTGGGTGATCGCTGGGCTGCTGGCTTGTATCATGTGGCTTGGTGTATGCGATTTTGGTGTTTCCTTGGGGTTTTAGGGGGTTTGTTCCTAGTGGCTGGGAATTGTGGATTTTTGGGGGGCCAGTGTTTGTTAGGTGGCTTGTAATTTTGTGAATCTTGGGGTTGATGACAGCTGCGTGGAAGAATGTGATATTTTTCGAGTTGCATTTAGCTAAACTACGATTGTTGGGGTGTATGGAGTATGCTGCTTAGTATCTGATCCACGTACATAATATCCTCAATCTTTAACATTCATTCAATCCATAATTTTATCCACAATTAGCCGCAGTTTTGAGTGGTGTTTGACGTGAAAGTGTTCATTTCAGTTGACATGGAGGGCGCCTCGGGGGTGACCACCTGGGACGACGTGGTCCCTGGAAGGATGTTCTACAACCAGTCCCGTCCTCTGATCACCCAGGACGTGAACGCGGCCATAGAGGGAGCCTTGGAGGCAGGAGCTACAGAGGTCCTGGTCAATGAGGCGCATGACGGTATGAGGAACCTGCTCCTGGAGAAGCTGAACCCGAAGGCCAGGGTGATCCGAGGGTTCCGGGGGAAAAAGCTGGCGATGGTGGAGGGAATCGACGAAACATTCAACAAAGCCTTCCTGGTGGGCTATCATGCCAGGGCGGGCACCACTGGAGCCATCCTCAACCACACCCTGTTCAGCGAGGTCCACAATTTCTGGATAAACGGTGTTCTTGTCGGGGAGGGCGGAATCTCGGCGGCGTTGGCGGGTGACTTCGGCGTCCCCGTTGCGCTGGTCACCGGCGACGACAAGACCATAGGGCAGATGAGGGAGCTGGTTCCAGGGGTCGCGTCTGTTGAAGTCAAGAAGGGTATCAGCAGGTACAGCGCGGATTGTCTTAACCCAGAGGTTACCTATGGGTTGATAAAGGAAGCCGCCAAGAAGGCTATGTCTGCTAAGGTTAAGCCGTACCGTGTTAAGCCCCCCGTTACGGTTGAGGTCGAGTTCACGACCCTTGAGATGGGGAGCCTCGCCAGCTGGGTTCCCTCCGTGGAGCTGGTTGAGCCCCGGAAGGTTTCATGCACGGGGGGAAGCGTCGTTGACGCCTGGAAGCCCATCTGGACGGCGATGCTGCTGGCCGGCGGGATGGCGGACCCCAAACCACAGCCATAGCTCTCTTAACAATTTCATATATTTGAAAGGTAAATCGGTGTTCGATCACCACCCCACATGGGCATAATCTTATCCTCACATCACACTAACTTCTCTCAGGTAAACAATTATGGTTGAACTAACCGAGATTCAGACCGCCTACTACATGGTGGCGGCAACAGGAGTACTCGTAGCAGCAGTATACTACATCATCAATCTAAGATACACGCTAAAAGCAAGGGAAATGGAGACCTGCAAATTCTTAACCGATCGGATGACCTCAGACCAAGTGATGCAGGCATACGGTATTCTGATGCAAAAAAACATAGAGTGGAAAGATCACGATGAATTCATGGAGAAATATGGGTACTATAATCCCGAGTTTTTCGGTCACTGGACCTCATGGTTCTTTCTTGCGGAAACTCTAGGCTACATAATTAAAAACAAGATAGTCAGGGCTGAGACGATTTACGACTTAGGTGCCTGGGGCTTCATACGAATGTGGGAAAAGTAC